>NZ_JBEPNF010000012.1:0-141902 GCF_040546085.1 Arthrobacter sp. UYEF21
TTTTTGGCCCCCAGCCCAGGCCCTCTAAAAACACCTTCCGGCGCGCGTCGTGGGTACGCGGGGGGGGTGTGGCCCCTGCTCCGCAATATATCTTGGGGGGTTCCTTCGGGGGGGGGGGGGGGCGGGCCGCCGCCCCCCCCACGCCGTACTAACCTGGCGGGACGCTAGGGTAGCATCCAGCCGAGGATGGATGTGGACTGGAGGTAGGAGAGGGTGCAAAGCACCAGGAACAGCGCCACGCTCCACCCGACTACTTTACGCAGGATCACCGATTCCTTGCCTTCAAGGTTGACCGCAGACGCGGCGATGGCCAGGTTCTGCGGGCTGATCAGCTTACCGACGACGCCCCCGGACGTGTTTCCGGCCACGAGAAGGTTTGGATCGATTCCTGCTTTCAGGCCGGCGGTCTGCTGCAGCTTGGCGAACAGCGCGTTAGCGGAGGTGTCGGAACCGGTGACGGCGGTGCCGATCCAGCCCAGGACGGGTGAGAGGAACGCGAAGAAGGTGCCCGTGCCGGCTAGCCAGGTGCCGATGGAGACCGTCTGCCCGGAAAAGTTCATCACGTAGGCCAGGGCGAGGACGGTAAGGATGGTCAGTCCTGCCCACCGCATCCGGTAGATGGTGCGGCCGATCTCCTTCACCGCGTTACCTACTGTGAGCGGGTAGCTGCCGCTGTCGTTGTACTTCGAATACACGCAGGCGACGATCAGGCCCGTGATCAGCAGCAGGGTGCCGGGGGTGGAGAGCCACTGGAAGGAGTAGACGGTGGAGGAGACAGGCTTGCCTTCGGCGTTGACCAGGGCGTCGCGCAGGATTGGCCAGGGGATCTTGACGTCAGTCGAGGCAAGGAACGCAGGGACATCCACGCCCAGTTTCCACAGCTTGGCAATACCGAACACGACGATCACCAGGAAGTACGGGAACAGGGCGAGCCAGGTGCGGGTCCGGGTCAGACGGTCCGATGCGGTATCGGTGATGGTGACCGTGGTTGCCCCGTGTGAGCCGCCGCCTGCGGTGGCGGCTGCCGCCTTCGCAGCCGACTCGGAGGCGACGCCGAGACGTTCCCGTGCAGCGACGCTGCCCTTGGGCGTCCAGACGTGGAAGAACAGCACTGCTGCGCCGAGGCCGACGAGGGAGGCGACGATGTCGGTGAGCTCGTAGGAGAAGTAGTTCGAGCAGAGGTGCTGTGCGATGGCGAAGGAGAAGCCGATAACGAGCGCGGCGGGCCAGCAGTCTTTCAGGCCTTTGCGGCCGTCGAGGATGAAGAGCAGGATCAGCGGCACGATGGTGGCCAGTAGCGGCGCCTGGCGGCCGACAACAGAAGCAATGTCAGTGGCGTGCAGTCCGGTGAGCCCTGCCGCGGTCGTGATCGGGATGGCCATGGCGCCGAAGGCGACCGGGGCGGTGTTGGCTACCAGCGCGGCCCCCGCGGCGCGCAGCGGCGGCAGGCCGAGTGCGAGCAGCATGGTGGCGGTGATCGCGACGGGTGCGCCGAACCCAGCCAAGGCCTCAAGCAGGCCACCGAAGCAGAAGGCGACGAGGACCGCCTGCAGGCGGATGTCGCCTTTGCCGATCACGTCAAAGACGCGGCGGAGATCTTCGAACCGGCCGCTGAGGACCGTGACCTGATACAGCCACACGGCCATGATGACAATCCACAGCACCGGGAAGGCACCGAAAACCCCGCCCTGGGTTGCGGACAGGAGTGCAAGGCCGGCAGGCATCTGGAAGGCGAGGATTCCGACCAAGAGGGCTACCAGGAGTGCGAAGGCGCCGGCGACATGCGCTCTGGTCTTGACCACGGCGAGGAGGATAAAGAAGGTCAGCAGCGGCAGCAGGGCGACGATGGCCGACCAGGCGACGCTGTTGAGCACCGGGTCGGTGCTGGGGGTGAAGTGTTCCACGGAGTTCCTCCACGGTGAGGGGTGACAGGGAAGTTGTGGTGGGACCTCTGTGGTCGGACCACCAGAGTGTAGCGCAATTTTTCCGGACGTGTGAGCCCCTTCACTTTCGTCCAATGGGTTGTCAGTGGCGGGCGTCACGTGATTTACTATGGTCAGACCACAAACCCCTGAGCCCCGAAAGGCTGCCATGCGAATCGCTTTGTTCGCTACGTGCATCGTGGATGCGATGTACCCCGCCACAGCGCGGGCTACCGTGAAGATCTTGGAGCGGTTGGGACACGAAGTCGCGTTCCCGTCCGGTCAGGCCTGCTGCGGGCAGATGCATGTCAACAGCGGCTACCTCAAGGAAGCCCTTCCCGTTATCGCCAACCACGTCGCCGCTTTTGATACGGAGGACTACGACGTCGCTGTCGCGCCGTCCGGGTCTTGCGTGGCGTCGGTGAAGCACCAGCACCCGATGGTCGCCCGCGCCTGCGGGGACGCGGATCTGGAGGCCCGCGCGACCGCCGTCGGCGCCAAAATCTATGAACTTTCCGAACTGCTCGTGGACGTTCTCAGGGTTACCGACGCCGGCGCCCAGCTCGGCTCCTACTTCCCGCACCGGGTGACCTACCACCCCAGTTGCCACGGCATGCGCCTGCTCAGGCTCGGTGACCGGCAGTCCCGGCTGCTGCGCAGCGTCCAGGGAATTGACATGGCGGAACTGCCGGAAGCGGACCAGTGCTGCGGTTTCGGCGGGACATTCTCGATGAAGAACGCCGATGTCTCGTCCGCCATGCTTGAGGACAAGACAGCCAACATCACGGCAACCGGTGCGAGCCTGTGCGCTGGCGGAGACGCCTCCTGCCTCATGCACATCGGCGGCGGCCTCTCCCGCCAGGGCAGCGACGTCACCACCCTGCACCTGGCGGAAATCCTCGCAAGCACTATGGAAGAACCCGCGTCTGTCACCGGCGAAGTTCTCGTTTCCACCGGAAAGCCAACACGATGAGCACCTTCCTTGGCATGCCATCACTTCCCGTCTATGGCACGGGCAACCTGCACGCCTCCGAGCCATTCCCGAAGGCCGCGCACCGGGAGCTCGGCAACGCCCAACTCCGGGCCAACCTCGGCCATGCCACGCACACCATCCGCGACAAGCGGATCCAGGTGGTCTCGGAACTGCCGGACTGGGAGCAGCTGCGCGACGCCGGGGCCGCCATCAAAGAATCCGTGATGGCCCGGCTGCCCGAACTCCTCGAACAGTTCGAAGCGAATTTCACAGCCCGCGGCGGGGTTATCCACTGGGCCCGCGATGCGGACGAGGCAAACGCCATCGTCGCGGACCTGATCCGGGAAACCGGGGAAACCGAAGCGGTCAAGATCAAGTCCATGGCCACTCAGGAAATCGGGCTCAACGAATACCTCGAAGAGCAGGGCATCGCGGCGTTCGAGACCGACCTGGCCGAGCTGATCGTCCAGCTGGACCACGACAAGCCCAGCCACATCCTCGTCCCCGCCATCCACAAGAACCGCACCCAGGTCAGGGACATCTTCCTGCGCGAAATGGAAGGCGTGGACCCGGACCTGACCAACGAACCGGCACGCCTCGCCGGCGCCGCCCGGGCCCACCTGCGCCGGAAATTCCTCACCGCCAAGGTCGCCGTCTCCGGCGCCAACTTCGCCATCGCCGACTCCGGTACCCTCGCCGTCGTCGAATCCGAAGGTAACGGCCGCATGTGCCTGACCCTGCCCGAGACACTGATCACCGTAATGGGCGTCGAGAAGCTCCTGCCCACCTGGCAGGACCTCGAAGTGTTCATGCAGTTGCTGCCCCGATCCTCCACCGGGGAAAGGATGAACCCTTACACCTCGCTCTGGACCGGCGTCACCGAAGGCGACGGACCCCAGAACGTTCACCTGGTGCTGCTGGACAACGGGCGCAGTGCCGCCCTGGCCGATGAAATGGGACGCTCCGCCCTTCACTGCATCCGGTGCAGCGCCTGCATGAACGTCTGCCCCGTTTATGAGCGCACCGGCGGCCACGCCTACGGCTCCACCTATCCCGGGCCGATCGGGGCGATCCTGTCCCCGCTGATGACAGGCATCCAGGCTGCGGAGAACAACTCTTTGCCCTACGCCTCCTCACTGTGCGGGGCCTGCTACGACGCGTGCCCAGTCAAGATCAACATCCCGGACATCCTGGTGCACCTGCGCAGCGTCGACGTGGACAGCAAACGCGGAAAGAAAAAGCTCCCCAGCCAAATGGACGTCGGCATGAACGCCGCCTCCTGGGCGCTGTCCTCTGGCAAACGCCTCGGCCTGCTCGAAAAAGGACTGCCGCTGGGCCGCCTGGCCGCCGGCCCCGACAAGAAAATCACCAAACTGCCCGGCATCGCCGCCGGCTGGACCCAAAGCCGCGACATCCCGGCGCCGCCCACGCAGTCCTTCCGCGACTGGTGGAAAAAGGACCACCGGGCCCCGGACACCGACGCAGCACCCGCAGCCCACAACCAGGAAGACCAGCCATGAGCGCCCGCGAAGAGATCCTTGAGCGGATCCGCACCGCCCTGAAAGACAACCCCCAGGCCCCGGTGATTCCCCGCGAATACAGGGCCGCATCCCAGCTGGACGAAGCTGAACTGATCGAGCTGCTGGTGGACCGCCTGATCGACTACAAAGCACAGGTCTCCATCGTGGACGCTCAAAACGTGCCGGCACGGATCGCGGAACTCCTCGCAGGGGCCGGCAGTTACGTCGTACCCGCAGGGCTGGACGCCGGCTGGCTCATCGGATTTGAACTCGAACATGACAGCCGGCGCCGCCTGGATTCAGCCACTGGCCCGCTGAGCGTTGCCGAGCTCGACGGTATCGACGCCGTCGTGACAGGCAGCGCCGTCGCGGTCGCAGAGACGGGGACCATCATCTTGGACGCCAGCCCCAACCAGGGCCGCCGTGCGATTACCCTCGTCCCGGACCATCACATCTGCGTCGTGAAAGCCGCCGACATCGCCGGAATCCTGCCCGAGGCGCTGCGCCGGATCGACGGCACCAGCCCGCTGACCATGATCAGCGGTCCCAGTGCCACCAGCGACATAGAACTCGAACGCGTTGAGGGAGTCCACGGCCCCCGCAAACTCGACGTCATCATCGCCCGCTGATCCGTGGTGGATTCCACGGACTCCGGGTCCAGGCCGGTCCAGGGTTTTGTGCCGGAATAGTAGACGGTGACGGACTCCCCGGCAAGTTCCCGCATGAGACCGGCGGCCAGTTGGAACTTGCCGCCGTTCTTGCTGCAGACGAACAGGACACCAGGGATCTTGCTGTTTCCGTTCATGCGCAGGTGCCCTCTTTCTGTTCAGATACCGGCAGTGAGTCAACCCGTTTCGTGATGCGTTCGTGGATCTGGGCGGAACCCGATACAGGGGACCACGACGTCGGCGTCCAGAGTTCGTCCGTCGGCGGCTTTAGCGCTCACTTGACTGTCCAGCGTCTTGAGCGAGGAGATGCCGAAGCCGGTGTGCAATTCGACGGTCCCGGCCTCCACGAGGCGGCGGAGCCGGGATCCGAGCTGGCCGCGGGCAGGCAGGCCGTCGAGGTCGCCGCCCCCAAAGACCTTGTCGGCGGAAGGCCCGCGCACGGCCCAGCGAATGGTGGTTCCGGGCGGTTGATCAGGGTGTTCGCTGCCGAATGCCCGGCTCCGACCACCAGGACGCGGCGGCCCGCGAAGGACGCCCGGTCACGTCCTCTGACGTCCGGCAGGGGCGATGAGATCCGGCCGGCGGCGGCGTCCTCACCGATGGCGGGCAGGCCTGACGTGCCCAGCGGGTTTGCGCGTGGACCAGGTGCCGGACGCGTCCACGACGGCGGCAGCTGTGTGGTCGCGGACCTCACCGCCGTTGTGCTCAACGCGGACGGTGAACGGCGTGTTCTCGCGGTTGCGCGTATGGGTCTTGTCCATGCCGGCGCGGGTCACCGCCAGGACCCGGGCACCGGAATGCAGCCGGGTCCTGATCGCCGGAAGTGCGGCCAGGGGTGCCAGGTAGTTGTCAATGAGTTCCCCGCCGTAGGGCAGTGCCGTCAGGCGCGGCGTCTCCCAGCCGGCAGCCTCCAGCAAACGCGCGGCGGCGGCGTCGTGGTTTAACCGCCACGGTGAGAACAGCCTGATGTGGCGCCACTGCTCAATGGCGGATCCTGCCGTCGGGCCTGCCTCAAAGATCAGCGGCTCGAGGCCGCGTTCGAGCAGGTGCGCCGCGGCGGCCAGTCCGACGGGCCCGGCGCCGACGACTGCGACGGGAAGGTTCCTCGCTGAATCCATGCTGTCCTCTGTTTCATCCATTGGTGCGGCGGTTCGCGTTGGCTTACCTGGCGGCATGAATCAGGGAATCGATCAGACCCTCGATACGGGTCCTGATCTCGTTGCGGATGGGGCGCACTGCGTCCACGCCATGGCCGGCCGGGTCCTCCAGGACCCAGTCCTCGTAGCGTTTGCCGGGGAAATACGGGCACTCGTCGCCGCAGCCCATGGTGATGACGACGTCGGACTCTTTGACTGCCTCGGTGGTGAGGACTTTGGGGATCGCGGCGGACATGTCGATTCCGAGCTCTGCCATGGCCTCGACGGCGGCTGGGTTGACCTTGTCGGCGGGCTGGGAACCGGCGGAGCGGACCTCGATTTCGCCCTGCCCCAGCGTGGTGAGGAAGGCGGCGGCCATCTGGGAGCGTCCAGCGTTGTGGACGCAGACGAACAGGACGGAAGGCTTCTTGGCGGTATCGGTGCTCACGGGTTTTTCCTGGAATCAGTCGGGTGCAGGATCGGTCTTAGCGCGGAATCACGCTGCGCGCATACGGGGGGCAAGGTCACCGATGCGGGCGGCAATGTCGGTAAAGGCGCCCTCAAAGGCTTCCTCCGTATTCAGCCGCAGCGGATCCGGGACGGACCAGTGGATGCCTTTGAGTCCGGGAAGTTCCTCGTGGGCGTTATCGCAGACGGTGACCACAAAGTCCTCAGCGTGCGCCGCCGGGTCCAGCAGGAGCGGGCGGAGTTCAGCGAGGTTGACGCCGTGGCGGCGGGCGACGTCGATCGCCCCCTGGGCGATGCGCTCCGCAGGATGGGTCCCCGCCGATGTCGAGGGGATGCCGCTGGCCTGCATCCAGAGGGCGGCCGCCAGTTGCGACCGCGCACTGTTGCGGGTGCAGACGAACAGCACGCGGCGCGCCGCGTGCTCACGCCCGGGGGCCAGCCCTTCCAGCGCACCGCCGGCGAGCCGGACATAGCTGCGCCGCTTATCGGCCTCGGACCGGTGGCGGATCGCCAACCCCGCCCCTTCCAGCGTCCGCAGATGGTGGGACAGCAGATTCGAGGACATCCCCAGCTCCGCCTGGAGCTCCGTGGGGGAAAGGTCTCCCACGGTCAGCAGGTCCACAATGCGGAGGCGCGCTGGATCCGCCAGGGCTGCATGTTTTGCGACCCGCGCCTGAAAGCGGTCAACTGGCTCAGTTTTCATTGGTTCAATTTTGACTGAGTTAATTTCTTGGGTCAAGCTGGTGCCATGACTTCCCACCACCCGCCGTTGTGGCGCCGCGCCCTCGCCGAACTGCTCGGCACCGGCTTGCTCGTGTCCATCGTCGTCGGCTCCGGAATCGCGGCGGAGCGGCTCTCCCCCGGCGACGTCGGCCTGCAGCTGCTGCAGAACAGCACCGCAACGGTCCTGGGCCTGACCGTGCTGATCCTCGTATTCGGCCCCGTCAGCGGCGCGCACCTCAACCCCGCGGTCTCCCTTGTGGACTGGGTCCTGGGCCGGCACAGCGGGACCGGGCTGACCCTTCCGCAACTGGGCACCTACGTGGTGGCGCAGACCGTGGGTGCGATCAGCGGCAGCCTGCTCGCGAACGCCATGTTTGACGTGGGAACCTCCATCTCGACCAAAGACCGGGCATCCTCGGGGCACCTGCTGGGCGAGGTGGTGGCTACCGCAGGGCTCGTCCTGCTGATATTCGCCCTGGCCGCCACCAAACGGGGCGCCCTCGCCGCACCGGCAGCCGGTGCCTACATCGGAGCCGCATATTGGTTCACTTCGTCGTCGTCGTTCGCAAACCCGGCCGTGACCGTGGGCCGCGCCTTCAGCGACACGGCGGCGGGCATCGCACCCGCTTCGGTTCCCGGGTTCGTCGCAGCGCAGCTGATCGGTGCGGCTGTGGCCCTGGGCCTGCTCCTGGTGCTGTTCCCCTCCGCAGCGCGCACTGCGGACGACGCCGTTCTTCCGCATTCCCTGGAAAGGACCGGCGCCTAAGCTCGTCCCCGGCGTCCGGGACGGCGGCGCCGGAATCCTCACCACTCTGTAACCTCTCATGGCGTCCGGGTGAGGCGGGTAGACTCGTCGGAGGTGAGCCGGGAAGTCTGGTCGGCACGTTATTTGTCGACTCATTGTTTAGGACACCTTTTATGAACAAGAACCCATCCGTTCCGCCGCGCAAATCAGTCCTGGGACGGGGAAGCTATGGCGAAACGCTCCGCATCGGCGAGATCCTGCGGAAGGAAACCGTTGGCGGCATATTGCTGGTGGCCGCGGCCGTCATGGCCCTGATCTGGGCAAATTCCCCGCTTTCCCCCAGCTACTTCGCGTTGCGCGACCTTCGCATCGGCTACGAACCGTGGCACCTGGAACTCAGCCTGGGAGCCTGGGCTGCCGACGGACTGCTGGCGATCTTCTTCTTCCTCGTGGGGCTGGAACTTAAACGTGAGTTCGTAGCCGGAGATCTTCGGCAATTCAGCAAATCCGTGGTGCCCATCGCCGCGGCAGCCGGGGGCGTGGCAGTCCCGGCAGCCATTTATGCGCTCATCAATCTTGCCAGCCCAGAGACCCTGCGGGGCTGGGCCATCCCGACGGCAACCGATATCGCTTTTGCCGTGGCCGTGCTGGCGATCATCGGCTCGCACCTGCCCAGCGCGCTCCGGATCTTCCTGCTGACATTGGCTGTGGTGGATGACCTCCTGGCCATCGGCATCATCGCAGTGTTCTATTCCGGCGACCTGCACGCCGAATTCCTGCTCCTGGCCCTGATTCCGCTCGCTGCGTACACTTTCCTGGCCCAGAAGTACCGCCGCTTCTTCGGCACGAAGGTGGCGGCTGCCTGGGTGATCCTCCTTCCCCTGGGGGTGATCACCTGGGCCCTGGTGCACGCCTCCGGTATCCATGCCACGGTGGCCGGAGTGCTGCTGGGGTTCGCCATCCCGGTGATCAGGTCCAAGGCAAGCGGCGGACCCTCGGCTGGTCCCGGGCTCTCAGAGATTTTCGAACACCGGTTCCGGCCCATTTCCGCCGGCATTGCAGTCCCGGTGTTTGCTTTCTTCTCCGCCGGCGTGGCGGTAGGCGGCTGGGACGGTCTCATCTCGGCCGTGACGGACCCTGTGGCCATCGGTGTGGTTGTGGCGCTGGTGCTCGGTAAACCGGCCGGAATCCTCGGCACCACCTGGCTCCTCACCAAGGCCACCAGAGCATCCCTGGACCGGACATTGAAGTGGCTTGATGTGTTCGGGGTGTCGCTGTTGGCCGGCATCGGCTTCACCGTTTCGCTCCTCGTGGCGGAGCTGAGCTTCGGCCAGGGCAGCGCCCACGAAGACCATGCCAAGGTGGGGATCCTCACCGCGTCGATGCTCGCCGCACTCCTAGCCGCAGCGGTGCTGGGCACCCGCAACCGCCAGTACCGGGCCTTGGAAGCGGAAGAGGCTATCGACACTGACCGGGACGGCATCCCTGACGTTTACCAGCAGACTGGGCGCTAACCCGTCAGAGCCGATCGGTCTTCACCACCGTGAACAGCACCGCCGAGTCCTCCTCCGCCTCGAGGCTGTGCAGCCCGTCGGGAACGATCAGGAGGTCCCCCGTTCTCCCCTGCCACGATTCGCCGCCAGCTTTGAGCCAGACCGAGCCCTTGAGGACATAGAGAGTGGCCTCGCCGGGGTTCTGGTGTTCGCTGAGCTGCGTTCCGGCGCGGAAGGCCATCACGGTCTGCCGCAGTTTCTTTTCGTGTCCGCCGAAGGCTGTGTCCGCGGCCCGCCCGCTGGGCGCCGCCACCGCGGCCGCGATCTGTTGACGGGCCAAGGCATCGATCGATATCTTCTGCATGAGCCAACCGTACCCACGAATCGTCTGCTTAAGCAGAGCCCCGCAGGTCCCGTTTCCAGTAATGGCCGCGAGCGCCGGCGTCGTACGCTGAACCTATGGACTCCGTGGTCCGGGACCTCACGCTCCGCACCGGCATCACCGTGCCGTGCCTCGTCCAGGGCGGCGCCGGATCTCCGCCGGTATTACTGCTGCATGCGTGGGGCGAATCCCGCGGGAGTTTTGACCGCCTTATACCGCAACTGAACGGCTTCACCGTCTACGTCCCCGACCTCCGCGGGCAGGGCGACGCCGCGAAACCCGTGGACGGTTACTCCCTAGCAGAGCAGGCCGACGACGCCGTTGCGATCCTCGACGCTCTCAGCCTGCCGCGCGCTTTGGTGCTTGGCTCCTCCAGCGGCGGTTACGTCGCCCAACAGGTGGCCATCACCTGCCCCGAGCGTGTGGCAGCCCTCGCGCTGGTGGGCAGTCCCTTGAGCCTTCACGGGCGGACCCCCGTTGCCGACGACGTGGACCGCCTGACGGACCCAATCGACGAAGACTGGGTGCGGGATTCCTTGTCCTGGTTCCCCAGCTGCGCTCGGTTCCGGACTGGTTCATCGAGGACAGGGTGCGCGACGGACTGAGGATGCCTGCCCACGCGTGGAAGGGCATCCTCAATGGCCTGAGCGCCGCCACGCCGCCCACGGAAGCCGGGACCATCCAGGCGCCGACGCTCATCTTGTGGGGCGCCGCGGACAACCTGCTGCCCCGCGCGGACCAGGAAACTCTGGCAGCCCGGATACCGGGGGCGGTGTTGAAGGTTTACCCCGATGTGGGGCACATGATTCTGTGGGAATACCCGGACCGGGTGGCGGCGGACGCGGCGGCTTTCTTTGGCAGGCCCGCACCCGCCCCGGCAAGGGCTTAGCGCAGCCCCTGGCCCCTACTGCCCGGGAGCCCGGTACGAAGGCGTCATCTTGGCAGCTTCGTCAATATCTTCCACCGTCATGAGCGGCTTCAGACGCACATCCACGTTGCCCGTCGAATTGATCATCAGTGACAGAGCCGCGGCACCTGGCACGTCCGGCACGTCGAAAACGCCAATGACGTCGGTGTCCCCGAAGGCGTAGTAGAAACACTCGAGCGAACCTCCCACGGATTTGAGGGCATCCACCAGCGCGTCACGCCGCTTGGTGCCGCCTTCGCGCATGAGTCCCGTGATTCCTTCGCCCACGTAATTGGCTTCAAAAAGATACTTGGTCATGGTCTTTTTCCTGTCCCGTGATGCCCAGGACGCGGGCATCCCAGCGTGTGCCTGGTACCCCGTGAGGGAGGGTCCTGGAACCGGTCCCCGAATGGGCCCGTGGGCACAGCGTAGGCCCCATCACCGGCGCTGACAACAGCCGCCCGAAAGTCCCGGCACCTGCCGGGCCGGGTGCCTGGCGCACCCCGCCCGGCAGCGGCTTAGCTGAGGTATCCGTTCGGGTTGAGGACGTACTTGGTGGCCGCCCCGGCGTCGAACTCGGCGTAACCCTTGGGCGCATCCTCCAGTGTGATCGCCTTCGCATTCACGTTCTTGGCGATGCTTACCCTGTCATGCAGGATGGCCATCATCAGTTGCCGGTTGTACTTCATCACCGGACACTGACCGGTGGTGAAACTCAGCGACTTGGCCCACCCGGTGCCCAGGCTCAGGCTCAGCGAACCCTTCTGGGCAGCCTCGTCCACGCCGCCCGGATCGCCCGTAACGTACAACCCGGGAATGCCCAGGGCACCGCCCGCCGCGGTGATTTCCATCAGCGAGTTCAGCACCGTAGCCGGGGCCTCCTTGGCGTCGTGGCCGTGGCCGCGCGCTTCAAATCCCACCGCGTCCACGCCGCAGTCCACCTCCGGCACGCCCAGGATCTGCTCGATCTGTTCCGCGGGTCCACCCTTGCTCAGGTCAATCGTTTCGCAGCCGAAACTACGCGCCTGCTTCAGCCGGTCCTCGTTCATGTCCCCCACAATCACGACGGCGGCACCCAGCAAATGGGCGCTGGTGGCCGCTGCGAGGCCAACAGGTCCGGCACCGGCCACGTACACGGTGGAGCCGACGCCCACCCCGGCCGTCACCGCCCCGTGGAAGCCGGTGGGGAAAATGTCCGAGAGCATGGTCAGGTCCATGATCTTCTCCAGGGCCTGGTCCTTGTCCGGGAACTTCAGCAGGTTCCAGTCCGCGTACGGTACCAGCACGTAGTTTGCCTGGCCGCCCACCCAGCCGCCCATGTCCACGTAGCCGTAGGCGCTGCCGGGCCGGTCCGGATTCACGTTCAGGCAAATGCCGGTCTTGCGTTCCTTGCAGTTCCGGCAGCGGCCGCAGGCGATGTTGAAGGGGACCGAACAAATATCGCCCACTTTGATGAACTCGACGCCGGGTCCCACCTCCACCACCTCGCCGGTGATCTCGTGCCCCAGCACCAGGTTCGGGGGCGCCGTGGTGCGGCCGCGGACCATGTGCTGGTCCGAACCGCAGATGTTGGTGGCCACGGTTTTCAGGATGACCCCGTGCGGCACAGAGCGCCCCACATTGGCGGGGTTCACCCCCGGACCGTCCTTCAGTTCGAAGCTTGGATAGTCGATGTCGATCAGTTCGACCTTGCCCGGTTCCTTGTAGGCAACGGCTTTGTTCCCTGTCATCAGTGCTCTCCTCTTCTCAGCACGGCACAACCCGGTAGGGCCGCCGCGAATCGTGAAGTATTGCGATGGACCCCAAGGTCAGGGACTTGTGCCACGGGCTGAACCATTGCGTGGCTTCCTGGCGTCTGGGGTCTGGCCAGTCTAGGCATGCCAATCGCGAGAGGTCCATAGCCCGCACTCCCTTTCCGCCGCAATTATCAAGACGATGGTTTTCCGCGGCAGGGTCCGGCTGCTACATTCCCATCCCGTTTATCGCCGCCGGTGTGACTGCCATGCCGAGCGCGATAACGGCCAGTGCTACCGAGACGGAGCGGTTGGCCAGCCGTTTCCACGGCAGCATCTTTTCCGCTGCTATGAAGGCCCAGTGAGCCATCGAGCCGAGGCTCATGACGCCCAGCGCAAACAGCGCCGCCATGAGGGCCCCGCAGCATGCCACGCACCAGGCACCGTGCTCAGCGATCATGCGAAGCGCACCGCCGTACCCGGGCCGCATGCGGTGCAGGATGAAGTCCGTGATGGTGAAGAGTCCGAGCGCCCCCGGATCCGTCCAGACGCCCATGTCCATCCCGTTGAGCTGCGTGGACGTGAAGATCCAGCAGGCCGCTGCGAGAGCGAGCAGGACCGCTATCAGACCGGCCTCCCGCGGCTCCACCCGGGAGGCCTGAACCCCGGTCTGCGCGGTCCCTCTCCCGAACAGCTTCCGATGTTCCATTAGGCCCGCCGAGCTGGCCCCGGCCTTCGGGGCGCCCTCGGCCATTTCACTGGCGAATGTGAAGTCCGACGTTTCGCCGTTGACGCCGTCGAACTCGATGCCGAACTGTCCAGCCCCGGGCCCTCACCGATCCGGAACTCGGGGGCAAAACCATACATCGCGTTCTTCACCGTGGTCACGCCGCCGTCTGGCCCTGGCAGGAGCTCAAACGTGAACTGCGCATGGCCGGCCACCGAGCCGGAAGGCCTGTCGCCGTCAGTAAACGTGACACTCGCGCGCTCCAGTCCCAGCCATTCGCCGTACAGCCCGGCAAGGTCGCCGAACGGGCCACCGGCCTGCCCGCGAAGGATCGTTGCCGCGTCGTCGACGACGGCCCCCACCTTCCAGCCGACCGCGGTCAGATGCGTAGGGAACCAGTTAAGGAACGCGAAATCGACGCCGGACAGGTCCGTGTCATCGAGGCTTGCCTTCGCGACGTGGAAGACATTCAGGCCGCGGCACTCGCCGTCTATTCCTGTGCCGTCGGGGTGTCAATATGCCCGGATTCCCGAGGGCTGGCCGCCCCGCCCAGCACCACGTTCACCGGTTCCTCCCCGGCCTGGAGCAGCCCGATCTGCTTCCGGACCAGCCGCGCCATCCGCGGCAGCATGGCCGTGCTCGCGCCGCCCACGTGGGGAGTGATCAGGACGCCCGGCACGGTCCACAGGGGATGGTCCTGCGGCAGCGGCTCCGGGTCGGTCACGTCAAGGGCCGCCCGGAGCCTGCCGGTTGACGTCTCACGCAGCAAGGCATCCGTATCGGCCACAGGCCCGCGCGCCACGTTCACCAGCAGCGCGCCGTCGGGCATTGCCGCCAGAAATCTGCCGTCCACAAGGTGCCGGGTCTGCTCGCCGAGGGGCACACTGACTACCACGACGTCGTGCAGCGGCAACTGCTCGTAAAGGGAGTCAATCCCGTAAATCCTGCCGCGCTCATCCTCTCGCCCGCGGCTGGCCAGCCGGGTCACCTCGGTCTCAAACGGCAGCAGCCGGGCCTCAATCGCCTTTCCCACTCCCCCGTACCCCACCAGAAGAACCCTCCGGTCGGCCAAACTGGGCCGCATCCCGTTGTCCCAGGTGCCCGTCGCCGCATTCCGGGCAAAGTGCGCGATACCCCGCTGGCTGGCGATCATCATGCCCAACGCGAGTTCCGCCGTGGACGTTTCATGGACTCCCGCCGCGTTGGCAAAACGGCACCCCGCGGGCAGAACTGCCGCGACGCCGTCGTACCCGATCGACTGGCTCTGCACCAACCCCACGTCAACGCCGGCGAGCGCCGTAAGCCCGTCCGGCTTGCCCATGTAGGGCGGCACCAGAAGATCGAACCGGTCCGCCGGAGCCGCGCCCGTCAGGTCCCAGAGGAAGAGTTCGACGCCGGCGGGCGGCTCCACCGCGTCCGCCAGTGCCTGGCTGGGCAGGCTTACCCGTAGTTTCCGTGCTGCGGCCATATCAGACATGCAGGTTCCCTCTCTCGACTCTCCTGACAGTTAATCAGGCGCGCCGGACCGTGCGTAATTGCGGCACCCACCCTGCCGTTTCTCACAGAGGGTAGCCCCGTTCGCTGACTCTCCCACGGCGCCAGGGATGTACTTAAATTGGCGCCCGTGCGAGCAGAAACCCAACCGCCAAAGGGCCCCTGCTTCGGTGCGGCGCCCCGACTATGTGGACGTCGAAATGGGACAGGCACGCGAAGTGATGGACCGGGTAACAACGGCCATGAACGGGAAGGGCAGAGAGATGATGGCGGGGTGCTACGCCTATGAGTCCGCGGAAAGTATGAGACCGGCAACGTGGCCATCGATGAAGTGGCTGGCGGGCAACGGCTAGCACTGCCCGCCAGCCGCCGGCCTGGCAGTGCTAGCCGTGCGTAACCGCAGCGCCCAGAAGTCCGAAAAGGGTTCCGGCCGCCACCGCAACGGCCGCGCGCTTCCCCGTGGGATACAGCCAGCGCACGCCGAACAACGCCACCGCAAGGATGAAACCGTTGACCACGCTCAAGGTGATTGCCAGCCATTCGGATCCGGTGGCCACCCCGAAGCCGCCGCCGCTGCAACCGCTGATCCCGCACCAGGCAAAACTCGCCACGAGCCACTGCGGGAGGCCCAGCACTATCGCCAAGGGTACCGTCCAGAGGAGGTTCCGCACGTCCGGGGTAACCCCGCGCAGTTGTACTCCGGTGTGACGCTTCCGTGCGCCGAGCACTACCGACCGAAAGGCCGCGGCGTTCACCACCGACAGGAGGAGGAACCCCAGAAAGTAGAGGGCCACCGTCGGGCTCAACCCGCCAAGGCTGAACTCACCCGGCGACGGTGGCCTCGCTGAACTAAACGTGCCCAGGACGAAATACGCAGCCGAAACGGGCAGAGTCAGCACCACCAGGGCCAGCCTCAGCCCGTCCCTGAAGCCCGCGTCCGGACCCACCTCCAGCGCCCCGGTCAGGAGCACTGCCAGGACAACGGCAGCGGTGACAGACAGATAAACAACGACGGCGGTCCTCGCCCACCGCGGCAAGGACCTCATGGTGCGCCGCTGTTCTCGAAGCTGACCGGTAGCAGGATGGCAGGGCCCTCACCTTGGACGGCACCGGCGATGGTTGAGCCGTCATGGAGAACGGCCTGCGCAGTCTCAGCCATGGGCATTGCCTCCTAAGACTTCAGTCCTGTGGCATAGGCGGCCTGCCCCACGTGCTGGAGGCAGTCGGCGATGGTGCTGACCAGCCGCACGCCGAGGGTGACGGGCGGGTCCCACCGCTTGTCAACCACCCGGTCCAAATCCTCGTCGCTGAGGGTGCTGATGAACCCCACGGTCTGCCGGTGGACGGCCTCGTAATACGCAAGCAACAGCTCCGCCGGCACCCGCACCGAGCCGACTTGTTCGGTCGAATTGCCATAGCCGGTATCGCGGCCGCGCAGCGGCAGGTCAAAACGGGCCACAAAGTCCTGCGAAATCCAGACCTGCTCCAGGCCAGCGGCAGAAGATACCTGGGCGTCCTCCACCCTGCCCAGATGCCAGATCAGCCACGCAACCGAATTTCCGGTGCCAGCTGGCCGGCGGACGAGGGCCCCGTCGTCGAGCCCTTCAAGCGTGGCCTCCACTCTGTCCCGGATCCGGCCGAAGGCGTCCAGCAGCAGTCCGTTGGAATTCATGAAGTCCCCCTTTTGTGCCAAGTTCCATTGAGCCCATGCTTGCACGCGCGCCCGCCCTGCGGATAGCGGCTGTTCGCCCTGGCCGCGGAACTGGGCTATGACGATTCGGCCGGACGCCTGATGACGGCGATCTCGGCCGTGGCCAGCGAACGGTCGGGCAAGATCCTGCCCGTCAACGTCACCGGCGCCATCGGTGCCTTGTCCGGGACGATGGGTATTCCCTGGAAGGTGGCGCGCGGCCTGGGCGTCATGGCCCGCGCTGCTGGTTTGGTGGGCCACCTGCTGGAAAAGTCCGATCGCAGGCACCATCTGGAGCGAAACCGAGGCAGAGGCCGTCAAACCCTAGAAACTACGCGGAAGCGCCCAGGTCCGGGTAGGGGCCTGGGCACCTCCGCTCCTGTTTTGGTGCTGCGTGAACCGGGCAAACCGCTAGGCGCGCTGGGAGAGGTTGAGGATGTTCCCTTCGCTGTCCAGGAACCAGGCGGACTTGCCCCAATCATTGGTGGAAACGCCGTTCTCCGTCTTCAACCCGGGCATGTCGTAGTCTTCGAAGGTCACGCCGCGGCCCCGCAGATCCTCCATCTCGGCTTCGAGGTTGTCCGTTTCCCAGCCCATCTGGGTGTTCTTAGCCGAGCCGGCATTATCTGTCTGGTAGAGCAGGAAGCTGGTTCCGTTGCCGCACCGGTACATCAGGCTACCTTCTTCCATGGCATCGGATGATTCGAGTCCCAGCTTGTCGCGGTAGAAATCCTTCGCCCTGTTGATGTCCTTCGCGGGCAGGACAGCCATGATCGTTGAATCCTTGAGCATGATGATTTCCTTTGTGCCTTGTTTCTTTTTGAAGGCGGTGCTCTCCCCCGGGTTCAGTCCCGGAACGTCCATGTCCGGGGCCGCGTGGCCGTCCGTTGCGCCAAGTGCCGGGGCGGCCACCTGGGACTCTGCAACGCCCCGCCAGCCATCTTCGGCGCGAGGGTCCCCGAAGCTTATGTGGCCATTATGGAGCTGAACAGGGGAGTACGGATATAGGGGATTTCAACGGCAGTGCCCCCGGTGCAGGACACGGTGGAGGCCAGCGGCCGCAGCGGACGATTCGACGACCCTGTGGGGCGTGGCTGGACCGTCAGCAGCGACGCACCGGCAACCGAATGTGACGTCGTGGACATAGCCGGGACGTTCACAAAGTGGCTCGATGTTCCAAGCGCTCCACTGGGCACATGTGGAATTCTGGGGACTCACGCCTGCCCCGTACCCCATCCCGCACGACGGGCCCGTCGGAAAAATGCTCGAGGCCGCCGGCCGCTCCTCCGTCCGCGCCTCCCACCTGCACTTCATGGCCACTGCACCCGGCCTCCGGACCATCGTGACGCACCCCGACCCCCGACGGCCGCGACCTCGGCCACACCGCTCGGGCCCGTACCCGCTTCGACATCGTCCTTGCCCCCGCCGAGATCGGAACAGGCACACTAATCCGAGGTTGCCCGTCACTTTTGGTCCCCAAACCCGTGGCGAAACCTGATAGGGCAAATGTGGGGTGGCATGGCGGGATAATGGAGTCATGACCAATCCGGATGCGGACCCCTGGGAGGAGTTCGACAGTCTCACGCCCGCAGCCCCCGACCGGGTGCAGGGCTACCCTGGCGGCGAACCCGTTGGCTTTGGCTTCCGCACGGGCGTGCGCAGCGCGAAAGTGGCTCTTGGGTTCGCTTTGTACGCGCTGGGCCTCGGAACCACACTGGTTGTCACCGGCGCGGTGGTCTTCATCGCCCAGGGCCAATGGCTGTTACTGGGCCTGATGCTCCTGATTGAAGCCGCCTTTGTTTACGCCTTCGTCCGGCTGGCACGGCTGGCACGGAATCGGCGTTCTGCGGGTTAGGCGCGTGGCCTGCCGGTCACCACGGGTTGGCGCCCGACGTCGGCCGTTGCCTTGGGGCACGAGCCTTGCCATACTTCGTGGATGTCTGTTCCCCTCGCCGCGTTCGCCGAGAACGCCATCCGTCAGCCTCACCGCGCCCAGTTCGAGGCGTTCCTCGATGACCATCGAAACATGCTCAATGGCTGCCTGAACGGGCTGACTGAGGAGCAGGCGCGCCGGTCCCTGGTGGCATCGCGGACCACGCTGCTCGGCCTGGTGAAACACGCGATCCTGGTTGAGAAGGTCTGGTTCGACGAAGCCATCACCTGCCGGTCCCGTGCCGAGATCGGCATAGCGGCCACGCCCGACGAGTCGTTCATCCTCACAGACGCGGACACGATCGCCAGTGTCCAGCGGGCCCACCAGGAAGCCTGCGAGGCAGCGCGCCGGGCAACGTCGTCGTTGGCCCTCGACGACGAGCTTCTTGGGAACCGCCGCGGCCCGCTGACCCTGCACTGGGTTTACCTGCATGTGCTGCGCGAGCTCGCCCAGCACTGCGGGCATGCGGACATTCTGCGCGAGCAGATCCTCGACAACTAGACCGGAAAATCGGTCTCCCCGAGGCGCAGGGCTATTTCGCCGTCGCGGCAGCAGACAGGGCGGCCAGGCCGCGCTCGAAGTCGGTTCCGCTGCCGGCCGTGGGTTGCCGCTCCACGAGTAGCGCGCGCCTACGCCGTCATCGTTGCGCACGCTATCTGGGCTGTTCGCGCCACAGCAGCGTCACCGCGAAGGCCACGGCGCTGAGCGCCAGCATCGTGACGGTCATCAGCCCCCAGCTCGCCTGGTCCACGCCGCCGGCGGCGAACACGCCGATCAGGACGGTGGCCGTGATGGCGCCCAGATAACGGCACGTCTGGAAGATTCCGGCAGCAACGCCGCGTTCCTGCGGCCGGGTGGAGACGAACATGCCCTGGTTCGAGGCGATGCTCACCGCCCCGAACGGAACACCCATGAGGGCAGTCAGAACCAGGACCAGCGGTATGGCCAGTGAGTGGGTGAGGAGCCACATGAGGGCGGCCACCGCAGCAAGAAGTACGACGCCGGCAATCAGCACCCGCCGGACGCCGAATCTTCCCATCGCCCGGACTGCCCCCGGGGTAGCCAGGACGGATGTGGCGGCCAGCGGCAGCATCAGCAGCCCTACCAGGCCGGGCTCGTAGCCGCCCGACTCCTGCAGCAGTTGGGGCAGGCCGAAGAACGCAAAATAGTAGACGCTGTTGAACACCGCGAAGCCCACGTACACCAGCATCAGTGGCCGGTTCCTGCCGAGGAGCCTCAGGTCCAGGAACGGCGGGCTGAAATGAAGTTCACGCCAGGCAAACATAGCCGCCGTTACGGTTCCGGCGCCCAGCAGCAGCCACCGGTACCCCGGCGCCACGTCGAGCAGCGCCATCATCACGAGCAGCAGGCAGCTGACGAAGCCCAGGATTCCCGGGATATCCGAATCCCGCACCAGCGCAGCGAAGCTTCCACGTTCCCTCGCCTCGTCCGCGGGGGCCGCCCGCTGTACGATCAGCAGCGCCGCCAACGCCAACGGAACGTTGATGAGGAACAGCGCCTGCCAGCCGACGAAGCCCACCAGCAGGCCACCAATGACCGGCCCGACGGCGGCCGCGGACGTGTTGGCCATCTGGATGTGCCCCAAGGGACGGGACGATCCGAGGGCGGCCGGTTGGGCGTTGCCGGGTTGATGGACCAGGACGCCGACCATCACCACCGCACTGGGGTAAGCCGCGGCGGTGCCCAACGCCATCACGGCCCGGGCCACACACAGCAAAGCGAAGTTCGGCGAAAAGGGAGCCAGGGCACAGGTTACGGCCACGAGTGCCATGCCGAGCATAAACATCCGGCGCGGTCCGAACCTGTCCGCTAGCTTGCCCATCAGCGGCTGGCCGGCAGCAGAGCTGAGGTAGAAAGAAGTAATCACCCACGTGACCGTTGCGACGTCGAGCCCGAAATCCGCGCGCAGCACCACCAGTGCCACGGCGATCATGGACGAATTCAACGGGTTCAGCGCCGTGCCCAGGCTAAGGCCTGCGACAGCCAGCCGCATCCGGGGTTGGTTGCTCACGGAAACAGTCTGCTCTATCGGCCGCTGGAAGCGCGATTTGATGACCGGCCCCGGCCGGTCTCAGCCGGGAAGGAGGTCAGGCCCGGACTGCCAGCGCTTCGTCCAGGATCCGCAGATGCGCGGGCGTGTTGGCCACGGCATTCCCTCATATTCCGGGTTCCTGGTGATGTAGCTCTTGATGAACGGGCAGACCGGTACGATCCGCAGGCCCGCAGCAAGCGTCTCATCCAGCGCCACTTTGGCCAGCCTGCCTGCCAACCCTGCCCCGCGTATTCCACGTTGATCACCGTGTGATAGAAGATCCGCTCCACCGAGCCATGGCCGTGGTACGCCTTGTACCAGGCCTTCCCTATCACTTTTCCGGCATCCAGAACCTCGAACCGGTGGCGGTCCGGATTGTGGCTGAAAGTGATGGTCGCTCAAGGGGATTCACCTTCGTTGCAGGCTTTCCCAACCCTGGCGCTCCTGCGCAAACCTGTTGTGACACCCGACACAACGTGCCTATAGTGGCCTACGGTGCACCATGCGGCTTGCGGAACCGGCAGGCCTTCGAGCCAGTTCCGCTGCAAAGGAGATCCGCATGGAAGACCGGACGCTTGGACCATTAACCGTTTCCGCCCTGGGCCTGGGCTGCATGGGCATGAGCGAGTTCTACGGGACGGGCGACGAGCAGGAATCGATCGCCACCATCCACGCATTCCTCGACGCCGGCGGAAGTCTTCTGGACACCGCGGACATGTACGGGCCCTTCACGAATGAAAAGCTGGTGGGCGGTGCGATCTCAGGGCGGCGCGCCGACGTCGTACTGGCCACGAAGTTCGGCAACGAACGCCGTGAGGACGGCTCCTGGGTGGGCATCAACGGCCATCCGGATTACGTCCGCGCCGCCTGCGATGCCAGCCTCCAGCGCCTGGGCTTGGACCACATCGACCTCTACTACCAGCACCGCGTGGATAAAACCATCCCCATCGAGGACACCGTGGGGGCCATGGCCGGGCTGGTCGAGGCAGGGAAGGTCCGCCACCTCGGCCTGTCCGAGGCGTCGGCGGAGACCATCCGACGTGCCCACGCCGTGCATCCGATTACCGCGCTGCAGACCGAGTACTCGCTGTGGGAACGCGAACCCGAGACCAAAGTCTTTCCGGTGCTCGAGGAACTGGGGATCGGTTTTGTGCCCTACAGCCCGCTGGGCCGCGGCTTCCTGACCGGCCAGATCCGCTCTGCTGATGACTTCGCAGCCGACGACTTCCGCCGGCACTCGCCCCGGTTCCAAGGCGAAAACCTCGCCCGCAACCTGAAGCTCGTGGACCGGGTGAAGGAACTGGCCGGCCAGAAGCAATGCACCCCCGCCCAGCTCGCCCTCGGCTGGCTACTGGCCCAGGGCCCGCACATCGTCCCGATTCCCGGCACCAAAAAGCGCGAACGGCTCGCCGAGAACCTGGGTGCGGTGGGCGTCGAACTCACCGCGGAGGACCTCCGGCAGCTGGATGAACTGGCGCCTGCCGGGGCTACCGCAGGGGCCCGCTACCCCAACATGTCCACCATTGATACCTGAGAACCGCCTGCTTCCACAAGCCCGTTCCGCGAACCCGCCCCACAAAGGAGACATCATGGCCCCGAACGACGACGAAGCCCAGATTTTGGACCAGTGGACCCATAAGCTGACCCAGGCCCTGCAGATCCTGGACCTAAAGCTGGACCAGGAGCTGATCCTTGAGCTGGCCCGGAAATCCGCAGATTCTGTGACGCACGCAGCTGCCCCGATCACCGCCTTCTTGGTGGGCTACGCCGCCGCGCTCGAGGCCGGCACGGGAAGCGCGGGTTCCAAGGCAGCCTCGACGGCCTCCATCACCAAAGCCGCCGACGTCGCGTTCAGGCTCTGTGCGGACGCCCGCCAGCAGGCGAGCCCCCACCCGGAGCCGGGCGCGGAAGGCTGGACGCACAGCGCCCAATAGCCAGCCGGCGGCCAGCAGTCAGCCGGCGGCCACCTCCGCCGGCGCGTGTGCCTTGGCCGGCTCGAGCCGGACGATCACTGCCTTGGACACGGGTGTCTGGCTGCCTTCAGCCACGCTGTCCAACGGAACAAGAACGTTAGCCTCGGGATAATACGCGGCCGCACAGCCCGCCGCGGTGGGGTAAGAAACCACCCGGTAGTTGTGCAGCACACGTTCCACGTTGTCCTGGTACACACCGTGAATGTCCACGTGCTGCCCGTCGCTGAGGCCAAGGCCGGCCAGGTCCTCGGGGCTTACAAACACCACTTCGCGGCCCTTCTTGATACCGCGGTAGCGGTCGTCATTGCCGTAGATGGTGGTGTTGAACTGGTCGTGGGAACGCATGCTTTGCAGGATCAGCGTGCCCGCCGGCCGGTCGACGTGTTCAAGCTGGTTGACCGTGAGCATCGCTTTACCCATGGGGGTGTCGAACGTGCGCGAGTCCCGGGGGCCGTTCGGCAGCACGAAGCCGCCCTCCTGCCGAATTTTCCCGTTGTAGTCCTCACAGCCGGGGACCACCCGGGAGATGTGGTCGCGGATGAGGTCGTAGTTTTTCTCAAACCCGGCCCAGTCAGCATTGACCCGGTCACCCACCACCTTCTGGGCAAGCCTGCTGAGGATGGCCACCTCGGATAGCAGCCCGGGTGCCACCGGGGGGACGGCGCCGTGTGAGCCGTGGACTGCGCACACGGTGTCCTCCACCGAAACAAACTGCGGCCCGGACTCCTGCAGGTCAATCTCGGTGCGGCCCATGGTGGGCAGAATCAGTGCTTCAGCACCTGTCACGGTGTGCGAGCGGTTGAGCTTGGTGGAAATCTGGACTGACATTTCCGTGTTTTCCATCGCCGAGATGGCGGCCTGGGTATCCGAAATGGCTCCCACGAAGTTGCCGCCCATCCCGACGAAAACCTTGATCCCGCCGTCGCGCATTTGCCTGATGGTTTCCACGGAGTCCACACCGTGTTCCCGGGGCGGATCGAAGCTGAACTCCTTGCCCAGTGCGTCCAGGAACGACGGCGGCATCTGCTCCCAGATGCCCATGGTCCGGTCACCCTGGACGTTGCTGTGCCCGCGGATGGGTGAGGCTCCGGCGCCCGGCTTGCCAATGTTGCCGCGGAGCAGCAGGAGGTTGATGATCTCCTTGATGGTGGCCACGCCCTTCTTGTGCTGGGTGATGCCCATGGCCCAGGTGATGATCACCTTCTCGGCCTTCAGGTAGCGGTCCGCCAGTTCATCGATTTCCTCAGTCCGCAGCCCGGTAGCCTCAAGGACGGCTGCCTCGTCCAGTTCGGCGAGGTGGGCCTTCAACTCCTCCAGCCCGTGGCAGTGCTCCGCCAGGAAGGCATGGTCCAGCACCGTGCCGGGATTTTTGGCTTCGGCGTCGAGCACGCGCTTGCAGACGGCTTGGAGGAGTGCCATGTCGCCGCCAAGCCGGATCTGCAGGAACTGGTCCGCAATCTGGGTTCCGTGGCCGATGATGCCCTTGACCTTCTGCGGATTCTTGTAGCGGCGCAGGCCGGCCTCCGGCAGCGGGTTAACGGCCACAATCTGCCCCCCGGCCTCCTTGGTCTCTTCCAGGGCAGTCAGCATCCGCGGGTGGTTCGTGCCCGGGTTCTGACCCATAATGATGATCAGGTCCGCCTTGGCATAGTCATCGGCGGAGACTGTGGCCTTGCCGATACCGATGGTCTGGCCCATAGCCCAGCCCGACGATTCGTGGCACATGTTGGAGCAGTCCGGCAGGTTATTGGTGCCGTACGCCCGGACGAACAGTTGGTACAGGAAAGCGGCCTCGTTGGAGGTCCGGCCGCTGGTGTAGAAGGTGGCCTGGTCCGGGCTGGGCAGAGATATCAGTTTGTCCCCGAGGATGGTGAACGCACGGTCCCAGCTGACCGGCCGGTAGTGGTCCTCACCCGCTGCCTTGTAAACCGGTGTGGTGAGGCGCCCCTGCATCCCCAGCCAGTACTCGGAGCGTTCCCGGAGTTCGCTGACAGGGTGTTCGGCCCAGAATTCGGGGCCGACCAGCACGGGCGTGGCCTCCCAGGTGACCGCCTTGGCACCGTTTTCGCAGAATTCAAAGGTCTTGCGATGGCCGGGATCCGGCCAGGCGCAGCTCATGCAGTCAAAGCCGTCCTTCTGGTTCAGCGCCAGCAGCGTCTTCGCGGCCCGGCCCACCCCCATGTGTGTCAGGGCGGGCTCCATCGAGTGGAAGACGCCGGGGACGCCGGCGGCCCACGTCTTCGGGTGGCCACTGACTTCGATGTCAGCCTCGTTGACCTCTTCGACCTTCGGATTTTTGCGCGCCACGCTGCACTCTCCTTCTTCAGACTCAAACCGCAAACACGAAAATATTCAGAATGGTACGGGTCTCTTCCACACTTGTTCAGGGCGTCCCGGAAGTCAAGGAAAAGCGGCCCGTCAGCGAGCACGGAGGGGTGTGCTCTCTCGGACCGCGGACGACGGCGGATGCCACCTCGCGTAGGCTGGTCACCACGGCTGAAGCAAGCGGCCGCAGGACCCACCATCCGGAGCCGCCTTCATGCCCGAGCACCCTGCGCTGAGCGCACTTGCCTCCTCTTTGTTCTCCCTCCCGCAACTCCGCGACGGCCAACTCGCCGGCATGGCCGCCCTGGTCGACAGCCGTGACGTCCTGGCCGTGATGCCCACCGGCCACGGTAAGTCCGCCATCTACCAGGTAGCCGCCACGCATCTCTACCGCGAGGCGGGACACCCCGCCGTCGTGGTTTCACCCTTGATCGCCCTCCAGGAGGACCAAATCGGCGGGCTCATCGAGGCACTCGGTGCGGACGCCGCCGTCGCCATCAATTCCTCCCACACCGACGCGGAACTGGACGAAGCCTGGCGGAAGGTGGAGTCAGGCCGGGCCACGTTCGTTTTCCTGGCGCCCGAGCAGCTGGCCAAAAAGGAAACTGTGGAGCGGATCGCCGCTATACGCCCGGCACTGTTTGTGGTGGATGAGGCACACTGTGTGTCGTCCTGGGGACACGATTTCCGCCCCGATTACCTAAACTTGGGCACAGTCAGGAAGCACCTGGGCAACCCGCCCGTGGCCGCGCTGACGGCCACGGCCTCCCCTCCGGTCAGAGAGGAGATTGCGGAACGGCTGGGGATGAAGGATCCGCTGATCCTGGTTCGCGGCTTCGACCGGCCCAACATCATGCTGGACGTGGTCAGGCACCACGTGGAGAAGGATAAACGCCGTGCGGTAGTGGAACAGATCGCCGCATTGGTCCACGGAAACGGTTCTAATGCCGGCACGCGGCAGCAGGGCCTGCTTTACGCGGCCACGCGCAAGGACACCGAGAAATACGCCGCCAAGCTGGCCGGAGAGGGACTTCGCGCCGAGGCCTACCACGCAGGCCGCTCCACACCGGACCGCGAGCGGATCCTCGAACTGTTCATGGCGGACCAACTGGACGTGGTGGTGGCCACCACGGCCTTCGGGATGGGGATCGACAAGCCCAACGTCCGGACCCCGAGGCCCTGCTGGCCGTGCTTAAGGCCCTCCGCTCGGCGGACGAGCCCGTCTTCGCGTCGTCACTTGCCGAGCTCACCGGCTTCAAGTCTCGTCGCATGATGGGTCTCCTGAACCAGCTGCAGGAGGCCGGTGCCGTGGCCTCCGGCAAGCGGGGCGTCCGGCTCACCTCCAAACCCAGGCCGGCCGCACTGGTGCAACGCGCCGTCGAACTGGCAGAAGCGCGGCAGCGCGTGGACGAATCCCGGCTCCACATGATGCGCGGCTTCGCCGAAACGGACGGCTGCCGGCGCCAGTTCCTGCTTGGTTACTTCGGCGAGGACCTCCCGGAGCCGTGCGGCAACTGCGATTCCTGCATCGAGCGCACGCAGCATGGCGCTGCCCAGCCGCAGGCCCGGAATCACGACGGCGGCGCTGCCGGCGACGTTCCGTTCCCGCTCCAGTCGCCGGTGACCCACAAGAAGTGGGGTGCCGGGTTGGTGATGCATTACGAGGATGACGTGATCACCGTCCTGTTTGAGCGGGAAGGCTACAAAACGCTCTCGCGGGAGGCTGTCATGAAGCGAAAACTGTTGAAGCCCGCTTAGGTAGGCTGGAGGAAGACTCCGACGAAAGTGCGCCGACGTGCAAGTTTCTTCCCTTGCCTGGATCCTGACCATCGCGGGAATTGCTGGCCTTCTGGCCTTCGATTTCTTTTTCCATGTGCGGAAGGCGCACACGCCCTCGCTGAAGGAATCGGCCATCTGGTCCTCCATCTACGTAGGCATCGCCCTACTCTTCGGCCTCGGTGTGCTGATATTTGGCGGCACCACCATGGGCACCGAATACTTCGCGGGCTATGTCACGGAGAAGGCCCTGTCCGTGGACAACCTCTTCGTGTTCCTTATCATCATGGCCAGCTTCAAGGTGCCCCGGGCTGACCAGCAAAAGGTGCTCCTGTTCGGCATCGTCTTCTCGCTGATCGCCCGCACCGCCTTCATCTTCCTCGGCGCAGCCCTGATCAACAGCTTCGCGTGGGTGTTCTACATCTTCGGGCTCATCCTGCTGATCACGGCCGGAAACCTGCTCAAACCCGATGGCCACGACGACGACGACGCCGAAGGCTTGGTGGTCCGGCTCGCCAAGAAATTCCTCCCGGCGTCGGAACACTATGACGGCGACAAAATGTTCACCATGGAAAACGGCAAGCGCGTCCTCACGCCGATGCTCCTGGTGATGGTGGCCATCGGCGGCACCGATATCCTCTTTGCCCTCGACTCCATCCCGGCCATCTTCGGCCTGACCCAGAACGTGTTCATCGTCTTCACCGCCACGGCGTTCTCGCTCATGGGCCTGCGCCAACTGTTCTTCCTGATCGACGGCCTACTGGACCGCCTGATCTTCCTGTCCTACGGGCTCGCGGCCATCCTGGGTTTCATCGGCGTGAAACTCATCCTGCACGCCCTGCACGAAAACACCCTGCCGTTCATCAACGACGGCGAACACGTCAATGTGGTGGAAGTCAGTACGGGTGTTTCCCTGACCGTGATCCTGGGCGTCCTGGTAGTCACCATCCTGGCGTCCCTCTTCAGCCCCAAAGGCAAAGCCAAGAACGCGGTGTCCGGCGCCAAGCGGCACGCCACCGAGTACCTGGACCTCACCTACGAAACAGACATGGCGGAGCGGGACAAAATCTTCGCCAAGATGGTCCGCGAGGAGAACCAGATCCGGAGCCTGCCGGAGAAGTACAAGCGGCTGGTCCGCAACGAAACCGAGTTCATGGATCTGCTCCGCAACGCCCACGCCGAGCACGACAAAGCCCAGGTGCGGGCCGCGGAAAGCTAAAGCAACGCGGGGTTCACTTCAGGCGCTCCCGGAGGCCCCGGATGGGCCTAGGGTGACCCCCGATGGGCCTAGGGTGACCCCGCGTTGTCAGTCCCTGTTGATAGATTCAACGCATGGCCAGGGGAACCTCCTCCGGCCAGGGAAATCAATGGGGAGGCCCCGTGTTTCTGCTCGATCCTGCCATTGCCAGTCCAGCAGGCGGGCCCAAGGACCTGGTGTTTTCCGCCAGCGATCTTGTGGCCGCCAGCGAGTGCGAATACCGCACGCTCCGTGTCCTGGACGAGAAACTGGGCCGCTCCCCCAAAGCCCAATTTCCCGACGACGAGATGCAGCGCCGCGCGGGCACGCTCGGCGACAAGCATGAGGAAAAGGTCCTGGCCGGCCTGATCACCAAATACGGCATCTGGGATGCGGGCCGGGGCACCGGGGTGTACTCGATCGAGCGCGGCAACACCGTCCGTGCGGATCTTGAGTCCAAACAGGCCGAAACGGAGCTTGCGCTCCGCGCCGGGGCCGACGTCGTCTTCCAGGCCACCTTCTTCGACGGCGAGTTCCTGGGCTACGCAGACTTCATCGTCAAGGAGGGCGCCGGCACCGGCGCCGGCTTAGGCGCCCCGGGCCGCTACGAAGTATGGGACACCAAACTGGCCCGACACGCCAAAGCAGGCGCCCTTCTTCAGCTCGCTGCCTACGGCGACCAGCTCATCGGCATGGGACTGGACCCCTCACCACGGGTCACCCTCGTTCTGGGCGCCGTGGAGGACGGCGATTACGTGCGCAGCCACCACTCCCTGCCCGACCTGCTGCCGGTCTTCCGCGAGCGCCGTGACCGCTTTCGTGCCCTGACCGCCGGCTACCGGGAACGCGGCTCGGCGGTCCAGTGGCAGGAGGCCGGGGTCACCTACTGCGGCCGGTGCAACTACTGTGCCGAGCAGGTTCAGGCCCACCGCGACCTCCTCATGGTGGGTGGCATGACCACCCCCCGGCGGAAAAAGCTCATCGCCGACGGCGTCACCACCATCGACGCGCTGGCCGATCTCCCCGCGGGCAGGGCCTCGGGCTCTGTGGTCAGGCTGCGCGACCAGGCCCGGATGCAGCTGGGCCGGGACGTGCCGGACGGTTCCCGCACGTTCACCACGGACGGCCAAGACCACACTGTCACGTTCAAGGTGCTGCCGGAGAATGCCTTGGGCAGCATTCCGGCGCCCAGCCCGGGCGACATCTTCTTCGACTTCGAAGGGGACCCGCTCTGGCAGGACCCGGCCACCAGCCAGTGGGGCCTGGAGTATCTGTTCGGCGTGATCGAGGCGCCGGTCGACTCAGCTGCCGGGGCAGTGGACCACGCCGGCAAACCCGTATTCCGACCCTTCTGGGCACACTCCCGCTCCGGGGAACGGCAGGCTTTCCTGGACTTCCTGGCCTACGTGGAAGAACGCCGCGCACGGTACCCGGACCTGCACGTCTACCACTACGCCGCCTACGAGAAATCGGCGCTCCGGAACCTGTCCGCGCGGCACCTGGCGGGCGAGGACATCGTGGACAACTGGCTCCGCGAAGGAGTGCTCGTGGATCTCTACGCCACGGCCCGGCATTCGCTGCGGATCTCCGAGCCGTCGTACTCCATCAAGAAACTCGAGCCGCTGTACATGGGCGACAACCTGCGCTCCGGCGACGTGAAGGACGCCGGCGCCTCGGTGGTGGCCTACGCGGCCTATTGCGCAGCCCGGGACGACGGCCACTCCGCCGAAGCCGCCAGGATCCTCGCCTCGATCTCCGACTACAACGAGTACGACTGCCTCTCGACCGTCCGCCTCCGCGACTGGCTGCTGGGACTGCGGGGCTCCAGGTCCGCTCCCACCGAAGGCGCGGCCTCGGGTCCCGGGTCCGGCGGAACGCACGACGACGGCGGGCGGCCGGCGATGCGGCCCGCGATTCCCGAAGCCGAACCCACGCCGGAGGGGCTTCGGCTCCAGGAGTACCTGGCGAGCCTCCCGGATACGCGGCCGTGGACCAACGACGAGCGGGCCATTGCGATGGTGGCAGCGGCAACGGGATACCACCGGCGTGAACGGAAGCAGTTCTGGTGGGAACACTTCGACCGCACCGAGTCCGAGATCGACCTCTGGTCCGAGCGCCGCAACGTGTTTGTGGTGGACACCGCCGAAGTGGTCTCGGACTGGGCGCTGGCCAGGCCCACCGTCCGGATGCGCACCCGCACGCTCCGGCTGACCGGAACCATGAGCGAGGGATCGGACTTCAAACCCGGCAGCACGTGGTGCCGGGTTTATGACTCGCCGGTCCCGGACGGCCTCGAGGATTCCGGCAACCCCACGGGCCGCGGCTTCACGTTTGGCACGCTGGTGACGGCGGTGGAGGACCACGCACGGCTCCCGGGGCAGAGCATCATCACCATCGAGGAGAAGGAAACCGGCAAGGTCCCCGCCTACCCGCACATTCCGGTGGCCCTCACCGAGGACCAGCCTGTCCGCACCGCGAGCATCGAAGCCGCCCTGACCGAGCTGGCCCAAAGCGTGGGTGCCGCTGTCCCGGAACTTCCGGAACATCCCGGCGTTGACATCCTCCGCAAACTGCCGCCGCGCTTCCGCACCCTGGCGGCACCCGCCGCCGTCGGGACGGACGGCACGGGGGCTGCCGATTATGTCACGGCCATCACCGCCTCACTGCTGGACCTCGACCGTTCCTACCTTGCCGTGCAGGGCCCACCCGGGACGGGCAAAACATACGTCGGCTCCCATGTCATTGCGCGGCTGGTGGCTCAGGGCTGGAAGATCGGCGTGGTGGGGCAATCCCATGCGGTGGTGGAAAACATGCTGTGCACCGCCATCGAATCGGCGAGGGTAGATCCTTCCCGGGTGGCCAAAAAGATCGTCGGAGACCACGTGGTGCCGTGGCACCAAAAGAAGGACGACGACGTCGCCACCCTCCTCGCTGCTCCCGGCGGGGCGCTGGTGGGCGGCACCGCCTGGACCATGACCGGCAAGTCCGTGCCCGCAGGATCTCTGGACCTGCTGGTCATTGACGAGGCCGGGCAGTTCTCGCTGGCCAACACCCTGGCCGTGGCCCGTGCCGCCAAGCGCGTCCTGCTCCTGGGCGACCCGCAGCAGTTGCCGCAGGTCACCCAGGGCTCGCATCCGGAACCTGTGGACGAATCGGCCCTCGGCTGGCTCGCCGCCGGCCATGCCACGCTGCCCGAAAACCTCGGCTACTTCCTGGCCGACAGCTGGCGCATGCATCCCGAGTTGTGCCGTGCCGTGTCCGTCCTCAGCTACGACGGCAAGCTCGAACCGGCGCCGGCCGCGTCCTTGCGCAGCCTGGCCGAGGTGCCCGCCGGCGTCGAAACAGTGTTCGTGACGCACAGCGGGAACACCACGTCCTCCCCTGAAGAAGCAGCCGAAGTGGTCAGGCAGGCGCAGCGCCACATGGGGTTGAAGTGGATCCCCGGCGGCGACATGCCCGTCCGGCCCCTGACCTCGGAGGACATCCTGGTGGTGGCCGCCTATAATGCCCAGGTCCAATTGATCCGGCACGCCCTGCAACTGGCTGGCCTGTCTGGGGTCCGGGTGGGAACCGTGGACAAGTTCCAGGGCCAGGAAGCGCCGGTTGTTGTGGTGTCCATGGCCTGCTCGGCGGTGGCCGAAGCTCCCCGCGGCGCGGAGTTCCTGTTAAACCGCAACCGGATCAACGTGGCCGTTTCCCGCGGTCAATGGCGTGCCGTCATAGTCCGCTCGCCGGAGCTCACCCACTACATGCCGTCCAAACCGGCGGCGCTGGAGGAGCTTGGCGCCTTCATCGGCCTCAGCCGCGCCAGGAAGCAAGCAAGGTAAGTTCAGGGGGTGACATCCCAAAGCAACAAGCTGCCCGTGGGCGCGCTGATCGTCCTCGCTGCCATCGGCTTCACCGCCATCACCACCGAACTCCTGCCCTCCGGCCTGCTGCCCCAGATCAGCGCGGACTTCAAAGTGTCGGAAGCCACGGCCGGCTACCTGACGGCAGGCTACGCGGCCATCATCGTTGTTACTGTCATCCCCTTATCCATGGCGTTGGCCCGGATCCCACGGCACTTCCTGCTCGTCGCACTGATCCTGACTTTCGCGGCGAGCAACGCGCTGGTGGCTGTGGTCGCCGACTTCGGTGCCGCCATGGGAGCACGCGTGGTGGGCGGCATAGCCCACGGCCTGCTGTGGTCCGCGATGGCCCCCTTTGTGGCCCGAATTGTCCCCGCCCATAAGGTAGGAAAGGCCCTGGCGATCGTCTTCAGCGGCAACAGCCTCGGCCTGGCCATTGGCGCCCCTGTGGGCACCGCGCTTGGCAACCTCCTCGGCTGGCGCTCGGCCTTCCTGGTGCTGGCCGCCTCCGGCGTGCTGCTGGCCCTCCTTGCCGTCTGGCAGCTTCCCCCTGTGCGCCGCATCCCCGACGCTCCACACCCGTCGCTCCGGAAAGCGATCGCCCAGCCGGGCGTCAAGGTCGTGGCTGTTGGCTGGCCACTGATGCTGATGGCGCATTTCGCCCTGTTCACCTACATTGCCCCGTTCCTGCGCGAGATCCGGCTCCCCGACTTCAGCATCCCGCTCTCAATCAGCGTCCTGGGCGTCGCCGGCCTGGTGGGCATCTGGATCGCCGGCATCACCGTGGATTCAAAGCCGCGGCGCTGGCACCTCATCACTGTCGCCGGCGTGGTGGTTTCCCTGCTGCTGCTTCCCCTGGTGGGTACCGCCCTGCCCGGGCTCGCACTCGGAAGCATGGCCGGCGCCGACCTTGCACTGCCGGCCGCCATGATCCTGATGTTCGTGTGGGGCACCGGCATCGGCGCCATGGGAATCTACAACCAGTCCGCCATCCTTCGGGCGGGCGGTGAGTACCGTGACGCCGCGAACGGCCTGACCGTCCTGACCATCCAGGTGGGCATCACCATCGGAGCGATGTTCGGCGCCGCCGCCCTCACGGTGGCCGGGCCTGTCATGATCCCCGTCGCCGCCGCAATTCCTGCCGCCGTCGCGCTGGTGCTGATCCTCGCAGGGCGCCGCCACGGCTACCCGCCGGGCGCCAAGGAGCGTGTCAGCGGGCCCTGAAGTCGTGGAACAACCCCTCGGCCACGGAGATGGCTTCTTCAACGCGTTCTACCCGGCCGGGCGTCTTGTCCGACCGCAGCCAGGCCAGGAGCTGATGCACCTGTTCGTCCGGTCCTTCGGCAACCACGGACACTGAGCCGTCGTCGAGGTTCTTGACTACGCCTTTGAGCGCCAGCTCGTCCGCCTTGCCCATCGTCCAGAAACGGAATCCGACCCCCTGCACCACGCCGAAGACGCGGGCAGAGAGCCGGATATGGCCCGGTTGGGGGCTGCCAGTGGTCATGGCACTCAGGCCTGCTTGACCAGCGCAGCTTCGACGTTGATCTTGACCTTGTCGCTGACCAGCAGTCCGCCGGCTTCCAGCGCCGCATTCCAGGTGAGGCCGAATTCCTTGCGGCTGATTTCGGTCTCTGCGGAGAAGCCGGCGCGGGTGGCCCCGAACGGGTCCACGGCAACACCGGTGAATTCAACCTCCAGCTCCACCGGCTTGGTGACGCCGCGGATAGTGAGATCGCCTGTGAGCGTGTAATCCTCGCCGTCGCCCTCCACTGACGTGGCCCGGAACGTCATCTCCGGGAACTCCTCCACGTCGAAGAAGTCCGGGCCCCTGACGTGCCCGTCACGGTTGGCGTCGCCCGACTCGAAGCTGGCAGTCTTGACGGTCGCGTGCAGCGACGCATCTGCGAGAGACTCGCCCACCCGGGCCTCGGCCAATGCGTCCGTGAAGCGGCCACGAACCTTGCTGATGCCTGCGTGCCGGACCGTAAATCCGATCTCGCTATGGGACATGTCGAGGTTCCAGACACCTGATGTAAGGCCTGAGGGAAGGGTCACTTTTGTATCTCCTTTGCAGTGGAAAACAATGTGGGAACCGGCCAGTGCAGCCGGTTCCCACATTGGTTCACTCAGGAGACTTTGTCCAGAGAATACGCACGACTACCGACGGCGCATTTAACCCCGGGTGAATTAACACGCAGGTCAGTTGATGGTGATGTCCCGCGTGCGGTGGTCGTAGCGGATGGTGACGGTGCCGCCCTCATGGTGCAGTTCATGGTTGGGGCCATCGAACGTGCCGTACGCCCCGTAGTTCTCAGACCACGAGCGGTTAAGCGCAATTTTGAAGGTGTAGAAGCCGGCAGGCAGTTCGGTGCTCTTAGTCCACACCTGGAAGCTGAAGTCGAAGTCCATCTGCGACTCGTCGTACTGCGGCGCCCAGTTCTCCGGTGCACCCAGGAAGGTGTTGAAGTCGCCGGCCACAGCCACCGCTTCGGGCTGCGGGAAGGTTTCCTCGTCCGGCCCCTCCAGCGGCTCCGCCACAACCGGCTCAGCCTTAGTCTTAGCCTTCGGGGTGGCCTTGCGCGAACGGACGGCCTTCACCACCGGCCCCACGGCCTCCTCGATCAGCTTGGCGGCCTTGCCCACTGCTTCGGCAGCCTTCTTGGCGGGCGCCTCCTTCTCGGGGGACCCAGCGGCCACCGTCTTGGTGCCCGGGGTCTTACTGGCGGCAGCTACCTTGGCAGGAGCCTTTTTCACTGCGGGAGCAGCAGGAAGCGGGGTTTCGGCCGGGACAGGAGTGCCGGCGTCGAGCGCTGCCGCGAAAGAATCCGCATCCGGAAAGGCGACCGTGGCACGCATGCCGTCATCGGTGATCGTCCAGCCGGAACGGCCCTTGACCAGCCAGCCAGCCTTGACCAGCTTGGCCGTGGCGGAGGTGAGGGTCTTGTGGCCGCGGGGAATGCCGCCGCTGAGCAGCGTCGCCTCGTGATCGCTGAACGGCACGCGGGCGGTGGCTTCCGCCAGGACCTCGCCGGCGTTGCGGGCCTCCTCCGTCCACGCGCCCTCTGTCAGGACATCCAATACGGTCTTGAGTCGAAGGTAGGTGTTTTCTGCGATGGACGTGGCCATGATTCCCCTTAGTGAAGCGATCTGTCTCTAGGCATCTTGCCAAGACGGTATTAAATCGCACGACTTGAAATGGTTAACTCTGCGTGTCGTGACCGACTATGACGTCGATTACAGCGGAACCGAGGCAAGAGTCTCGGCTAGTGGGCTGTTTTCTCAACCCGGAAACGCTTTTCGGGGAACCGCCGCTCACTTCCCACGACACGCACGCGTCCCAGTTTAGCGACCCCTTCGGGCCGGAGCTACACCCGGTTCAGCTCGTCCAGCAGCTCGGCTTTCCGCTCTTCAGAGGCGAACGATGAGTGAATGGAGTTGGCCGCGAGCCGGGACCGGTCAAACTCGGACAGCTCAAAAGCTGCCTGCAGCTGTGCGAAGTTGTCATCCACGTAGCCGCCGAAGTAGGCAGGATCGTCCGAATTGACGGAAACGTTGAGCCCGGCGGCAAGCATCGCAGGCAACGGGTGGTCAGCCAAGGTGTCCACGGCCCGGAGCCGGACGTTTGAAAGCGGACAAACCGTCAACGGAATCCGCTCGTCCACCAGGCGTTCCACCAGGTCGGGGTCATCCATGCAGCGGATGCCATGGTCAATCCGCTCCACGCCCAGGACGTCCAGCGCTTCGATGATGTACGACGCCGGTCCCTCCTCGCCCGCGTGCGCGGTGAGCCGCAGGCCCGCTTCGCGGGCTTTCGCGAACAGCCGCTCAAATTTGGCTGGCGGGTTACCCACTTCGGCCGAGTCCAGGCCGATGGCTGCGATGGGCGCGTTCATGACCAACAGGCCGTCCAGGACCTCCAGCGCCGATTCCTCGGAAAGGTCGCGGAGGAACGCGGCGATCAGCAGGGTGGAAATTCCGTAGTCCCCCACCGACGTCGCCAAGGCCGAGGCCACACCGTTAACGCAGGTTTCCAGGCTGACGCCGCGGGAGATGTGGGCCTGCGGGTCCATCATGATCTCGGCATGCCGGACGCCTGCAACGGCCGCGCGGGCCAGGTAGGCGCGGGTCATGTCGGCGAAGTCCTGCTCAGTCCGCAGCACCGCCATGTTGGCGTAGTACAGGTTCAGGAACGACTGCAGGTCGCTGAATTCGTACAGCGCCCGTAACTCTTCAAGGCCCGAATAGGGAAGTGCCATGCCGTTTCGCTCCGCCAGCTCAAAGATCAGCTCGGGCTGCAACGTGCCCTCAATGTGTAGGTGCAGTTCCGCGAGAGGCAGAAATTGCGGTGCTTCTTCGGTCTCGGGCAGCTCCGATTCCGGCATCTGGTCGACGGCAGCATCCGGGTAATTATCCATCGGCTCAGGATATCGCCCACCGGCCGCTTCACGGCTAGAGTCGAACCAATGCGGAACCCTCAGCAGGCTGACGAACCTATCCTCCATACTTCCGGCCACCTCTCCGACGGCTTCGTCCGGGTCCGGGGAGCCCGCGAGAATAACCTGAGGAACGTGGATGTGGATGTGCCCCGCGACTCCATCGTGGCTTTCACAGGTGTCTCCGGCTCAGGAAAGTCGTCCCTGGCATTCGGCACCATCTACGCCGAAGCCCAGCGCCGGTACTTCGAATCCGTGGCCCCCTACGCACGCCGCCTCATCCAGCAAGGCCATAATCCCAAGGTGGAGACGATCTCCGGACTGCCTCCCGCCGTCGCGCTTCAACAGCGCCGCGGCGCACCGAGCAGCCGTTCCACCGTAGGCACAGTGACTACGCTGTCCAATTCGCTCCGCATGCTGTTTTCAAGGGCGGGAACGTATCCGCACGGTGCGGCCCCACTGGATTCCGACGCTTTTTCTCCAAATACTGCGGCGGGCGCCTGCCCGGAATGCCACGGGCTCGGAGTGGCACACACGGTCAGCGAGACGTCCCTGGTGCCGGACCCCGGCCTGACCATCCGGGAGGGTGCCATCGCCGCGTGGCCGGGTGCCTGGCAGGGCAAGAACCTCCGCGACATCCTCAGCCACCTCGGCTACGACGTGGACGTCCCGTGGCGGAAGCTGCCCAAGAAGCAGCGCGACTGGATCCTGTTCACAGAGGAGCAGCCCGTCGTCGAAGTCACGCCCGAACGGGACCGGGTGGCCAAGCCGTACAAGGGCCGCTTCTGGAGCGCCAAAAGCTACGTCCTGCACACCCTGGCCGACTCCCAGAGCGCCGCCATGCGTGAGCGCGTCCTGGCGTTCATGGAATCCGGCCCGTGCGCCCGCTGCACAGGAACCGGGCTCCGGCCTGAGGCCCTCGCAGTGAGCTTCGCCGGCAAAAGCATCGCCGAACTCAACGCCGCGCCCATGGTGGAACTGGCCGAGATCATCCGTCCCACTGCCGGTCTCAAGGATGCCGGAACCGCGTCCCGGCGGCAGTCCTCCGGGGAGGACAACGAGGTTGCCGTCGCCATCAGCGCCGACCTCCTGCAGCGCATCACGGTGCTCCTGGACCTCGGCCTCGGATACCTCGCCCTGGGCCGATCCACCCCCACCCTCTCCCCCGGCGAAATGCAGCGGCTGAGGATCGCCACCCAACTCCGGTCCGGACTGTTCGGAGTTATCTACGTGCTTGACGAGCCGTCCGCTGGCCTTCACCCGGCCGACGCCGAGCCGCTCCTGGCTGTCCTTGACCAGCTCAAGGCCTCCGGCAACTCCGTCTTCGTGGTGGAGCACAACATGGACGTGGTCCGCCGGGCCGACTGGCTGGTGGACGTGGGCCCCCGCGCCGGCGAAGGCGGCGGCGAGGTTCTCTACAGCGGGCCCGTCGCCGGGCTTGCCGCCATTGAGGAGTCGGTCACCCGCCCGTTCCTGTTCGACGGCGGCGCGTCTGCGGGCTGCGCGTCCGCGGGCGACGCGTTCGACGGGACGCCCGGTGGGGCGTCCGGTGGGGCGTCCAACGGCGGGTTGCCGGCCCCGCGCGGGCGCGGCCGTGAACCCGATGGCTGGCTGGAACTGACTGGAATCAGCCTGCACAACCTTAAGGACCTTGATGCCCGGTTCCCCTTGGGCGTCCTGACGGCAGTCACGGGCGTTTCCGGCTCCGGCAAGTCAACCCTAGTGAGCCATGTCCTCGGCGACGTGGCGGGCTCCAGCCTGAGGAACCATCCCGCGCCGGAACCGGCCCAAACGGACCGGGCAGACTCCTCACCAGCGCTGACGGTGGGGCCGGTCAACGGCATGGACCGGATCGACAGGCTGGTCACTGTGGATCAGAAGCCCATCGGCCGGACACCACGCTCTAACCTGGCCACCTACACCGGCCTCTTTGACGCTGTACGCAAGGAGTTCGCCGGCACCGACCAGGCCCGGGAACGTGGATTCGGCGCGGGGAGATTCTCCTTCAACGTGGCCGGTGGCCGCTGCGAGACCTGCCAGGGCGAGGGCTTCGTCGCCGTTGAACTGCTCTTCCTTCCCGGCAGCTACGGTCCCTGTCCTGAGTGCGACGGTTCACGCTACAACCCAGAGACCCTTGAGGTGACTTACCGCGGCAAAAACGTGGCCGATGTACTGCGCCTGACCGTTGACGCCGCCGCCGGGTTCCTGGCTGACATTCCCGCCGCTGCCCGCAGCCTGAAGAGCCTCCGCGATGTGGGCCTGGGCTACCTCCGCCTCGGCCAGCCTGCCACCGAACTGTCCGGCGGCGAGGCCCAGCGCATCAAGCTCGCCACCGAACTCCAACGCGCCCGCCGAGGCCACACGCTCTATCTTCTGGACGAACCAACCACCGGGCTGCATCCCGCCGACGTCCAACTGCTGATGGCACAGCTCCACGGCCTGGTGGACAGCGGCAACACCGTGGTGGTGGTCGAACACGAGATGGACGTTGTGGCGGGCGCGGACTGGGTCATCGACCTTGGCCCCTCGGGTGGGGATGCGGGCGGACGGATTGTTGCTGCCGGAACCGCCGCCGCCGTCGCAGGTTCTTCCCACGGCCGCACCGCGCCTTACTTGGCGGCGGTACTCCGCCAGCGAGCCACCAGCTGATCTCCAGAATTCATCTCAGTTTGATAACGGCCCCGTGATGTCCTAGCGTGAAATGCAAGCCCGCCAAGCGGGCGAATGAATGCCCGGTGCTGCCTCCACCAGAACTGCCCGGCCGGCAGACACCGAAAATGACCTCGATTCGTCAGGGGCGGGCAGCGGCGCGATAACCTCCTGGGACGGACCGAGCGCAGGCGGCCTTCAGGAGCATCACATGAAAAACACCACAATCCGTCGTGCGCTGCCCAGCTGGGTTTGAGCGGCGGGGGTGGTGCGACGGCGGTTGCCCCGCAGAGCGTCCCGGTCCAGAATGTCCCAGCACAGAGCGTCCCAGTCCAGAACGTGCCGGTCCACCAGCCGCCGGCCACCCAGGGCGATATGCAGGGACCAGCCGATGATGTCGCAGCGCCGCCAGCTGCTGCGGAAATCCCCCAGCATGCTGCACCACCGGCGCTGAGCGGCGAAACCTACACCCTGGATCCGGGCGATACCCTCAGCATCGTGGCGGATAAGCTCGGCGTCGAAGGCGGCTGGGAGAAACCGGCCGACGCCAACCTGGACTCCATTGCCGATCCGGACCTTGTGTTCGCCGGGCAGGTCATCCAGCTCCCCGCCTAAGCCTGCCGTCGTCCCCGGGGCCTTCCGTTTCCCTTCCCCGGGACAACAGACGAAAGAAAAAACGACGCCGGAGCTCCCCACCCAAGGGAGTTCCGGCGTCGTACGTTCTGAGGTTGTTCTCAGCTGCTTCTTAAGCGGCCGCCGGAATTTCCCGGACGATGCGCACCTTCCAGGCAGCGGCGTCGCTGGTGTCCAGCAGCGCCACCGTACCGTGGGCGACGTTCAGCGCCACGCGCTTGGCCGCGAGCAGTTCCAGGTAGAGGTGTTCGTTCATGCGGCTGGGTGTGTCGATCATGTATTTCACGGCGTCGCGGACCTTGCGGTAATTGCTGCTGCGTTCGCGGTGCAGGTGAAGCTGCAGCATCTGGCGATGGCGCACCTTGGGTTCGTGCTTGTTGAGCCAGGAAACCGCCAGGTGGACAGAGACTACCAGTGCCAGCGAAACCGCATAGATCCACCAGCCGCTACTCAGCAGGAACAGGGGCAGGTTGCCGATGGCAACCAGCGCAATCACCACACGGAGCGCAACGATCCGGCGAAGGGTCAGCGCGACGGATGCCATGGCGGCAAGAAAGCCGTGCTGCTCCTTCCGCGCTTCGGCCGGGTCAAGGGTAAATTCGTCAAGGACCAGGATGCCCTTGGCCTCCGGGCTGAGCAGCTGCCCGAACTTGGGTGTGAAAGGCTGCGCGCTGCCGGGGGTCGTAACAGAAGAATTGGTCATGAGGGGGCTCCAGGCTAGCGGGGTGTTTCGGTGATCATAGTGGGTAGCGGCACCCTTTGTATGTATCGGTCCACTATGTGAACACCGCGCGCGTTCGCAGGAGCCTGCCCATGTGGCGGCGGGCACAGCAATTGGCACATCCGCCGCGTGCCGTCAGACTGAAGGGATGCAAACCTTCCTTCCGTATCCCGATTTCCGGCAGAGCGCCGCAGCACTGGACACTGCCAGGCTTGGCAAGCAGCGTGTCGAGGCGCTGCAGACCCTCCGGGCTCTGGTGATTCCCGAGTACGGCTGGCAGACCCACCCTGCCGTCCGCATGTGGATGGGCCACGTGCCGGCGCTGACCCTGTATGGCCTGGCGATGGTGGACGAGTGGACCTCCCGCGGCCACGCAGACAACACCCGCGCCAACATCACCGAGTTCGCGCCCCAGGCAGCGCACCCGGACTACGCTGCCAGGATTCCCATGCCGGAGTGGCTGGGGAACCCTGACTTCCACCTGAGCCACCGCGCGAAGCTGGTCCACAAAGAACCGAAATTCTACAAGGCGGTGTTCCCGGACGCCGACCTGGACCTGGACTATATCTGGCCAGAGCCCAAGCATGAGTTCCATCCGGCAGAACCGGAGGACGACTTCCTGTGGATCCTCCGCGACCCGCACCCCGGGATCGATCCGCAGACACTGGACACTGTGGCGCTGCCGCCGGTCCGCCGTGCCAATCCTGCTGCTGACGCGCCCGACGCCGATGGCTACTCCCCCGTGTACATCGACGACGGGTCACGCCGCCCCTCCAAGCAGCCGCGCAAACTGCCTCCCAAGCTTGTGAAGAAGCCCACGCGAAAGCGCCAGGCCCAGGAGGAAGCGTTCGCCACGCTGCCCGGCAAGACCACCGTTGCCGTTTCGTTCGAGGATGGCCGCAAGTTCGCCGTGGGGCAGGTCCTCGGCCGGCCCATCACGCTCGACGATGGCCGCTTTGGCCGCAACTTCAGTGTCACCGAGGTGATCGACCGGTCCGCGTTCGATTACCCGGCGCTCCTGCAGGATCCCCGCGTGTTCTTCCCGGTGCCGGCTCCCTGATAAGCCACATTTGGCGGCGATCCCCTGAAGCCGCTGGAAACTCGACGGCTGGGAACTGCACGGCGACGCAAAATTATCGCTTACAGTAATCCTCAAGTGCGGGCAGCCCGCACCATCAGCATGGGGGCTAATTATGGGGGCAGGCGACCGAGCCGCGGAACAGGCGCGGATGGCGGCTGAACGGGCGGCCAAACTCCGCCGGCAGCTCGATTACGCAGAAAAGGCTGAACGGGCGTGGGCGGCGGGTGCCGCTGGCGAAGCCCGTGTTGCCGGAATGCTGGAGTCGCTTCAGTCCGAGGGCTGGATGGCCCTCCACGACGTGCATTGGCCCGGACGGCCCAAAGCCAACCTTGACCACGTCCTGATAGGCCCGGGTGGCGTCATCGTGATCGATGCCAAGAACTGGTCAGGCGACGTTCATCTCCGTAACGGCGTCCTGCGGCAGAACGGTTACTCGCGCGAGCGGGAGGTGGCGGGAGTGCTGGAGCAAGGCGCAGCGGTAGCGGCCCTTCTGGAACCGCAGCACCGCCGCCACGTACGCGCGTGGCTATGCATGGTTGGTCAACCTGGCCTCCAAGGGTCCACTTCCAGCGGTGCGAGGCTCCAAGGCATAGACACCGTCCGCGAAGCCATCAGTGCTGTCCCCGCTGTGCTGGATGCGGACACAGTCGGAGCCATCCACCATCACCTGACAAATTTGCTCGCAGGAACCTCGAGTCCGCCGCTGCTAACCACCGGGAACGTACCGGCCGGGCCATCGGATTTTACTCATGCTCCAGGCCCAGCCACATCCTTGGCACGCTGGCGCACCGTCCGTGACCCTGCCCATGACCCGCACACGGTTCTGCGGTCAGCAGCCCGGCCAAGGGCAGCACGCAGGACACCGAAGAAGGGTCAAAGCTGTCTGGGGGCGCTCTTCCGGCTGGCACTCATCGTTTTGGCCCTTGTTGTGCTCACGAACGTGCTTTCGCAACTTTCGGCCCAGCCGCAGCCGGTTCCCCTTCCCACTCCCGCGGTGGTTTCCAAGCTTCCTGTGCCCTGACCTCTGCCGCGAATTCGGGTGGTGACGGCGGGGATGGCAGACTGTGTGCCATGACCATTCTCCTGGCCGGCTGCGGCGATCTCGGAACGGAAGCCGGCCTGCGGTTCGCCGCGGCGGGGCATCGAGTGGTCGGGTGGCGCCGCTCGCCGGATAAGCTGCCAGCGGAGATCGAAGGTGTCGCGGCCGACCTAAGTTCTCTGGATCTGCCGCCCATGCCCGGGGACATCACCGCCGTCGTCGTAGCCGTTGCTGCCGACTCACTTACAGAAGCGGCCTACCGGTCCGCCTACGTGGACGGACTCTCGCACGTTTTGGATGCGCTGGAGCGGGACGGCGTAACGCCCCAGCGCGTGCTTTTCGTTTCGTCCACTGCGGTCTACGGGGATGCCGGCGGCGGCTGGGTTGATGAAAGCACGACGGCGGCACCTGGGGGATTCTCTGGGCGAATACTGTGTGCGGCGGAGGAACTGCTGGACTCGCGGTTGCGCGACTCAGGCACCGCGCCGGTTGTGCTGCGGCTCGGCGGGATCTACGGGCCCGGACGCACGCGGCTCATTGACCAGGTCCGCAGCGGCAATGCCCTCGTCCCCGATCCGCCGCGCTTCACCAACCGTATCCACCGCGACGACGCTGCCGCAGCGATCGTCCACCTGGCCACGATGGAAGACATTCCTGCGCCCGTATATATAGGCGTAGACAACGAACCTGTCGAACTCGGTGAGGTGCTCGGGTTCCTCGCGTCCGAAATGGGATGTGCCAAACCTCCCGTTGGTCCGACAGGCGAAGCCCGCGGCGGGAACAAGCGGTGCAGTAATGCCTTGCTCCGCAGCACAGGCTTCGACTTCGCATACCCGTCTTTCCGCGAAGGTTACCGAGAGGTCCTGGCTGGAACCGGAGTGCGTCACGCCTAAACTGCTACACGCAAGCTAAACTGCCTGACGCATACTGCTGTAACCGAGGAGCACGATGGATTTTCAGCACATCATTGAAGCCGTGGGAAGGTACATGGACTTCGCCGGGGTGGCCGTGATGGTCATCGGTGCAGCTGTATCGATTCCCATGGCTTTCCGTGGTTACCAGCCCCGAAAGCTGCCCGCCGGGGCTGAAAAACTGACGGTCTACCGCGCCTACCGGCAACTGTTGGGACGATCCATACTGCTGGGCCTTGAGCTCCTAGTGGCTGCTGACATCATTCGTACCGTGGCCGTAACCCCAACCTTCGAGAGCGTCGGAGTGCTGGCGATCATCGTTCTCATCCGTACGTTCCTGAGCTTCTCGCTGGAGCTTGAAATCACTGGCCGCTGGCCGTGGCAGAAGGAAAGTGCCCAGCCCCCGCGTGTAGAGGCCTAAGCTGCCCTTCTTTTGTCAGCCTCGCCCTGATGGGCATGACGGACGAGCCCGCCGTGCTGGACCGGAAGGGCCGATCCCGCCGTCCATGGCCCGGCAGCTGATCGCCGACTCCTTCCCCCGCGTCCTGACCGATCCGCGCGACGGGGCACCGTTGGAGATCGGCCGGACCAGCTACTCGCCTGGGAACCGCGGAAACACTGGCGTGGCCCATCCCGGCCAGCCCTGCTGCAAACATCACCGGATTCGGTACACCACCGGATGATCGCCCACTTCCGCCAGCAAAGACGACCACAGGTCAGGATCTTGGTCTGCCACTTCCCCGGGGTCCTCTTCCGGACTGGTAGCAAAGTCTGCTTGAGTAAACAGCAGGCTCCGGTTCGGGACCATCGGGAACCGGAGTTCCGTATCAAGCAGGAGCAGAAGGGAATGTGGGATGAATACCCCGTTGAGCGCGCCCGATCTCTGGCCACAACCGCCAGAATTGCCCGGTCCCATTATCATGGACCAACGTTGGACTGATGCCTTGTTCCTGCACTGGCGTCTGCCCGTTTCGACGGCGGCAGCATTCATGCCACCCGGTGTTATGCCCGATGAATACGACGGTTCGGCCTGGGTGGGCCTGATAGGTTTCCGCATGAGGAAGGCAGGACCCGGCAGTGGTTCCCCAGTACCCTACTTTGGGGATTTCAACGAGATCAATGTCCGTCTCTACTCCCGCGAACCGGATGGCACTCGGGGTGTGGTCTTCCTGAGCCTGGATGCGAACCGCCTGGCCGTGGTTCTGGCAGCGAGGGTAGGCGGAATCCCCTACGTCTGGTCGCGTGCGGGTTTCAGCCAATCGCGAGCGGACGGGTCCACGGGCTACTCCGTCCGGCGGTTCGGGCAGGGGGCGCGTAGCGACTTCGCAGCAGTGCCGGAGCCGCACCAGGCGGCCAGCGATCCACTGTCAGTTCACCTGACCGCGAGGTTCGGCCTCCACACCAGATTCCGCGGCCGCACACTGTACATTCCGAACACTCACGCGCCCTGGCCCCTGCACCCGGGAAAGGTGACCCTGCTCGACGACGGACTCATCAGCAGCGCGGGAATCCATGTGGCCGGACCGCCCGAATCCGTCCTGTTTTCTCCCGGAGTCCGGACCCAGTTCGGCCGGCCCCGGGTGATAGGAACGTAGCGCCCGGACCTGTTCCGAGAGAGCAGTACCACCGCCGCCCGAACTATTTGCCCAGACCAGCCTTCCGCAGCGCCTCGGCCATAGCCGTACTTACCGGCCCCGGCTCCGGCGTCGACTTTGAAATTGGTGTATCCGGGTTCCCACCCGACTGCCTCGCCGCACCCTTGCCACGTTCGTGGCGTGTGCGTTCCCGACCGCCACGTTCCAGAGAGTTGCCTACCGGCCGCCCACCGGCCGGCGCACCCCTGTCCGGCCCCACAGCCGCTGCACGTGTCCGGGGAGGTGACAGTTCGTCGTCGAGCCGCAACGTCAGTGAAATCCGTTTGCGTTCCGGGTCGGCTTCCAGCACCTTCACCCGCACCACCTGCCCTGACTTCACTACTTCGCGCGGGTCGGAGACGAACCGGTTCGCCAAGGCAGACACGTGAACGAGGCCATCCTGATGCACCCCCACGTCCACAAAGGCGCCGAACGCGGCCACGTTGGTCACCGTCCCTTCGAGCACCATGCCGGGCTCCAGGTCGGAGATCTTCTCGATGCCCTCGGAAAAGGTCGCCGCGGCAAATGCGGGGCGCGGGTCCCGGCCGGGCTTGTCCAGCTCCGCCAGGATGTCCTGCACCGTGGGCAGGCCAAACGTCCCATCCACAAAGGCGCGTGGGTCCAGCGACGACGCCGGCGCAGCCCCGGCCGCCCCCAGGATCTTGCGGGCAACGGCGTACGACTCAGGGTGCACGCTCGAAGCGTCCAATGGCTCCGCTCCCCCGGTGATCCGCAGGAAGCCCGCGCACTGCTCAAAGGCCTTGGCTCCGAGCCGGGGCACTTTCTTCAGTTCACTGCGTTTGGCGAACGGTCCGTGCTCGTTCCGGTAGGCCACAATGTTTTCGCTCAGCGAAGGCCCGACACCGGCCACGCGGCTCAGCAGCGCGGGGGACGCCGTGTTCACGTCCACGCCCACCGCGTTGACACAGTCCTCCACCACCGCGTCCAGGCTGCGATCCAGCTTCGATGCGGTGACGTCGTGCTGGTACTGCCCCACCCCGATGGATTTGGGGTCGATTTTCACCAATTCGGCGAGCGGATCCTGCAAGCGCCGGGCGATGGACACCGCACCGCGCAGGGAAACGTCCATGCCGGGCAGCTCGGCCGCGGCCAGCGCCGACGCCGAATACACCGACGCCCCGGCCTCGGAGACCACAAGTTTCTGCGGTTTCTTCTCAGCAGCCGGCAGCATCTTAATCAGTTCCGCGGCGAGCTTGTCCGTCTCGCGGGACGCCGTGCCGTTGCCGATGGCCACCAGCTCAACGTTGTGCTTCCGGGCGAGACCGACCAGAGTTGCCAGTGCCTCATCCCATTTCCGGGCCGGCGCGTGCGGGTACACGGTGTCCGTGGCCACTACCTTGCCCGTGCCGTCCACAACGGCCACCTTCACGCCGGTCCGCAGCCCCGGGTCCAAGCCAAGAGTCGCGCGGTTGCCGGCGGGTGCGGCCAGCAGAACGTCCCGCAGGTTGGCTGCGAAAACCCGCACAGCCTCATCCTCGGCGGCGGTGAACATCCGGCTGCGAAGGTCGGCGGTCAGCCGGGCAAGCACCCGCGAGCGCCAGGCAAGCTGCGCGGTCTGCATCAGCCAGGCATCTGCGGGACGGCCGCGGTCGGCCACCCCGAGGCATCTGGCCACCGCAGCCTCGAAACGCGATTGCGCAGCGGCGAGGGCGTCGTCGTTAGTAGGATCGCCCTCCGCGAGATCCAGTTCCAGAACGCCGTCCTTCTCACCACGCAGCAGTGCGAGCACGCGGTGAGACGGCATTCCCGACGGCACCTGCGCGAACTCAAAGTAATCGGCGAACTTCTGCCCGTCAGCCTGCTTGCCCTTCTTTACGCGCGACACCATTCGCCCCTGGGTCCAGAGCCGCTCCCGCAGGTTGGCGGCAAGGTCCGGATCCTGGGCCACCCGCTCCACGAGGATGGACCTCGCGCCGGCGAGCGCGGCCGCGGCGTCGTCAATGGAATGCTCGGCGTTCAGGAACTTGGCTGCCTCGCGCTCTGGATCCAGATCGGGCCGCTTCAGCAGCGACGCAGCGAGCGGCTCCAAGCCAGCTTCGCGTGCGATCTGTGCCTTGGTGCGCCGCTTGGACTTGAACGGAAGGTAGATGTCCTCGAGCCGGGACTTCGTGTCCGCGGCCAGGATCGATGTCTGCAACTCGGCGGACAGCTGGCCTAGCGCGGCGATCGCCTCCAGGACAGTACGACGGCGGTCCTCGAGTTCGCGGAGGTAGCGCAGACGCTCGTCGAGTTCCCGGAGCTGGGTGTCATCCAACGTCCCGGTGGCTTCCTTGCGATACCGGGCGACGAACGGGACGGTGGACCCGCCGTCGAGCAATTCCACGGCGGCTTTGACCTGCCAGGTCTTCACGCCGAGCTCAGCGGCGATCTGGGCGTGGATGGCGCTGTCCGGAGTTTCCGCGGACGTGGGTTTGGACGGGGCGTGCGGGAGTTGGGTCACCAGAACATTTTGCCTTACCGGCCTGACCGTCTCCAGCGGTGCCGCTCAGACAGACTCGACTGACCGGCTATTCCGCTCCGGCCTGTGAAGTGCTGTAGTTGATATGCCGTCACCGTTAATTACTCTCGAGGAAGAGGACACCATGCGGGAACTGCTCATCGTTTTTCAGGACGGATTCGACGAGGCCAACATCACCGTCATGGTCAACGGCAAAGAAGTCCGCCGCGACGAGGGCGTCACTACCAACCCTCTCCTGGGGGAAGCGTTCGAAACGTCCATCGAGTTGCCCGCAAAAGGGGCGCAGGTGGGGGTGGAAGTGACTAACCGTGGCCTCAAAGCCATCACCAAAGTCAGCGGAAAGCCCAAGAGCCTGCTTGTTTCCATCCAGGACGACCAGCTCGTCATGCGCGAAGGAACGGGCCGCGAAGCGTTTCTGTAGACCCCTAGCAATAGTCCATTCGCTGGAGTATCCTAGCGTTACCGCTCGGCTTTCACGAGCCCGAGCGGGCCAACTTTTGCAAAAAGAGCCAAACAGCCGTCGGATGGCTTTGGTTCAAGCTGCCGGGACAGCACACCGAGCAGCCAACGACGGCGGCACCCAAAGCCGGGTGCCGCCGTCGTCGTTTTATTCGGGTTTGGGACCGCTACTGGCCGCTGTGCACCGGATAATCCGTGTAGCCAGCAGAGCTGTCTGCGTAGAACGTGGAGGGGTCCGGTTCATTGAGGGGAAGGTTTTCCTTCCAGCGTCGCGCGAGGTCCGGGTTGGCAATGGCGGGCCGTCCCACCACCACGGCGTCGGCGTGGCCGTTGGCCACCAGACTCGCCGCTTCCTCCCGGGTGGTCACGGTGCCGAAGCCCGAGTTCACCAGGAAGGCGCCGTTGAAGCGCGCCCTGAGGTCCTGGACCAATTCACTGGTCGGCTCGTGGTGGAGGACGCTGAGGTACGCGAGGTTTAGCGGGGCAATGCTATCCACCAGCACCTCATAGGTGGCGCGGACATCGGCCGCGTCTACTTCGGCGATGCCCTGCACGTTGTGCTGGGGCGAGATGCGGATGCCGACGCGGCTGGCGCCCAGCGCGGAAACCACGGCGTTGACCGTTTCGATCACAAAACGGGCCCGGTTCTCCGGCGAACCGCCGTAGCTGTCGTCACGCAGGTTGGAGTTGGGCGCCAGGAATTCGTGCAGCAGGTACCCGTTCGCCGAGTGCAATTCCACGCCGTCGAAGCCTGCTTCGATCGCGTTGAGCGCACCGGTGACGATCTCCTGCATCACGACGGGCAGTTCGTCGCTGGTCAGTGCGTGAGGCATGGGGTACGGCTTCTTACCGGACGGGGTTCGGACTTCGCCGTCAATGGCGACCGCGCTCGGAGCAACAAGGGTATGGCCGCCGGTGATGTCCTCATGGGACACCCGTCCGCCGTGCATGACCTGTGCAAACATCCGGCCGCCCTCGGCGTGGACGGCATCGGTGACCTTCTTCCAGCCCGCGATCTGCTGTTCCGTGACCAGTCCGGGCTGGCCAGGGTAGGAGCGTCCGGCGGGGCTCGGGTAAGTGCCTTCGCTGACGATCAGGCCCAGGGTAGCGCGCTGGCGGTAGTGCTCCTCGAGTAGCGGTCCAGGCACACCCTCCTCGCCCGCACGCAGGCGGGTCAGCGGCGCCATGACCAGGCGGTTGGACAGTTCAAGCTCGCCGAGAGCCAAGGGGGAAAACAGCATGGGCAGTTCCTTTCGCAGGGGAATTGGTACTGCTGGGCCCAACTTGTGAGCGTCCGCATCTATTCCGGGCGAGAGCGCCGTCACTTCAGCGTTGGACCTGTGGGGCTACTTGTCCGATGCCACACCTGGACAACCCTGGCCCTGCGGGTTCTGGTTGCAGTCGTCGGCGTAATTCCGGGTGATGGAGCGCCAGACGCTGATGGTCTGCGGCGGCGTGCTGAACTGTCCTTGGCCGGGGATAGGCAACGGGGGTCCGTCGTTCACGGAGTAGGTGCCCTGGAATGAAGTCGTGAGAACTACTTGGAAGTCGCCCGTTTCCGCATAGACGTGGCTGGTCCGAGTTTTCACACCCCAGCGGTCCTGCGGCAAGGGCCCACCCATGGAAGGCTGCGGGCCGAACACGGTGCCGTCACCGTAGTTCCAGGTGTACTGGACCGGGGTGGCCACGACGTGCACCTTCTGCCCGAACATCGTTACGTCAAATTGCTGCTCCGCGGCGTCTGCATAGAAGTTCGTTTCGGCGCCGCGGAGTGTATGCGGGCTGGGCTGGGCGACGACTGTTCCGGCGTCGATCGGGAGGCTCTCGAACTGCTTTTGGATATCTGCAGCTATTCGCGGCAGAAGGTCTTCCGGTTGAGGGTCGTAAAGGCAGGTAGGTCCTGAATGGATGGCCCATACAGCGCCAGGAACACCTCTTGGCATGGAATACCAGATAACGGGAATGCCTTCTTGGCCGCCCGGCCCGTTCCGGCATTCAATTTGATAACCTAAGCACACTGAGTCGAAGTCGCCGTCGCCAAGGTGACACTGAAGCTCGTACTTATAGTTGTTGGGGTCGGTAGATACTGTCCCGGCCAGCTGTTTTGTGAAGTCGCCGCTTACGGCGTCAGGACGCCACCCTATAATTTCCGCGCTATCCGCAGTCCACCGACCCTTCAGAGGCGGTACACCATTTGCGGGCGGTTCAGAAGAGGGTAGGCGGCCTGCTACAGCCCAGCCCGACGGAGCGGTAGAGACAAGTATTCCGCATATGGCGACGACGAGGGCCAGCCGACGAAGCGATGGAGCCACCGTTCAGCCCACGATCGGCTCGATGGTGTTCACGAACCATGATCCATTCTTGAAGACCACCAGCATGAGGCTTCCGGAGTCAGTCGTTTTCGGCTCTGTACTGTCCAGCGAGCCATCGGCGTCGTAGTACGACATGGCTTCCTGCGATACCTGCACCGCGACTTGGTAGTTGCCATCAGCGGCAACCCGGAAAGTTGTGGAAACGGCAGGTACACGTACTCGGCCTCCCTCCAACCACCGACCCTCGCTGTGCCACCCGCGTTGGACCTCCTTCGCACGTTCACACATGGTGCAATCGGTACTCGTGATGGCCGAAATTTGGTTTGTATCGCCGGTTTCATAGCCATAAGTCAACAGCTCAAACCAATACCGGGCGAACGCCTCCAGCCCTTCCTTCGTCTCCGTCTTCGCGACGTCCGGAAGTACCGGCACAGGCACGTTCTGGGCGCGGCCGCTGGCCGAGGCGGGCACGTAAGCCGGAGCTTCGGTCGGAGTCGGCGTAGGACCGGCAGTTGCCGTCTGGGTTGCGGACGGCGACTCGGTTACCGTTCCGCCGGGCTCGCCCCCGGTATTGCAGCCGGAAAGCGCCAGGGCAGCCGCCGCAACAGTGGCGGCCAGTACCAAGCGCAACCGCCGGGCCATAAGAGAGTTGTGCGATGTCATGGGCAGCTAATCCCCCGATAGTTTCAAGACGCTTCGCTCCGAACAATGACTTAAGGGTAACCCAGGACACATCGGAGCGATCAAAGTTATCCACAGCCTCCCCGCCAACGGTTCCACCACTCCGCGGGAGCTATACGAAGTCACAGACAACCTGGCTGCACTAAAGGCCTTGGGCAGCGAATGTGACAAAGCAATTACGCACGCGGTCAACAAACAGTCCCTGTCGCCCTTGTAGAAACCCCACAATTTCCCTTGCTTCCAGCCGAACTAGCCTCAGCGGGATCGTCGCCGCCGTCCGCGGCCCCGACATCAAACTGATGAACCAGATCAAATTCGCGATCGACCGCATCAGCGAAGCCGTGGACATCAACATCGCCTGCTCCCTGGGCATGCTCACCCAACGCCAGGTCGACCTGCTCGCTGAGTGTGGCGTGCACCGCTACAACCACAACCTCGAAACCGCCCGCAGCTACTTCCCCGACGTCGTCACCACCCTCAGCTACGAGGAACGCCTGGAGACCTGCAACATGGTCAAGGGCGCCGGCATGGAACTGTGCTGCGGCGCGCTGATCGGCATGGGCGAGACCCTCGAACAACGCGCCGAACTCGCCGCCCTCGAACCCCAAGAAGTCCCGCTAAATTTCCTCAACCCCAGGCCCGGCACCCCGCTGGAGAACCAGGCCCTGATGGACGGCAAGGACGCCCTCCGCGCCATCGCCGCCTTCCGCCTGGCCATGCCGCGGACCGTGCTCCGCTACGCCGGCGGCCGCGAACTGACGCTCGGCAACGCCGTCATCGTCGGCAACTACCTCACCACCCTCGGCCGCCCCGCCAACTCAGGCCTCAACCTCCTCGTGGGACTCAACATGCCCATCAAGGAACCCCAGAAGTCACTATGAGCCCGGTCCCAATGCCCTCAACCACCGGCGCATCCACGCAGGATTCGGGAAGCTCAATCAACAGTGACTATTGCGGGCACTGCGGCGGGGCGTCCGACGGCGGTGCACCACCGCCGTCGGACCCGCACCGGCAGTGCGAGGTGCTGCTGCAGCTGGAACCCCCGCGCTACTGCGCCACGTGCCGGCGCCGTATGAAAGTCCAGGTGACCCCGCTGGGTTGGTCGGCGGACTGCTCACGTCAAGGACGGCTGGAAATGCCCTGCAACGAATTCCTCCCCAAACCTAGAATTCTTCTACCGAACGTCGAACAATGGTTCGTATGATGTTCCCCCATGCAGACGGCAACCCGGTCCTGGAACTCGACGACAAGGAATCCTGGCAACTTCTGGATGCAACCAAGCATGGCCGGATAGTAGTCTCCGTCGCCGGCGAACCGGACATTTTCCCCGTGAATTACGTGACGTCAGGCCGGAAGGTCTACCTCAGGACGGCGCCCGGAAACAAGCTCGCCCAGCTCACCATCAACTCCAAGGTGCTCTTTGAAACGGACGGCATCCTGTCTGATGAGGCCTGGTCCGTTGTGCTCCGGGGAACTGCGCGGGTCCTGACCCACTCGGCGGAACTTGACGCCGTTAACGCGCTGGAGCTCAAGACCTGGGTCCCCACACTCAAGGACTTCTACGTGGAGATCGTGCCCACGTCGGTCAGCGGCCGCCACTTCCAGTTCGGAGAACAGCCGGAGCTCGAACTTTAGGAGCTCCTTAGACTGGAACCATGGCGGACAGGCTGACGCCCGAGCAGCGGAGCTGGAACATGTCCCGCATCCGGGGCAAGAACACCAAGCCGGAATTACTGGTGCGCCGCCTTCTGCATGCCAAGGGCTTCCGCTACCGCCTGCACGGCAAAGCCGGCAAAGTCCGCCTGCCTGGAAACCCGGACCTGGTCTTCGCGGGGCGGCGCAAGGTCATCTTCGTCAACGGCTGCTTCTGGCATTTGCACGACTGCCGGGTGGGCCAGCACGCCCCCAAAGCGAACGCCGCTTTCTGGGAAGCCAAACGCGCGCGGACCCGGGATCGGGACGCCCAGCAGCGCCGCCAGTTGGAGGCTGCCGGCTGGCAGGTCCTGACCGTGTGGGAGTGCGGCCTGAAGGACGGTTCTGCCCTCGAAGCCCAGCTTGTGGAGTTTCTCGGCGCCTAGGAAGCGCTTGCCCGAAGTTGAGCCAATCTTGAGCGTTTGCCCGCGCCCGAATTGATCGGCACCAGCGAAGATGACTGCTACAGCAAAACCCGCAGTCTCCCCAAAAAACCCCCAATCTTGGCTCCGAACTGCCACAGGACAAGGGAAGAGATCTACTCTGAAGATGACGACGGACCCACGCTGCCGCCCCAGTTTTCTGGAGTGGCAGGACCAAAACGGAAAGGACAGAAATGGCTCCCTCCGACGATGCTGGGCGGCCCTTGGTGGATCCTTCCGTCCTTGACCGGCTCCGTAACGAACTGGATGAGGACGAAGGCTACTGCACCGTTTTCGTGGGCAACTTCATCGATTACTTACCGGTCCGGATCGGCAAGCTTCGCCTTGCCTTGACCACCGGAGACCTCCCGGGCGCCGTGGACGCCATCCTCAGCCTCAAGACGTCGAGCCAAATGGTCGGCGCCGAGCGGCTGGCGGGGCTGGCAATAGACCTCGAACGTTGCATCCGCGAGGACGCGCCCCGCGAGGAGCCCTCGGTTGCGCTGCCCCGGCTGGCCGCCGACTACCTCCGGCCCATCAACCTGTGCTGCCGCCAGACGCTTAACCGTTTGGAGGCTCAGCGCTCCGCGGGCGCCAGCCGGTAGCCGACGCCCCGTACGGTCTGCAGCCAGCGGGGACGCTGCGGTGAATCACCGAGCTTCTTACGGAGATTTCCCATGTGGACTTCCACCGAACGTTCATCTGCCTCGCTGATGTAACTGCCGACGTCGTAATCCTCCTCCCGGAGGCGACGCACCAGATCCGATTTGGTCCGGACAGTCCGTCCCGCCTCGAGCAGGGCGTAGAGCAGCTCAAACTCTGTGCGGGTCAGGTTGAGTTCTTGGCCGTCCACACTGACCGACCGCGACGAGTACGTCAGATCCAGGCCGTTGTGGCTGTAGCGGCCATTTCCCGTCCCGGCGTCGGCTGGCTGATCGGCTTCGGGCGCGTTTGCCCCAGGGTCCGGGAGTGAACGGGGCCGGCGCATCATCGCCGCGATCCGAGCACGGAGCTCCCGTGGGCGGAACGGCTTGGTGAGGTAGTCATCAGCCCCGGACTCAAGACCGATCAAGGTGTCCAGTTCTTCCGCCCGTGCCGTAAGCATCACGATGTAGGCGTCAGAGAATTCCCGGATCTGGCGGGAGACCTCAAAACCGTCAATATCCGGCAGCCCCAGATCTAGCGTGATGACATCAGGATTGAGCGTTTTTGCCGCCAAAACTCCTTCAACGCCGCTAGCGGCGACGCTTACTTCAAACCCAGCCTGGGTCAGGACCGCGCGGACCAGCTCACGGATATCCTGGTCATCCTCGATGACCAGGCCCACTCGTGCTTCACTCATACAAGCCCCCTCAGCCAGCTTGACAACGTGAGAAGTATAGCTCGGTGCCGATACTCTGTTGGTATGCGTCTCACAACCCTGACACTCCTGGCCGTCGTACATGAGTGAGCCAAAGGCGTGGGCATCGGGCCGCCACCGGTTATTTCGACGGCAGTTCGACGAATACCGGCTGACCGACAGGGTAGTTCTGAGCCAGGCGCCGCTGTTCATCACCACGCTACTTACAGCGTTCCTGATGTGGGCGTTTTTCCCAGGGACAATGGACAATCCGCTCTTTGTGGCCTTCCTGGCCTCTCAAATGGCCATCATGGCACTGTGCTATCTGGTGCCATGGGACCGGCTGCCCTACACCAGCTTCCTGGCCATCCCGCTGCTGGACTTTGCTTCCATCGCGGTGGGCCGGGAGGGCGGGCAGGAGAGCCTGACCGGACTCAGCCTGTTGGCGGTCTTTCCGGTCATCTGGCTCTGCGCCTCAGGCTACTACCCAAGGCTCTCGCTATGGTTGTCTTTCCTCGGGCCGCTGGCAATCATCTGGGTCCCCCTGTTCATCGACGGAAACGTGTCCGGTCCCAGTCTGGCCAAATCTCTGCTTATCCCCGTGATGATGCTCGGAATCGGAGTATCGGTCAGCGTTCTCACCCTCAGCATGATGCGCCAGCAGCGGACCCTGGAGGAGAAGGATGAGCAACTGCAGGCCAGCCTGCTCTGCGCCCAGCGGCAGGAGGCACTTCTCAACTCCGTCCTGGACACCGTTCACCTGGGCGTCCTGGCCGTGGACGCGGCCGGCCACGACATCCTGATGAACCGTAAACAGCGGGCCAACCATGAACTGGCCCGCCCCAAGGACATCGATGATCCGAACGAGTCGCAACTGCTGGTCTTCGCCGCTGACCGCACCACCCTGGTCCCTGTGCAGGATCGGCCGGTGCGCAGGGCTGTGCTCGGTGAAACTTTCACGGACTACCTGGTCTGGCTGGGCGCCGGAAAAGAACAGCGGGCCATCACCACCAGCGCCCGCGCCATGACGGACTCGGACGGACAGTTCGCGGGATCCGTCATTGTCTTCGGCGACGTGACGGACCTCGTGAATGCCCTGGCCGCCAAGGACGAATTCGTCTCCAGTGTTTCCCACGAGTTCCGGACACCCCTGACATCCATCCTGGGCTATGTGGAAATCCTGCTGGAGGACGACCCCAGGGAGGACCAGCTCGAACCGCTGAATATCATCCGACGCAATTCAGAACGGCTCCTCACCCTCGTTTCCGACCTGCTCGCAACCAGGAACGGCCAGCTGATCGTCACGCCGCACGCCGTGGACGTGGCCGAACTGGTGCGCGCCAGTGTCTCGGCCGCGATACCCAAGGCCGACGCCGCCCGCGTGGTGCTCAAAGCCGACGCACCGTTCCGGCTGGACGCCCATGTGGACGGCCCCCGAATCTCGCAGGTGCTGGACAACCTCGTGTCGAACGCCATCAAATACTCGCCCGACGGCGGCAGTGTGGTGGTGACCCTGGCGCAGGAAAACGGCCATTTGGCTTGCCGCGTCAGCGACACCGGCATGGGCATGAGCAGTGAGGACCAGGCCGAAGTGTTCGCCAAGTTCTTCCGGACCAGCAGCGTGCGCCGGACTGCCATCCCCGGGGTGGGGCTGGGGCTGTCAATCAGCAAAGCCATTGTGGACGCCCACGGCGGCACCATCCAGGTGGACAGCGAGCTGGGGCACGGCACCACGTTTACGTTCCGGGTGCCTGTGTAGGTTCTCGACAGGCTCGATCACCGGGGGTCTAGTCTCCCGGGCGGCCCGTCCGGACTAATTCTCCCCAAGACTGCCGCGCCAGCTCCGCCACTGCAGCAAGAATGTCCGCCGGCGGCAGGGACAGATCCAGCGGAAACTCCACAATGTCGATGTCTGTGTTGAGTATCCGCCGCAACTTCACCTCCCCGGCTCCTGCATAGATGAGCCAGGCGGTGGGCACACCGAGGGCCGTACAGTGGGCGAGCATCTGATAGTGGTCTGCGGTCAGGGACGCTCCCAGGTCCGTGGCGGCCTTGTATTTGGCGTTGTAGACCACTACAGGGCGTCCGCCCAGCAGGTGCACGGCATCCGGGCGCACCGAGAGCCTGTCGGTGTCGTGAACGGCCTCGCTGAGGAGCGCGTTGTAATGGAGCCGCATCTCCCCCGGATACGCCGCCATGGCCTCTCGGAGCGCCGCGCCCACGAAGTCCCCAAACACCTGCGCCATGTCCACCACGAACGATGCCGTGTGCTGCTTGCCGTGGCCGGCCTCGGCGGACGCGTTCCGTAGGATCAGCCCGGCGAGGCGCAGCACCGAGTGGTAGCGGACGTTCATCCTGTTCGGTGTCCACGGCGGCAGCGGCGCACCAGCCGGAAGGCGGGTGACGGCGTCGAGCTTTCCCTTGAGCTGGCGCAGGCGGCTCAGCACCTCAGGGCGGACGCGCGGGACCTGGCCCATGTGCTCCAACGCCGCGCGCAGGATCCGGTTTTCGGCGATGTCCTCGGTGAACCCGTCGTACGACACTTCCAGTGGCACCAGCATGCCGGGGCGGCGGGAAATCTGGTCCGAGATCCGGATGCGGCCTTTGACGGTGCGGAGGGACTCATCCACGGTCCGGTAGCCCTGAAGCACACCACGGCCCAGGGCACGCTCCGCCAACTGGGCCAGGGACTCCGCCAGCGCGCTCCAGAGTTCGCAGTCCTCGGCCGCCGCCACTGAATCAGGCAGGAAACCCTGGTTGCCGGCGTAGCTGAGGAGGAAGAGCAGCCGGCTCAACCCCAGCCGGTCCTTTGGCCGGACGTCCAGCTGCATGGTGGCAGTGCGGACTGACCCCACTTTGCCCACGGGCTCGATCCGGTAGAGGCCCATGCCCATGGGCGAGGCCTTGGCCAGGCCGCTGGCGTTCAGGAAAGCCGCGCTGGCAGCGTCGAGCCGGTCCACAACGCGGCCGGACAGCTCGTCGAGGACCAGGTGTTTTGTGCCCTTTGCCCGGCCGCCGTGCACCGGCGCCTGCACGGGCTTCGCTGGCAAGCGCCTGGCTGACTGGTGCTTGGCTGGCAACTGCTGAGCCGGCGCGGGTTCAACTTCCCCCAGCCGCCCACCTAATCCCGGCTGAGCCGGGAACCGCCTAGCCGGCGATCCCTTAGCCGGCAGCAAAGCGTCCCAGCAGCGGCTCCAGCCCGAACCGTTCCTCCAGTTGCGCCCGCGTCAATTGGCCGTGGTATTGCTCTTCGAGCAGCGGCATGAGCTCGTACTTCCAGATCCGGCGGAGCCCGGCCGGTGTCTGGGCAGCGGGCTTCATGAAGTACGACGGGCCGATCATCAGGTCCCGGTCCCACTCGTCAATGGCGGCGTTCAGCGCATCGAGCAGCAACGCCGGCGTGGTGTCCAGCTGCCGCGCCTGCAGGAACCGCAGCAGCGTGCCCTTCACAGGTTCGGTCTGCGGATGCAGTTCGATGAAGGCGAACCGGCGGCGGATGGCGGCATCCATCATGGCGATGGACCGGTCAGCAGTGTTCATGGTGCCGATGATGTACAGGTTGTCCGGCAGCGTGAACGGCTCGTTGGGGCTGTACTGCAGGTAGATCCGGTCATCGCGGTACTCCAGCAGGAAGTACAGCTCGCCAAACACCTTGGCCAGGTTGGCGCGGTTCATCTCGTCGATGATGAGGAAGTAGGGCTTCTTTTCGTTGCCGGCCTTCGCGGCTTCCTCAGCCAGGCGGCGCAACGGTCCCGCCACGAGCTTGAAGGACACCTGCCCCTCGTCCGTCTTGTCCGGCCGGTAGCCTTCGAAAAAGTCCTCGTAGGCGTACGACGGGTGGAACTGCACCAGCTTCACCCGCTCGTCGGTACTGTCCTGCGCGAGCTCCGCCGCAAGGTGCTTGGCCAGGTACGTCTTACCGGTTCCGGGCGGACCATAGAGAACCAGTTGGCGGTTCTCCGCCAACAGTTCCGCGATCTCCTGCAGCGGTTCGAGGTCCATGTGCAGCGAATCCGCGAAGCCGCGGCTCAGCGGGCGGAAGCCCTCCGGCACAGGGACGACTTCGACGGCGGCCGTGGCGGGGTCGTCGTCGTCCGGTTCCGCCTCGCCCGGGACGAGCGCCTGGAGCGCCTGCACCACTTTGGTGACATCCACGATGATCCCGGCCGTGGCCAGCTGGCGCTGGACGTGACGGGGCAGGTCGGCCGTGGCGTGGCCCTCGTCGTCGAGCCAGCGAACCTTGCGCCGCATTTGCCGGTTGTCCTCGTTGTGCTCTGGCTCGCCCAGAATCACGCCCAGCCGCACCGTGCCCGAGTTCTGGTACAGGACAAGGTCACCCGGCTTCATGACCGTCAGGAAGGCGAAGACCGCGGTCTTGGTGTCCTCCCGCTCCACATAGCCCAGGTGTTTGTAGTCCTCGTCCACCGCGTGCTGCACCAGCCCGGCAGTCACGCCTGGCTCGAGGTGGCGGAGATGTTCCACGTCGAGCGTCACCTTTCCCTCGTCCTGCCACGCGGTGAGGAGCTCGGCGTTGTCGCTGTGGGTCCGCGGCAGCCAGGCCCGACGGCCGGGGTCCCCGACTTTGCGCCACTGGCTGACCAGCTGGCGGGCGTACCAGTCGATGCGCTGGCCGGCCTGTTCGTCCAGGTGCTGGCGGATCCGCTGGATGTCCGCAGTGATGTCCTCGTCCGAATCCCCGTTGGCGCCGCCCACCAGGGAAGCAAACGCGTCACGGATTTCGCGGCGTTCGACGTCGGCCACCACCGGTTCGAAGTAGCTGGGCCAGGCGAGGTACTCGATGCTGCGGCGGATGGCAGGCTGGTCGTCCGGGGTGCCTATGGCCAGCTCGTGGAACTTCAGCGGGTCCTTCAGTGCCTTGGTGATTGCGGCCGGAATCTGCTGGTCCACATGCTGCACAAACCGGCAGAGCCATTTGAGGTGGTCCCAGATGGTCCAGTTGAATTCGGCGGTGCGGTCCCTGATCACGCCGTGGTCCGTCATGCCCTTGTAGAGTTCCTCGGGCAGTCCCAGTTCAGGCTCCAACCAGGACGCGGCTTCAGCCACGCGGGCACGCTTGACCTTGAGCGACTTGACCTCGTGGGCCAGAGGCAGCGACTGCAGGAAGAGCAGTTCGACTGCGAGCTGTTTAGCTTCGCGCGACGCATCCTCGAGGTTCTGCCGGAGGTTAGTCATCATGGGAGCCTTGGCGTCCGCCACTCCCCGCTCCAGGCGCTCCAGCAGCTCGGCTGCGGCCTCCGCCGTCCAGGTCAGGGTGCGGCTGTCCAGGGCCGAGGGCTTACCCTGCAGACCCGGTCCCAGCACAAACCATGCCGCGTCCTCGATCTCCTTCGAGACTCCGAGGGCGCGGTGCATTGCAGTCTTCGGGGCAGGGGTCATGGCTTCAAATTTACAGGCTCAAGCTGAGCTAGTGCTCCACGGTCCCAGCACGCGGGGAGGCGGCCGTGAAGCCCTATGTCATGGCTTCAGGCCGCTTGCGCCCCAGAACGAAGTAGCCGATGGGTCCGATGAAATTGATCAGCGCGGCCATCCGCCAGGCCGCCTTTGGCCCGTTGATCTGGTCCGCCGGGCGCTTGCTGATGTCCCGCTGGGCGGCCAGCATCAGCGATCCCTGCGCGATTCCGATGGCCACGAAACTTGCCCGTGCCGCCGGTGACATTTCCTTCCAGGTCTTTTTGGTTTTCTTGGGCATGCTTAAGCTCCTTAGTCGTCAGTCCCAGTCTCCGGTGTGCGCCCTGCCCGCGCAACGGATTCAGGGTATGTGTGCAGGGTGTTGGTGTGGGGGAAATCTACCCAGCTCAAAAGGTGAAAGGCGCCATCCGCCCCTTTTGCTCCGGGGTCAGGCGCAGAATACGCCCGGACGCCTCGTCCACAAACGCCAAATGGCTGCTGGCGCGCACGCAGTCCTCCCGGGTGACCGGGTCCTGCACCACATAGTGAATGTCGAAGCTGGCGCCCTTCACTGCACCGATCCAGACCTGGACCACGGCCGGGACGTTGCGGTATTCGAGGGTCTTCACGTAGCGGATCTTGTGGTCCACCACCAGCGCCAGGGTTCCCTCGGGCACCGCGTTGAAGAGGGCCACTTCAGGTTCGATCCCGGGCAGGCCGGTGCCCCGTGGCGGCCCGAACGCCGCGATCCGCGCCTCCTCCAGCATCCGGACAATCTGGACGTTGTTGATGTGCCCGTAGGCGTCCATGTCCCCCCAACGCATCGGGACCAGAACCTCGATGCGCCGGGGCTCGGAGTTGCTCTGACTGCCTGCGGTCAGGGGAACTGCTGCTGTGCCGTGGCCGTCGGCCCCGGCGCCCTGCGCGCTCAGCTGTGTACCGCCGTCGAATCGTCCACAACGGTTTCCCCCACGTCGGAACCTGCGAACTGGGACATGTACAGCCGGTAATACGCACCTTCGGCGGCCAGCAATGTCTTGTGGTTGCCCTGCTCCACGATCTGGCCGTCCTCCATTACCAGGATGGTGTCGGCGTCCCGGATGGTGGAAAGCCGGTGGGCGATCACAAAGCTTGTGCGGTCCGTCCGCAGCGCCGCCATGGCCTTCTGGACCAGCAGCTCCGTGCGCGTATCCACGGAGCTGGTGGCCTCATCCAGGATGAGCAGTGACGGGTTGGCCACAAACGCGCGGGCGATGGTGATGAGCTGCTTTTCACCAGCGCTGACGTTGTTGCCCTCCTCATCGATCACTGTCTCGTAGCCATCCGGCAGTGCGCGCACAAAGCGGTCCACGAATGTGGCCTTCGCCGCCGCCAAGACCTGCTCTTCCGTGGCGTCCAGGTTCCCGTACCGGATGTTGTCGTAAATGGAACCACCGAACAGCCAGGCGTCCTGGAGCACCATGCCCACTTTGGACCTCAGCTCGGAGCGGCTCAGCTTGGTGACGTCCACACCGTCCAGGGTGATGGACCCTGAATTAAGCTCGTAGAAACGCATTACCAGGTTGACCAGGGTGGTCTTGCCGGCACCCGTGGGACCGACGATCGCCACGGTGTGCCCGGGCTCGGCCGTGAAGGACAGATTTTCGATCAGCCTTTTGTCTTCGGTGTAGCTGAAGGTGACGTTTTGGAACTCCACGTGCCCGTCGGTCTGGGCCGGCAGGTGATCGGTGGCGGTCTCGGGGTCCTGCTCGTCGGCGTCGAGGAACTCGAAGACGCGCTCGGAGGAGGCAACGCCGGACTGCAGCATATTGGCCATGCCGGCCATCTGCCCCAGCGGCTGCGTGAACTCGCGTGAGTACTGGATGAACGCGGTGGCGTCGCCGAGCGACATCGAGCCCGAGGCCACCCGGAGGCCGCCCAGCACTGCGATACCCACGTAGCTGAGGTAGGAGACGAACTGCATGACCGGAAAGATCATGCCCGAAACAAACTGGGCGCCGAAGCTGGCCTTGTACAGGGCCTCGTTGCGTTCTTCGAATCGTTCCAGCATGTCGGCGTCACGGCCGAAGACTCGCACCAGGTCGTGGCCGGAGAAGGATTCCTCAATCTGGCCGTTGAGTGCGCCGGTGTTTTTCCACTGGGCGGCAAAGAGCTTCTGGCTGCGGGAGCCGATGATGCCGGCGGCCACACCGGAAAGAGGAAGCGCAATCAGGGCGATAAGCGCGAGCTGCCAGGAGACGATGAACATCATGATGACAATGCCGATGACGGTCAGGAGGGAGCTGATCAGCTGCGCGAAGGCCTGCTGCAGGGCCTGCTGGACGTTGTCGACGTCGTTCGTCACCCGGGAGAGGACGTCGCCGCGCTGGCGGGTGTCGAAGTAGTTCAGCGGGAGCCGGTTCAGCTTCTTTTCTGTGTCGTCGCGGAGCCTGCGGATCACCTTCATCACGATGCGGTTCAGCACGTAGCCCTGCAGCCACAGGAAGATGTTGGCCACGAAGTACATCAGCAGCACGATGGCAATCAGCACCGAGAGTCTCTGGAAGTTAATGCCCGTGCCGGGAACAAGCTCCATCCGCGACACCATGTCCGCGAAGTTGTCCTGCCCCTGCTGGCGCAGCCCCTCAACGAACTGTTCCTTGCTTGCGCCTGCGGGGAGCTGCTTACCCACTACCCCGCCGAAGATCAAGTCCATGGCCTGGCCCAGGATCTTGGGCGCGATGACGTTCAGGACCACGGAGACCACCACCAGGGCCACCACGGCGTAGATGCCGGCGGCTTCGGGCTTCAACAGGCCCAGCAGTCGCTTGGCGGACGGCCAGAAGTGTTCGGCTTTCTTGGCGGGCACGCCGCCGAACATGTCACCGTCGGCCTCGGAGGGCTTGTATTCCTCCTCGAACGATTCGTCCTCCTCCAGGAGTTCCTCGGGGGTTGCGGTGCCTGTTGCGGTGGCAGTTGTCTCGGTAGTCCCGGTAGTTTCGGGGGCAGTGCCCGTTGAGACATTCTTGGCGGCACTCATGCCATTTCCTCCACGCTCAGCTGGGATTCAACAATTTCCTGGTAGGTGGGGGATGTTTCCAGGAGTTCCTCATGCGTTCCGCGGTCAACAATCCGGCCGTTGTCCAGCACCAGGATCTGGTCCGCCTCGGTGATGGTGGAGATTCGCTGGGCCACGATGATCACGGTGGCGTCTGCGGTGGTCCGCTTCAGCGCGGCGCGGAGCCTGGCGTCCGTGGCCACATCCAGTGCCGAGAACGAATCGTCGAAGAGGTACACCTTGGGTTTGGTGACCAGGGCGCGGGCGATGCAGAGCCGCTGTCTCTGGCCGCCGGAGACGTTGGTGCCGCCCTGTGCGATGCGGGAGTTCAGGCCGTTTTTCTTCTCGCGGACAAAGTCTTCGCCCTGGGCGATGTGCAGCGCGTCCCAGAGTTCCTCATCCGTGGCTCCGGTCTTGCCGAAGCGCAGGTTGTGCTCGATGGTGCCGGAGAAAAGGTACGGCCGCTGCGGGACCAGGGCCACGCGTTTGGTGATCTCGGCCCGGTCCAGGTTGCTGACGGAGACGCCGTCCAGCAGCACCTCGCCCTCGGCGATGTCGTAGAGGCGGGGCAGCAGGGACAGCAGCGACGTCTTGCCTGCGCCGGTGGAGCCGATGATGGCCACCGTCTCGCCCGGCCTGGCGGTGAAGCTGATGTTGCTCAGCACCGGTGATTCGGCACCGGGGTAGGCAAAGGTGACGTTCCGGTACTCCACCACACCGGCCAGCGTGGCCGGCGTTTCGGGATGTTCGGGATCGTGGATGGAGGGTTCGACGTCGAGCACTTCACCGATGCGGTCCGCGCAGACTGAGGCGCGCGGGATCATCATGGCCATGAATGTGCCCATCATGACCGCCATCAGGATCTGCAGCAGGTACTGCAGGAAGGCAGTCAGGGCCCCTACCTGCATCTCGCCCGAATCCACGCGCTGGCCGCCGAACCACAGGACTGCGGCCGTGGAGATGTGCAGGATCATGCCGATCGCAGGGAACATCAGGACAAACAGGGCCCCGATCTTCAGGGAAACATCAGTCAGGTCCTTGTTGGCAACACCAAAACGGTCGGTCTCAAAGGGTTCGCGGACGAAGGCGCGCACCACCCTGATGCCGATGATCTGCTCGCGCAGCACGGCGTTGATGCGGTCAATCTTCTTCTGCATGGTGCGGAAGAGGGGCATCAGCCGGACCACCAGGTAGCCCACCACCAGGATCAGCACGGGCACGGAGACCCAGACCAGCCACGACAGGTTGAGGTCCTCGCGCAGCGCCATGATGATGCCGCCAATGCACATGATGGGGGTGGCCACCATAAAGTTGAGGCCCATCAGCACCAGCATCTGGACCTGCTGCACATCGTTTGTGCCGCGGGTGATGAGCGTGGGAGCACCGAAAATGTTGACGTCCCTGGCGGAGAAACTGGTGACCTTGCGGAACACCCCGCGCCGGAGGTCGCGGCCCACAGCCATGGCCGTTTTGGAACCGTAGTAGACGCCGGCGATGGCGGCGCCCACCTGCCCAATAGCTACCAGGAGCATCACGGAGCCGGTGCGCCAGATGAAGTCCGTGTCTCCGCGGGAAACACCTTCATCGATGATCTGGGCGTTAAGGCTGGGCAGGTAAAGAGCTGCGATGGTGGACGCCAGCTGGAAAACAATGACGGCCACGATGTACGGCGTATACGGCTTGGAGTAGCGCCGTATGAGGGTGAGAAGCATGCCCACGGATCCTTTAGGGAAAGAGCGCGAAATGGTGGGATAAGTAGTAGCAGCAGAGGCTGACATTTCTTAGCCTGTCTACTCTACAAAATCCGTTGCCCGGGCGAAACATCTGCGGGAAAAATCATCCCACCGGAGTACTGGGCCGTCTTTGCCCCGCGCATCTCCCTTAACGGCTGCTTGAGGCCCTGTTTGCAGGGCCTCAAGCAGCCGAGGGGGTCAGCACTCGGGAGTTGCCGCTCAGGTGGTTGCCGCCCAGGTCAGCGGTTCACGGAGGTAAGTTCCGGCGTCGTACGTTCTGCGTTTGCGTCCGGCTGGACTTCCGATTGGCTGTCCGGCTGGACCTCCGGCTGGATGTCCACCGTGCTCCGCAGCGGGCGTTCCTTGATGAACAGGACCGAAAGCAGTGCCACCACTGCCACGCCGGCGGAGATCAGGAAGATCTCGGCGGTGGCATCACCGTAGGCGGCGCGCATGATTTCGCGGACCGGTGCCGGCATGTCGACGAGGTCCATGCTGGCCCCGCCAGCGCCGCCCGACACCGGGATGCCGGCCGCCGCCAGACCCTGCGTCGCGAGTTCGGTGACCCGGCTGCTGAGCACAGCGCCGAGAACGGCGACGCCGATCGCCCCGCCAACCGACCGGAAGAAGGCCACAGACGCGCTGGCCGTTCCGATGTCCGAGGCGCGGACCGTATTCTGGACAGCCAGCACCAGGTTCTGCATCAACATGCCCAGTCCCAGGCCCAGGATGGCCGTGAAGATCCCGGCCTGCCACAGTTCGGTGGTGTGGTCCATGGTTCCTGCAAGGCCCAACCCGCCGATCAGCAGGATGGAACCACCGATCAGGTAGCCCTTCCATTTGCCGGTGCGGCTGATCAGGAGCCCCGAAACTACGGAGCCGGTCAGGTTGCCGGCAATCATCGGCAGGGTGAGGAGCCCTGCCTCGGTGGGGGTGGCGCCGCGGGCCACCTGGAAGTACTGGCCCAGGAAAGTGGTGGAGCCGAACATCGCGATGCCCACTGCAACGGAGGCGAGGATGGCCAGCGCGGTGGTGCGTTCGGAGATGATCTTCAGCGGGATGATGGGCTGCTCTACTTTGGATTCAACCAGTACCAGGAGGGCCAGCAGCACAACGCCGCCGCCCACCATGGCGGCCGATTGCCAGGAGACCCAGTCGTAGTAGGCGGGGTTGCCAGCGAACGAAACCCAGATCAGCAGGAGGCTGACGCCGGAGGTCAGCAGGATGGAGCCGAGCCAGTCGATCTTGGCAGGGCGTTTGATGTGCTGGATCTTGAGGGTGACCTGGAGCAGGATCAGCGCGACGACGGCGAGCGGCACGCAGACGAAGAACGTCCAGCGCCAGCCCAGCGGGCTGTCCACAATGAATCCGCCGAGCAGAGGTCCGCCGGCAGTGCCAACAGCCATCACGGCTCCCATGTAGCCGGAGTATTTGCCGCGGTCGCGGGGCGGGATCATGGTGCCGATGATGGACTGTGCCAACGCGGTGAGCCCACCCATGGCGACACCCTGGATCACGCGGGCAGTGAGCAGCAGTGGGATGGTCTCGGAAAGCCCGGCCATCACCGAACCGGCCACGAAGATGACAATGCTCAACTGGACCAGGAGCTTCTTGTTGAAGAGATCAGACAGTTTGCCCCAGATGGGTGTGGTGACGGCGTTGGCCAGCAAAGCGGCCGTGATCACCCAGGCGAAGTCCGTCTGGGTGCCGTGCAGATCGGACATGATGGTGGGCAGCGCGTTGGCCACGATGGTACTGCTCAGGATGGCGGTAAAAAACGCCGCCAGGAGTCCGGTGAGGGCTTCCATGATCTGGCGGTGGGTCATTGCCACGGGTGGTGCGGCGGTTGGCTGGCTGGACATATCAGTGCTCCTAAAGGTTCGCGGTGATGATGGGTCCGGCCGTCGCTGCCCGGGCTGATTGTTTGAGGGAATCGGAAAGTTTGCCCAGGCTCCGTGCTGCGTCTGCGGCGTCTTCCTGGCTCCAGTCGCTGAGATAGTGCTGCAGGGTTTCCGTGCGGTCCTCTTCGATCTGGCGCAGCTTCTCCACGCCCGCAGGTGACAAGGCAACCAATTGGGCCCGGCCGTCCTTGGGATCCTGCCGCCGGATGACATAGCCCTGCTCTTCAAGGTCCGCTATGTGGCGGCTGAGGACGGGGGCGCCGACCCCGAGCCGCTCCGCGAGGTGCGTAGCGCGGGATTCCCCCTCCCCCACATACCTGAGTACCCCCTGCAGCGCTACCCCGGTGTCCTGTCCGCGGAAGCTCGCCGCGGCAACGCAGCGGACCACCCTCTGGAGGTCAAAGATGCGGTAGACCAGGTCCGCAGCGGTGTCCGGCGCAAGTGCCATGATGGGAATCTCCTCAGTTGTTGCCTGAAGCAACTATATCTTAAATGGTTGCTTAGGGAAACTAAGGAGGCAAGTGAGGCCCCCGATCCTTACGGAAAGGGGGCCTCAGGAGTTGTTCTGCGCTGCCGCGGAGCGGATTTTTTTTGCTGTCCAGGTGGTTTAGTCGCCCAGGTGGGTAGGGCCGAACATCTTGAGCAGGGTTTCGACGACGACGACGTTGGGTCCGTCGGCGGCGAAACCAGCCCTGAGCGCGTCCCCCACATCTTCGGGGGCCACGCGCGTGGCCGGCACGCCGAACGCTTCCGCGAGCTTGACGAAGTCCGGCCGGGCGAGCTCGGTGGCCGTGGCCTTGCCGAACGCGCCTACCATGTATTCGCGCAGGATGCCGTAGCCGCCGTCGTCCACGATCAGCCAGGTGACCGGGATGTTGTGCTGCTTGGCGGTGGCGAGTTCGGAGATGGAGTACATGGACGAACCGTCCCCTGATACCGCGAGTACCCGCGACGAACTAGCGGGCCTGCCCAGCATTTCCAGCCCCACGGCGCCGCCGATGGCTGCCGGGAAACCGTAGCCCAGGCCGCCGGCGCCCTGGGCGGAGTGGAACTGGCCCTGGCGCGCATCCCAGCAGCTCCAGCCCCAGTACGCCGAGATGGTCATGTCCCAGAAGGTCTGCATGTCCGCCGGAACGGCTTCGCGGATGTCGGCCATGAACTTCAGTTCCTTGGCCAGGTCCTGCGATTCCAGCCGGGCGCCCACCCTGGCAAGGGACTCCTTGACCACCGCTTCGGGGGTGGTGCCGTGCCAGTTGGGCTGGGTTTCGGGTTCAACCACCAGCGCTTCGTCGAGGGCGGCGAGCGCCTGGCCGGCGTCGGCGCGGATGCCCAGGCCTGGGCGGTTTGATTCAAGCACACGCGGTTCGGCATCAATCTGGATGATCCGGCCGCGCGGTTCGAAGGTGAAGTAATTGGAGGTGACTTCGCCCAGGGACGAGCCGATCACAATCAGGACATCGGCATCTTCCAGCACGTCCGTCATGAAGCGGTCCTCGATCCAGGACTGCAGCGACAGCTCATGGTTCCAGGGAAACGCTCCGTTGCCGCCCGGCGTGCAGATGACCGGCGCCCGCAGCTTTTCGGCAATCGAGAGCAGCGACTTCTCGGCCCGGCCCCGGCGCGTACCGCCGCCGGCGATGATGGCTGGACGCTCCGCCGTCGACAGCCATTTCACGGCTTCGCGGACCAGCTCCACCCGCGGCGGATTGTCTGCAGCCTCGGCGAGCGCATCCTCCACCGGGGGGACCATGATGGGATCCAGCAGCACGTTCTGCGGGATTTCCAGCCACACGGGACCCTGCGGCGAGGAGATCGCCTCGGTCCAGGCGTCCTGGATGGCCGACGGGATGCCGGAGGCGTGCTGGATCAGGCGCTGGCTCTTGGTGACGTTTGCGGCCGAGGCCTTCTGGTCATCGAGCTGGTGCAGCATGCCCTTGCGGCGGGCGCCGAGCCCTTCGAGGGGGATCTGGCTGGCCACCACCACCATGGGCACCCCCGTTGCGTAGGCCTCCTGCAGGCCGGCCAGGGACGTCAGCGCGCCCGGCCCGGTGGACAGGAACAGCACTCCCACTTCCCCGGTGGCGCGGGAATACCCGTCCGCGGCGAAGGCTGAGTTGTTCTCCACCCGCGACGAGACAAAGCGCAGGTTGCCGCGGCCCATGGCGTCAAAAAGGCCCAGTGCGTGCTGGCCAGGAATGCCGAAGACAGTCTTGGCGCCGAGTGCTTCAAGCGTCTCGACGACGAGGTCCCCCCCGTTACGCTGGCTGGTCCGCTTGGCGTCCCCTGCAGTGGCAACTGCTGCGCCAGGATCGAAATCGATCATCTTGCCTGCTCCTTGATTCCGGCGGCGAAACCGGCCGGCTGGCGGACTTCCTGGCCGAGCGCCTGGGCTGCGTAGCCGGTGGCTGCCCCGAGGCGGTCGCCTTCAACAGCATTGTCCGCCATCAGGGTGACCAGTTCATAGGCCAGGTGGCTGGCTGCCACGCCGGTGATTTCGGCGTGGTCGTAGGCGGGGGCAACTTCGACGACGTCCGCGCCCACGAGGTTCATGCCGCGGAGGCGGCGGATAATCTCCAGGAGTTCGCGGCTGGTGATGCCGCCGGCTTCAGGGGTTCCGGTGCCGGGCGCATGGGCGGGGTCCAGGACGTCGATGTCCACGGAGATGTACAGCGGGCGGTTGCCGATCCGGTCGCGGACCTTGGCCACCGTTTCCAGCACGCCCTGGTAGTAGACGTCGGCGGAGGTGACAATGCCGAACCCGAAGCGATGGTCGTCGTCGAGATCCTTCTTGCCATAGAGCGGACCGCGGGTGCCGATGTGGCTGATCGCTTCGGTGTCCAGGATGCCCTCCTCCACGGCGCGGCGGAACGGGGTGCCGTGCGTGTATTCGGCGCCGAAGTACGTGTCCCAGGTGTCCAGGTGGGCATCGAAGTGCAGCATCGCGACGGGGCCGCCGGCGCGTTCGGCTGCCGCGCGCAGCAGCGGCAGTGCGATGGTGTGGTCACCACCGAGGGTCACCATTTTGCTGCCGGCAGCAGTGAGGTCCAGGGCGTTCTGCTGGATGGTTTCGATGGCTTCGTTGATGTTGAACGGGTTCACCGCCATGTCGCCGGCGTCCGCCACCTGCACGTTCTCGAACGGGCTGACGTCCCAGGCCGGGTTGTAGGGCCGCAGCAGGCGGCTGGCTTCCCGGACATGGTTGGCGCCGAACCGGGCGCCGGGCCGGTACGAAACGCCGGAATCGAAGGGCACGCCCACCACGGTTACGTCAGCCTTGGCCACCTGGTCCAGGCGCGGCAGGCGGGCATAAGTGGCGGCTCCCGCGTAGCGCGGGATGCGAGCAGAATCAATGGGGCCAAGGTTGCCGTTGGCTTCGATGCGCAGCTCTCTCACAGTGAGCCTCTCCTTCGAGGATTGATCCGCAGTTGTGACAGCCATCATAGCCTCAAGTTTCCTTATGCGCACCAGATGTTTACAATATGTACTCAACAGTTCACGTGGACAGCAGTGCTACCGGCTCGCGGCCGGGACGAGGACCCAGAGAACCTCGACGGGTTCGTCAGTGGGATTGACCCACGTATGGGGTTCCCGTCCGGGGAAGGTCACGGTGTCGCCGGTACCGAGTTCGTATTCCTCATTGGTCAGGATCAACCGGATGCGGCCCTTGATCACATGGAGCACATCCACGTCGCAGTCCACAGCGTAAAGCTCGGCCTCGCCCCGGCCGTGGGGCTCAATGACGGCTTGGATGATCTGGATGCGGCGCTCGGAACGCGCGGTCAGCAGCCGCTCCACAATGCCTTCGCCCCCCAGCGAGATCCGGGGTCCGTCATTCCGCTTGGTCAGGTGTGTTTCGGGGGCAGCAAACAGGTCACCGATGGAGATGGACAGAACCTGGCACAGGGTCACCAGCGAGGCGACCGACGGCGACGTGAGGTCCCGCTCCACACGGCTCAGGAAACCCTTGGTCAGGCCGGTCGCATCGGCCACCTGTTCGATGGTCAGCCGCTGTGACTGCCGGGCGGCACGGATTCTGGACCCGATGGCAACCGGAATGTTGCTCGGCTCTACTGGCAGTGCCTTCATGTGCGGACCTTTCATGGCCGGCGGTCCGGCCCCATCTCTGGGGCAATCCTAATAGCCAGCAGCAAGCGCGAAGCCGCGGGACGCCCTTCAACAACAAGATGGCGCGTCCATCCTTGCCTCATACGTCACTCGCGATCGTCAGCAAGGATCACCGAAGGGCAGAGCACGACGGCGGCACTTCCGTTCGCTTTCCCGGAACCGGAAGCGCCGCCGTCGTCCGTTTCTACTCGGTTTCGCGGAATTCGTCATCGTCCACGGGAACCACGCGCTCCTCGGCATCGGCTTCCACCGGGGTCGTCGGGACAACGGCCTCTTCGCCGTCCAGGAATTCGTCCTCTGCGTCCCAGTTGTCCTCGCTAGCGGGGACATCGTCGGCGTAGTCGTACGCCGGATCCGATTCAACGGCATCGAGGTGCGGCATGTCCGGGTGCTGTCCGGTGGTATTCATGATCCAACCTCCGTTTGATCGCCTGACGTGCTCTTTTCGGTGGGCGCGGGCGCGCTCCACTCCTTCATCAGAGCACCGCCCGGCAGCCCGGTCAAGGGCCAGTGCAGCGGCCCGGGGGCATGGCCGAAGTGGATGGATTTAAGGGAAACCGAAACTATGCAGTGAGGCCTGCCAGCCGAAAATCCACGGAAATACGCGGTAGGCTGGCTGTGCAATGGGGCCGAACCATGCCCCATCCAGCACAGGAGCCCCCGTGTCGCCGCACGCCAATTCAAGCCAAGCCCAGCCCGCGGAAACATGCCTCCGCGCCCAGCCCACACCGGCCGACATTCGCAGGTGGCGCCAGTACTTGGCGGACGAGCGCGCAGAGGCCGCCGTCTACCGGCATCTCGCGCAAAACCGCGAAGGCGAAGAACGCGAGATCCTGCTGGCCCTTGCCGAAGCCGAAGGACGGCACGAGGCCCACTGGCTCAAGCTCCTCGGTGAACAGGCACAAAAGTCCCGGCCCGCGTCGCTCCGCAGCCAGTTCCTGGGTTTCCTCGCCCGCCATTTCGGTTCCGTCTTTGTCCTGGCCCTGGCCCAGCGCGCCGAAGGCCGCTCCCCCTACGCCATGGATCCCAACGCCACCGACGCCATGGCCGCGGACGAACAGATCCACGAGGAAGTGGTCCGTGGCCTGGCAACCCGTGGCCGCAACCGCCTGGCTGGCACCTTCCGGGCGGCTGTCTTCGGCGCCAACGACGGCCTGGTCAGCAACCTGTCACTGGTGATGGGCATGGCCGCCTCCGGCGTGGCCAGCAGCGTGGTGCTCCTCAGCGGCGTGGCGGGCCTCCTGGCCGGTGCTATGTCCATGGCCGCGGGCGAGTTTGTTTCCGTGCGCTCCCAGCGTGAACTGCTGGCGGCCACCAAGCCCACCCAGATCACCCTCGCCGTGGCGCCGAAACTGGACATCGAACACAACGAACTCCTGCTCGTCTACCTGGCGCGCGGGATGACCCACGAAGCCGCCGAGCACCGCGTGGCCGAACGCATGGGCCTGCTCGGCTGCGACTGCGATCCCAGCCTGTCCCTCCGGCCCGAACTGCCGGAGCCGGAAGACCAGCACGAAGCAGTGGGCACTGCATGGGGTGCGGCGCTGTCCAGTTTCTGCTTCTTTGCCTCCGGCGCTGTGATCCCCATCCTGCCCTTCCTGTTCGGCCTGACCGGAGTTGCCGCCCTGGTGATCGCCGGCGTGCTCGTGGGACTGGCCCTGCTGGTGACCGGCGGAATCGTTGGCCTGCTCTCCGGGACGTCGCCCCTTACCCGCGGCCTGCGCCAGTTGGCCATCGGCCTGGCCGCCGCCGCCGTGACCTACGTACTGGGCCTCGCCTTCGGCACCGTGGTGGGCTAACGGGCGCTCATCCGCCCGTCCCTGCCCTGTCAAGCACCGCGAGTGCTTCGGCCACGCTGTCCACCAGGAAAATCCGGTCCGCCATGGCCCGCCCTGCCGCAAGTTTCTGGAGCATGGGCCACGCTGGCAGTTCTTCTTCCCAGTGCCGCCTGCCCACCAGCACCATCGGTGTGACCGCTTCACGGGCGCCGTAGTAGTTCTCGCACGCGTCCTGGAAGATTTCCTGCACCGTGCCCGCCGCTCCCGGCAGGAAGATGATGCCGCCGTCGCAGAGTTCCAGCAGGATCGCTTCTCGGATGGCGTTGGCGAAGTACTTGGCAATGTGGGTGGCGAAATAGTTGGGCGGCTCATGTCCGTAGAACCACGTCGGGATTCCCAGCGACGGCGTCCCGTCCGGATGGCGTTCGACGACGGCGGCCGCCTCGCGTGCCCACGCGGACACTGAGGGCCGGAACCCCGGGACGGACTGCAGGGCTGCGAGCGCCTGGTCGAAGTCACTGTCCGGGGTGTGGCTGAGGTAGGCGCCCAGGTTGGCGGCTTCCATGGCGCCGGGGCCACCGCCTGTGGCCACCAGCCGTCCGGATTGGGCGAGGAGCCGGCCCAGAAGGGCGGCCTGCGCGAATTCCTCGGTGCCCCGTTGAGCCGCGTGTCCGCCCATGACCCCCACGGCGGTCCGGCCTGCGCAGAGGTCTGAGTTCCTGAACTCATCAAGGGCGTCACCGATGGCATGGTCGTGAAGCGCAGAGGCAAGGGTGGCGTCCAGCCGGTGCCGCTGGCCGGCGCGGATGCTCCATTGATAGATGCAGGCATCCGGAAGGTCCTCATAAGGCGCCGATTCCAGCCCCGCGTAAAGTTCCTGCGGTGTGTACAGCCGGGCCCGGTACGGATCGAACGGCACACCGGCCAGCCTGGGGAAGATCAGTGCGCCGCGGTGCCGGAGCCCGTCCTCCACTCCGGGGTCGAAGGTGCAGCCGAGGAAAATGGCGCCCTCCACGGCCAGTGCCTCCAGGGCGGCCTTCCGGCCGCGCAGGTCGAGGGACTGGGCGTGCCAGCCACGCATGGCCACGGCCCCTGCCGCAATGAGCCGGTCGAAGCTGTCAAGGCTTTCGACTTCAAGGGTGCGCGGGCTGGGGGCCAGGCCGCCGGAAGGGTTCATGCCCCCGGACCTAGCGTGCTGTTCCGTCGGCGCCCGTCAGGTGCCGGTCCAGCCTGAGCAGGGTCTCCTCGATGCTGGCCGGGTGGCGGCGCAGGTAGCCTGCCAGCCGGAGGAAGAACTTGCCCCGGACTGCCCTGGCATCCCACTGTTCGGTGACCTTCGTCCCGGCGTTGCCGGCGCCGTCGGTGGCGGGTTCCAGGATGTACCGCCAGACGTGGCCGTAGAAATGGCGCCACGCGATGCGCCGGCCCTCCTCAAACTCGCAGACAGTGTTCAGGATCTTGTAGTCCACGGCCATGTTCATCTCCATGCCGAACCGGGCCCCGAGGTCCAGCCGCTCCGGGCCGCGCGGCTGGGCACCTTTGACGGTGCCGGAGCCGTCGATCACGCTGTGCAGCGCCGGCGTGGCCAGCACGTCAAAGATCTCTGCCGGTGCCGCGGGGATGAATCGCTCACGGGACACCAGGTATCGGTTATTCATCCCCCCAGCCTAGTCAGACCGGCTTTGACAGCCGGGAGGCAGGTCCGCGGCTTCACGCGATCGACCGGGCACCACCCACCCTCGAATTTTTGTCCAGATAATGTGCGCAAGCCACGTGGAACAGGCCATTATCTGGACAAAAACTCCTTGACCGGGAACGTCTGGCGGGAATATTCTTATTCAATCAACATGTTGATCAATGAATTAATTGATTATGGAAGGTTGATGGAGTAGAAAGGCCCGCAGCACATGAACCCCGACGACGGCACCCTGGACTCGGCCTTTATGGCCCTGGCCGATCCCGTGCGGCGCCGGATCATCGCCCGGCTCAGCCGGGGGCAGGCCACAGTCAACGAATTGGCGGAACCCTTCGCGATCACCAAACAGGCGGTCTCGAAGCACATCCAGGTCCTTGAGCAGGCAGGGCTCGTTACCCGAACACGGGAAGCCCAGCGCCGGCCCGTCCACCTGAATCCCGCACGGCTTGAGGCGCTCACAGCGTGGATCGACCAGTACCGGCTGGTCCGCGAGGGGCAGTTCCGCAGCCTGGAGGCCGTGCTTCAATCCAGCGCCGGGCAAAGCGGCGCCAAGGCAAAGGAAGTACAATGACCAATTCCCTGAAGCTTTCGGTCCCTGAAGGCCTCCCCTTCATTGACTACGAGCGTGAGTTCGACTTCCCCGTGGCGGATGTCTTCCGCGCCCACAAGGAACCGGACCTGATCTCCCAGTGGCTGGGCCCGCGCGGGCTGAAGATGGAGATGGACCACTACGATTTCCGCAGCGGCGGGAGCTACCGGTACATCCACACCGGGCACGACGGCGTGGCTTACGAGTTCACGGGGGTGTTCCACACCGTTCGGGAGAACGAGTTCGCCCTGCAGACGTTCGAATTCGGCGGCTACCCGGACGTCGTGAGCCTGGAATACATGACCTTCGAGGACCTCGGCAACGGCAGGTGCAGGCTCCGCGGCCACTCGGTCTATCCCAGCCTGGAAGCGCGGGACGGCATGGCGCAGTCAGGAATGGAGGGCGGCATGACTGAAGGCTATGAGCGGCTCGATGAGTTGCTCTCAAGCGCCAAGGTCTAGGACGCAAAAGTACGACGGCGGATGGTCACCTTCCCTTGGAAGGTGACCATCCGTCGTCGTACTTAAATAGCAACGCGGGGTCACTTTCGGCCCAACCCAGCAGTGGGAAAGCGCCGGGAGTGAGCCCGCGTTGCTATAGAAAGTGCTTAGAGGGCTGCGAAAACTTCGCGCAGCAGCGTGGCGGTCTCGGACGGCGTCTTGCCGACCTTGACGCCTGCAGCCTCGAGGGCTTCCTTCTTGGCCTGGGCGGTTCCAGCGGAACCGGAGACGATCGCGCCGGCGTGGCCCATGGTCTTGCCTTCGGGAGCGGTGAAGCCGGCCACGTAGCCGACAACCGGCTTGGTGACGTTGGCCTTGATGAACTCCGCAGCGCGCTCTTCAGCGTCGCCACCGATTTCGCCGATCATGACGATCGCCTTGGTCTCGGGATCAGCTTCGAACGCAGCCAGGGCGTCGATGTGCGTGGTGCCGATGACGGGGTCGCCGCCGATGCCGATGGCGGTGGAGAAGCCGAGATCACGCAGTTCGTACATCATCTGGTAGGTCAGGGTACCGGACTTGGAAACCAGTCCGATGGGGCCCTTGCCCGTGATGTTGTTCGGGGTGATGCCTACCAGGGCTTCGCCCGGGGTGATGATGCCGGGGCAGTTGGGTCCGATGATCCGGGTGACCTGCTTGCCGTCGGCGTCAACCGTGGACTGGGCCAGTGCCCAGAACTCGGCGGAATCCTGGACCGGCACGCCTTCGGTGATGACAACCACCAGGCCGATGCCGGCCTCGATGGCTTCAACGACGGCATTCTTGGTGAAAGCCGGCGGCACGAAGACGATGGAGACGTCGGCGCCGGTTTCAGCCATGGCTTCCTTGACCGTGCCATAGACGTTGATTTCAGCATCGCCGTGCAGGACGGTGGTGCCAGCCTTGCGGGCATTGACGCCGCCCACAATGTTGGTGCCAGCCTTGAGCATCAGGGCGGTGTGCTTGGTGCCCTCGCCGCCGGTGATGCCCTGGACGATGACCTTGGAGTCCTTGTTCAGATAGATAGACATGGTGCGTCCCTTTACTTAGCTGCGTTGGCGAGCTCGGCGGCCTTGTCGGCGCCCTCGTCCATGGTGGCGGCCAGGGTAACCAGCGGGTGGTTGGCCTCGGCCAGGATGCGGCGGCCTTCCTCAACGTTGTTGCCGTCGAGGCGGACTACCAGCGGCTTGTTCGCGTTGTGGCCCAGCTCGGCCAGCGCGCCAACGATGCCCTTGGCGACGGCGTCACACGCGGTGATGCCACCAAAGACGTTCACGAATACGGATTTGACCTGCGGATCGCCCAGGATGACGTCGAGGCCTGCAGCCATGACCTCGGCGGAAGCTCCACCACCGATGTCCAGGAAGTTGGCGGGCTTGACGTTGCCGTGGTTTTCACCGGCGTAGGCGACGACGTCCAGGGTGGACATGACCAGGCCGGCACCGTTACCGATGATGCCTACTTCGCCGTCCAACTTGACGTAGTTCAGGTCCTGCGCCTTGGCCTTGGCCTCGAGCGGATCTGCAGCGTCCTTGTCCTCAAGGAGGGAGTGCTTGGCGTGGCGGAACTCGGCGTTCTCGTCCAGAGTCACCTTGCCGTCCAGTGCAACAACGTCCCCGGCGCCGGTCTTGACCAGCGGGTTGACCTCCACGAGGGTGGCGTCTTCCTTCTTGAAGACGTCCCAGAGCTTAAGGATCACGGCGGCGACCTTGCCGCGCAGTTCCTCGGCGAAGCCTGCGGCTGCAACGATTTCGTCAGCCTTGGCCTGGTCGATGCCAACGGCAGGATCAATAGCGATCTTGGCCAGGGCATCAGGGCGTTCGACGGCGAGCTGTTCGATTTCCATGCCGCCTTCAACCGAGCACATGGCCAGGTAGTTGCGGTTGGCCCGGTCCAGCAGCACGGAGAAGTAGTACTCCTCGGCGATGTCGGCACCCTGGGCAATCATCACCTTGTTGACGGTGTGGCCCTTGATGTCCATGCCGAGGATGTTGGTGGAGTGCTCAAGTGCCTCATCAGCGGTCTTGGCTACCTTGACGCCGCCAGCCTTGCCGCGACCGCCTACCTTGACCTGTGCTTTAACAACGGTCACGCCGCCGATTTTTTCGGCTGCTGCTTTTGCTTCTTCTGGGGTGTACGCCACGATGCCGGCAAGCACGGGTACACCGTGCGCCTCGAACATATCGCGCGCCTGGTATTCAAACAGGTCCACGGTTTAGTGTCCTTCTACGTCGAAGTAGTTTCTGTACAGTCGGGCACCGTCGGAGACGAGGACCGGGCTGCGGATTGCAAGCACTTGCGACCAGTTCGAAAACGGGCCGCAGCGCGCCATGCTCCACTCGGAACTCTAGTCCTCTCCAAGGACCGGCCCGTTCCACAGTACCGCTTATGTGAGTAAGCACACTATTCTATGGAGCGTAGAAAAATCCCTAGATTACGGGGTTTTTGGGGCGTCAGTCGGTGCTGGAGCGGCGGTTTCGGCACCCTTGGAAAAGGCTTCGTATTGATCCCTGGCGACGAAGAAGGCGACACCTGCGGAAACGTTCCCGCACGCTACGCCATGTTTATACGGCGAGCAGCGGATGCCGTTCCGTTCCAGGTTGGCGCCGTCGGCCAGGACAGGCAGTTCGCTGAGCGGGCCGGTCTTGCTCCCCTTGGGCCCGTAAGCGGCCTCCATTTGTGTGACGCCGGAACGGCATTCCCCGTACGTTGCCTTGTCCGGCGTGAGCAGCGCCGTGCCGCCGAGGTAGCCCAGGCCGGTGCCGGCGCAATCGTCCTTGATGTCGACGGCGGCAGGTTTGGGATAGTTCGCCAACTGGCAGTGTGCCACCGGAACAGTCGCCAGTTTGTCGTTGGCGCTGTCGGTAAAGCTGTTCAGCTCGTACGGGAGGTTAAGGTGCTCCCCCTTGGCGGACGTCAGGGAGCACACGATGTTCCGGTCCTCGGTGATGAACGAGAGGACGTCCTGGCCGGCCCGGAACCCCGCGGGTCCACCAGAGCCGCCCGTTCCAGCTGTTCCAAGGGCGGCAGCGGCAGCGGAGCCACGTAGCCCGGGTCCTCGGTGGTGATGCTGCAGGCAGTGCCTGCCAGCAGGAAGAAGGCGGCCAGGATCCCCAATACAGTCCTTCTCATGGCCTCCATTATGCCCCGGCAGCGGTCTCAGCCCCGCGTACGCCTGCCTGCGGCCTCCACGACTGCGGCAGCAGCTTCCGCGGGATCCTCGCGGTCGAACTGCTCCTGCATCTTCCGGGCGCGGGATTTCCAGCCGGGATCCGCCAGGACCTTTCCCACTGCTGCGGCGATGTCGGCGGGCTTAGGTGACTCTGTCCTGAGGTTAATGCCGACGCCGGCGTGTTCCACCCGGGCGTTAACATCACTTTTGCCCTCGTTGATGCCCGACACCACCAACGGAACACCCTTCGACAGGCTCAGCTGAACACCGCCAAATCCACCGTTGGTGATGAAGACATCCGTGAAGTCAAAGACCTCCGCGAAGTCCACGTAGTCCCGCACCACTACGTTGGACTGTGGGTAGCGGGCCTTCAACTCCTCGGTGCCGTGCCCGCCGGTTGCGACGATGACCAATGCATCCATTTCCTTGACCGCCTCAAGCGACCGAAGGATGAGTTTGTCCTGGTCCAGGTTGTCCACAGTTCCCTGGGTGACAACGAGTGTTGCGGGGTAGGACCGGGGAAACCCGCCATCCCCGCCGGAACCGGTGGCGGGCTGGCCAAGCCCCCGGAATGGCAGGAGCGCGCCGACATAGTGCACTTTGGGGTTGACCCGGCGCCGCGGGAAGTCGAGGGATTCCGGGCCGGTCTGGATAATGGCGTCCGAGCACCGATAGGGCTCGTCCGTCAGCCGGCCTTCCCGCGGAACAGCCTGGCCGTAGGCGGCGTGCTGCCGGCGGTAGCTTTGGCTGGCAGGCCGAAGGATAACTTTGTCGGACAGCAGGCCCGCCAGTCCGTGGACCGCCTTCTCCACGGGATGGCGTGGCGGCCGGAACCCGAAGAAGAGCGGGGGTACCTGCGGGTCACTCTCCATGTTGGGGATGGCGACAAAATTCACCAACGGCTTGCCCAGCAAATGGGAGACGAGGCGGTGAATGAACATGGAACTGTCCGCCACCACAACGTCAAAGGGATACTGCTGCGCGACTTCACGGATGTCCTCGAAGAAGTGGCTGACATTGCAGGCGAAAATTTTCTCGCCGTCGAAGCCGATGGCCCGTGGGCCCTTGAGCTTGGCCCGCTCCGGATAGAGCTCATAGAGGTTGTCCGCGCGGTGCTCGATGGCCCTGCGGAGGGGAAGTGCTGGATTCCCATTTCTCCGAGCCTGTCTGCATAGACGGAACCCGTGTACCAGGCCACGTCGTGGCCACGGCCCTTAAGCCGCATCGCCACGCCCGTCATGGGGTTGAAATGGCCGTCCATGGCCTGGCTGGCGAACAGGATCTTCACAGTGGTGCCCCGAATCTGCTGTGCTCAAATAGCCTGCGCGTCACCGGCTTCCCGGCTACGGGCGAGTTCCTGAACTGTAAGCCAGCCGGGGTCCGCGGACAAGGGTGAGCGCGGCTACGCGTCCAGCTTTGTGAGGGGCGCGTACCGGAGCAGGAGACGCTTCTCGCCGACGTCGAACTTCACCTTGGCCACCGTTTTGTCCCCCGCGCCCTCCAGCGCCAGCACCGTGCCGTTGCCGAAGCTCGTGTGGTTGACTTTGTCCCCCACAGTGACGGCCACAATTTCCTTCTGTGGCTGCACACGGTTCTTGGCGATGGCGGCGGGAACGTCCGCATTGAAACCTGCAGATGAATCGGCGGCGGCCCCCCGGGAAGGGCCTGCGCCCCAGAAGGATCCGCTGTAGCGGCTCGACCCGATGGATCCGCCGCTCCCCCACCCGCCGGACTGCCGGCTGGTGCCTTCGCGCTTCCATTCCACCAACTCGGACGGGATTTCCTCGAGGAACTGGCTGGCCGGGTTGTACTGGCTCTGGCCCCACATGCTGCGAACTTCGGACCGGGTGACATAGAGCCGCTTGCGGGCGCGGGTCAGGCCCACATAGGCCAGCCGGCGTTCCTCGGCGAGCTCCTTGGGGTCCGTGGCCGAACGCTGGTGCGGGAACAGCCCGTGCTCCATGCCGCTCAGGAACACCACCGGAAATTCAAGGCCCTTGGCGGTATGGAGGGTCATCAGGGTGACCACGCCCAGGCGTTTGGCCTCCGCCACGGCGGCGGCCAGTTCGTCCGCGGTCCCCGCGGGGGCGTCCGGGATCTGGTCCGCATCAGCCACCAGGGACACCTGCTCCAGGAAGGCGCCCAGCGACCCTTCCGGGTTCTCCTGTTCGTATTCACGGACGACAGCGACGAGTTCCGCCAGGTTCTCCACGCGGGACTCGTCCTGGGGATCGGTGCTTATACGCAGCCCGGCAAGGTAGCCCGTCTGCTCCAGCACGGCTTCCAGCGCGGCAGCGGCACCCGAGCCGGCCGCGACTTCGGCGAGGTCGTCCAGGAGTTTCACGAACCCCAGGACTGCGTTGACTGAGCGCGTTGCCATGCCTGGGGCGTCCTCGGCCCGCCGGGCGGCTGCCATAAAGGACATCCGCTCGCGCTGGGCGAGCGCTGCCACCGCACCCTCGGCGCGGTCACCGATGCCGCGCTTGGGTTCGTTGAGCACCCGGCGCAGGTTGACGTCGTCGTCCGGGTTGACCAGGACCCGGAGGTACGCGAGTGCGTCCTTGATTTCCTTGCGCTCGTAGAAGCGCGTGCCGCCCACCACCTTGTACGGAAGGCCCACCCGGACCAGCACGTCCTCAATGGAACGGGACTGCGCGTTGGTGCGGTAGAAAATTGCGACGTCGCCAGGGCGGAGGTTGTCCTCGTCCTGGAGCCGGTCGATTTCCTTGGCGATGAACTGGGCTTCGTCGTGTTCGTTCTCGCCCACGTAGCCGATGATTTTGTGGCCCTCGCCCTCGGCTGTCCACAGCCGCTTTTCCGGGCGGTTGGGGTTGCGCGAGATCACGGAGTTTGCCGCGCTGAGGATGTTCTGCGTGGAGCGGTAGTTCTGCTCCAGCTTGATGGTGCGGGCGTCCGGGTAGTCCTTCTCGAACTCCACGATGTTGCGGATGTCCGCGCCGCGGAAAGCGTAGATGGACTGGTCCGAGTCGCCGACGACGGTGAGCTCGGACGCGCCGGGGCCCTCGCCCACAATTTCGCGGACCAGGGCGTACTGGGCGTGGTTGGTGTCCTGGTACTCGTCCACCAGGACGTGCCGGAACCGCCGGCGGTAGGAGTCCGCTAGCGCCGGGAAAGCCCGGAACATGTAGACGGTTTCTGCGATGAGGTCGTCGAAGTCCATGGCGTTGGCCTGGCGCAGCCGCTGCGTGTAGCCCTTGAAGACCTGGGCCACGGCCTGCTCGAACGGATCGTTGTAGTTGGCCGAGTTTGTGTACGAATCGGCATCGATGAGCTCGTTCTTGAGCGCCGAAATCTTGTGCTGGATGGCCTTCGGAGCGAACTTTTTGGGGTCCAGGTCCAGGCTCTTGGATACCTGGGTGACCAGCCGCAGGGAGTCGGCGGAGTCGTAGATGGAGAAATTTGACTTCAGGCCCACGTTCGACGCTTCCTGGCGCAGGATGCGCACGCAGGAGGAGTGGAACGTGGAGATCCACATGATCTTGGCCCGGCCGCCCACCAGGGCCGCGATGCGCTCCCGCATCTCGGCGGCAGCCTTGTTTGTGAACGTGATGGCCAGGATCTCGCCGTAATGGGCGCGATGGGTGGCGATCAGGTAGGCGATCCGGTTGCTGAGCACGCGGGTTTTACCGGAGCCTGCGCCTGCCACGATCAGCAGGGCACTGCCGGCGTGTTTGACGGCTTCCTCCTGTTGGGGATTGAGTCCCTGCAGCAGTTCAGCAGCATTGGGCCGATGGTGCGCCTGCTCCGGGGTTCCGTCACCGTGGGACTGCTGGCTGGCCCAGCCCCCCTGACCACCAGCGGAGCCGCCGCCAGACGCGCCACCACCGAATTCGGCGGCCGCGGCGAGGCCTTCCGGGCGCGACTTGGTGCGGGGGGCGGCTGCCGGAGCGGCCTTGAACGGTCCGTCAGAGTACGGGTCAAACAACATATCCATGGTGCCTACAAGTCTAGGCGGTGGGTCCGACACCCAGTTCCAGCCTGTGGATAACTGATGCCCAGCCGCTCCCTCTCCCGGTCAAAGGAGTTTTTGTCCAGATAATGCCCCTCAGAGCGTCAGCACAGCGCATTATCTGGACAAAAACTCCTCGGCCCCGGCTCAGGTCACCGAGCCCGACTGGAGGGCCGCACGCAACTCCCGCACCGCCGTCGTGCCTCCCGCCATGAACCACTGAAGGCCGTTCACCAGCACTGTGTCCGTGGCGCCGCCGGCGGCCCGGACAATTGCCTTGCCCGGCAGCCAGTCCCACTCCGGGCAACTGTGCTGGAACCAGCAACCCAATTGGCCGTCGGCCACGCGGCCCAGGTCGCAGGACCCTGAGCCGAGCATCCGCAGCGCAGCGGCCGATGTGGCGGCGGCGTGCCACGGCATGGCACACAGGGGATCCAGCAGCCAGGTGGGGTGGATGTAGGTGGCTGCGCCGACTTCCGCGAGGGCAGCACCGCTGCGGGAACCGGCGCCCTGGGAAGCGCCGCCGGCAGGGAGTCCGGCCGGCTCCGCAAAACCGTTGAGCACCTCTCCGTTCAGCGTGGCAGCGCGGGCAGTTCCGCCAAGCCACAACTTGTCCTCCTCAGGCTGGAAAATAGCCCCCAGCAGCACGTCCGTGGAGTCCTTCAGGGCGATGGCCGAGCACCAGTACGTGGAGCCGTGCAGAAAGTTGTACGTTCCGTCCACGGGGTCGATCACCCAGGTCCGGCCGGTGGTGCCGGCCACGGAGGCGCCCTCTTCGCCGAGGATGCCGTCATCGGGGCGGCAGCGCTGCAGCTGCTCGAGCACATAGGCTTCGGCGGCATGGTCGGCGGCTGTCACCACATCTGAGATGGACGTTTTCTGCTGCGCCTCGAGGCCGGCCATCCGCATCAAAAGCGCCAACTGGCCTGCTTCGCGCACCAGCGCGGAGGCCAGCTGGTAATCGTCCAGGGCGGGGTCGAGTTCGAGGGCGGTGTGCCGGCCAGTGGTCATGGAACCAGTCTATGCAGCGCGATAATGGTGCCATGGCCAAAACCCCAGCGCAGCGGATCAAGAAGCACGGCTCCAAGGCGGCTGTTCCAGAGCACAGCCTTCCGCCGGTGATCAACCCCACAACTAAACGTTCGCCGCAGAAGGCCCAAAGCAACAGCAACCTGATCCTGATTGCCGGCGTGGTGGCCAGCCTGTTCCTGTTCTGGTACCTCCACCTGCTCGTGCTGAACCAGCTGACGCAGCTGTCCGGTGGGCTCGCAATGCCGGATTCACTGCTGGGCGGCTTCGACGCCGGCTACGTCGGCCAGTTGAACGCCGCCATGGACGACGACGCCCGCGGCCAGCTCAACTACGTCCACAAGACCGCCGGGACACTATTCCCGCTCATCTTCGGCTTCACCTGGCTGCTGCTGATCGGCACCAATGTCGCGAGGAAGTCCCTCCGCTGGGCCCTGTGGGCAGTCCCGCTGCTGTTTGTGGTGGTCCGGTTGTGGGGCAACGTCACCATCGATGCGGTGGTGGCCGCGGAAACGGCCGACGCCGGTCAGGTCGCTCTGGCGTCCGGGCTCACCGTTGCGGGCTGGGTGCTGCTCGTCCTGAGCCTGCTGGCCGGGGGTTCCGCAGTGTTCCTGAAGCGGAAGCCGCCGTCGGGATCCGCTCCCCCGCGCCGCCGCAGTAGCCCCGCGCCGCCGCAGTAGCCCCGCGCCGCCGCGGTAGCCCCGCGGGGTCACTTGTGGCCCAATGGACGGCACTTTTGGGCTTCTAGTGACCCCGTGTTGCCCTCAGACGCCGTGAGGTCCGCTCGTGGTGTACGCGCTGGGCAATCACCAGTCCAGCGGCGGCCATCCCTGTCGTGACCGGGTAGCCCATCAGCCGTTCCAGGGTGCCCGGCTCCGGCACGTCCATCCCCGTCAGTCCGCCGGTCACCAGCGCTGCGAACGACGCCAGCCCGCACACCAGGACAAACCAGCCGAGCGGCGTCTGTCGCAGCCACAACGCGCCCAGCACCAGCAGGGCAAGCGCACCGGCGAGGAAGTACATCACGGCGCCGGTGAAGTGCCAGCGGGAGCCCACATCCTCCGGCGCCAGTCCCACGATCATGGTCCCGGCACCTGCCGTTCCGGTCAGGATCCGGACCCAGATTGCGGCCCACCAGGGCTTTCGGCGCCCCGGCTGGACCCGTGCCCCGGCCCTGGCAGCGACGCACAGCAGCCCCGACCCCAACAGCAGCGCCCCCAGCAGCATGCCCAGCCCCTGGACAACAAAGGAGGCGTTCATCAGCCAGTGCAGCGGCGAACACACATCCCGGCCCTCGTAAATGCCGCAGTGGACTGCACCGAGGTCGCTGATGTAGCCGGTCCGGCGGTCGTAGGGCTGCCGCCCGCCCCAAGCTCCGATCACGGCAGACTCGGCCACAAAGTACTGCAGCACGCTTAGGACGGACCAGGCACCGATGTACTGGCGGATGGAGGCCGTGTTCGGGATGAAGCCCACGGCGGGAGCGGACGTCGGGGCTGAACTCATGCCATGAGCGTAGTACGGCCTCCCACCTTGTATGCTTGTATCCGTGTCCGGACGGACCGGCCCTGCCGGAACAGCGGACACGCGCCCTCGTAGCTCAGTGGATAGAGCACGGCTCTCCTAAAGCCGGTGTCGTTGGTTCGATTCCAATCGAGGGCACTTGAACCTTCTTGCCCCGGAAACGGGGCTTCGCGCTTACCTGCTCGGTCCCTCGAAGACCGGCCGCTGGACCGTGGAACGGGACCTGCTGGACCGCTCCACAGGCACCCGCGGAACCTTTTCCGGCGTCGTACATTTCACGCCAACGGACGACGGCGGCCTCGCCTTTCGTGAAGAAGGCACCATGCGCTGGCCCACCCTCACCGGTCCCGCCTACCGTGAATACCTCCTGAAGGCCGCCGACCGGCCCGACGCCCTGGACGTGTTTTTCCCCGACGGCCGGCTCTTCCACCGGATGAGCTTCACCCCGGAAGCCAGCCTGGACCAGCACTGGTGCGATCCCGATACCTACCGAGTGGCGTACAGCTACGGAGGCCCGGACGAGTTCGGCTACACATGGGATGTGAGCGGGCCGCGCAAGGACCTGCTGCTGGCCTCGGCGTTGAAGCGGCTGGGCTAAGCGGGGGCTCGAAGCGGCGAAGCTGAACAGGCTAGGCTCGAAGCCGTGAAAGCCCGCATCGTTGTCTCCGCCGTCTGCGTCTTCGACGACGCCGGGCGGCTCCTGACCGTCCGCAAGCGCGGGACCGGCATGTTTATGCACCCCGGCGGCAAGCCCGAGCCCGGCGAAACCGCCGTCCAGGCTGCGTCCCGCGAGCTCCAGGAGGAAGTGGGGATCATCATCGAGCCGCGCGACCTGGAACTCATGGGCATCTGGATTGCCGACGCCGCGAATGAAGCCGCCACGGACATTGAAGCCACGGTGTTCCTGGCCCCGGGCACCTGGACGGCGCACCCGTCGGCCGAGATCGCCGAGATCCGCTGGCTGGACCTGGCCGAGCACCACCGGGGCATGCCGCTGCCCGCCGACCTCGCCCCGCTGCTGACGGACCACATCCTGCCAAAATTGGCCGCCAGGTAGGCTCCGGCCCAGGTCGGTGGGGAACGGCTGACCCCTAGAACTCGGGAACGGCCTCCTCGGCCACTGCGGTGGCCTCGGCGAACTGCGTCTGGTACAGCTCGGCGTACCGGCCGTCGGCGGCCAGCAGCTCAGTGTGGCTCCCGCGCTCCACGATCTGTCCGCCCTCCACCACCAGGATGACGTCGGCGGCACGGATCGTGGACAGCCGGTGGGCAATCACGACGGCGGTGCGCCCCTCGAGCGCTGCACCCAGGGCCGCCTGCACGGCGGCTTCGTTCGTGGAATCCAGTGCGGCGGTGGCCTCGTCCAGGATGACCACCCGGGGCTGGGAAATCAGCAGCCGGGCGATGGTGAGGCGCTGGCGTTCGCCGCCGGAGAGCCGGTAGCCACGCTCCCCCACCACGGTGTCCAGGCCATCGGGCAGGGAGCGGATCATGGTCTCGAGGCGGGCCTGCCGGATGGCGTCCCACATGTCCTCTTCGGTGGCGTCAGGCCGGGCGAGCCGGAGGTTGGACGCGATCGACTCGTGGAAAAGGTGCCCGTCCTGGGTGACCATACCCAGGGTGTCCCGCAGGGAATCGAAGGTGGCGTCCCGGACGTCCAGCCCCGTCCCGGGAAGGGTGCCGCCGAGCCGCACAGCGCCGGAATCGACGTCGTACAGCCGGGAAAGCAGCTGCGCGATAGTGGACTTTCCGGCACCCGATGAACCCACCAGGGCAACGGTCTGCCCCGGTTCCACGCGGAAACTGATCCCATGCAGCACCTCTTCGCCGCCGCGGGTGTCCAGCGTGGATACTTCCTCGAGCGAGGCCAGTGAGACCTTGTCCGCGGAGGGGTAGGCGAAGCGGACGTCGTCGAACTCCACCGAAACGTGTCCCGGCGGGATGGCCACGGCGTCGGGCTTCTGTTGGATCAGGGGCTTGAGGTCCAGGATCTCGAAGACCCGCTCGAAGCTGACCAGTGCACTCATGATTTCCACGCGGGCGTTGGACAGGGCGGTGAGCGGGGCGTACAGGCGGGTCAGCAGCAGTGCCAGCACCACGACGTCGCCCGCGGCGAGCTGCCCGCCAATGGCCAGCCAGCCGCCCAGCCCGTAGACCAGCGCCAAGGCGAGCGCGGAGACCAGCGTCAGCGCGGTGACGAAGGTGAACTGCAGCATGGCGGTGCGGACGCCGATGTCCCGGACACGTCCGGCCCGGAGAGCGAACTCGCTGGATTCCTCATCCGGCCGGCCGAAGAGCTTTACCAGCGTGGCGCCCGGAGCGGAGAACCGCTCGGTCATCTGGGTGCCCATGGCTGCGTTGTGGTCTGCTGCCTCACGGCGCAGGTCCGCGAGCCGGGAGCCCATCCGGCGGGCGGGGATGAGGAAGATCGGCAGCAAGATCATGGCGAGCACGGTGACCTGCCAGGAGGTCCCGAGCATCACGATCAGCGTCAGGATCAGGGCCACCACGTTGCTGACCACACCGGAAAGGGTTCCGGCGAAGGCGGACTGGGCGCCGATGACGTCGTTGTTCAGCCGGCTGACCAGGGCCCCGGTGCGGGTACGGGTGAAGAACGCAATGGGCATCTTCTGCACATGGTCAAAGACCCGGGTGCGCAGGTCCACGATCACGCCTTCGCCGATGTTGGAGGACAGCCAGCGGCTGACGAGTCCCACCCCTGCTTCGGCTACGGCCACCACGGCGATCAGTATCGCCAGCCGGATCACTTCGTCGGTACCCGCCCTGGCCACGATGGTGTCAACCACCTGGCCGGCAAGCACGGGCGTGGCGACAGCCAGGAACGCCATCACAATGGACAGCGCCACAAACGCGATCAGTTTTGTCCGGTGGGGGCGGGCGAAACCCAGCACCCGCTTCAGCGTTGCCTTGGAGAAGGGCCGGGAGCCGTTCTTGGCCCGGGAGATGTTGTATAGGGAGTGCCAGGCAACGCCGTCCATGCTCATCGCTGTAGCTCCGTTGCGTCTGCCATCAGTTCAGTTACCGTTCCGTTGTCCACATTCCACCGTACATCCAGCCGTACATTCTCCAGCAGCCGCCGGTCATGGGTGACCAGCAGCAGCGCGCCCTCGTAGCTTTCCAGGGCCTCTTCCAGCTGCTCGATGGCGGGCAGGTCAAGGTGGTTGGTGGGCTCGTCCAGGACCAGCAGGTTCACACCACGCGCCTGCAGCAGGGCCAGCGCGGCGCGGGTGCGTTCGCCGGGCGAGAGGGAATCCACAGCGCGGGCTGTGTGGTCCGCCTTCAGGCCGAACTTGGCCAGCAGAGTACGGACCTCAGCAGGCGTCAGGTCAGTCAGGACAGCTTCGACGGCGTCCGCCAGGTTGAGGCGGCCGGCCAGCAGTCCGCGGGCCTGGTCGATTTCGCCGATGGCCACCGAGGCGCCCATCGCGGCATTGCCTGAGTCCGGCGCCTGGACACCCAGAAGCAGGCGCAACAACGTTGACTTACCCGCTCCGTTGGGTCCGGTGATGCCGATCCGCTCCCCTGCGTTCAGCTGCAGGTTCACCGGGCCCAGCGTAAAGCTGCCCTGGTTCACGACGGCGTCCCGCAGGGTGGCCACCACCCCGCTGGACCGCGGCGCCTGGCCGATGCTGAACTGCAGCTGCCATTCCTTCCGCGGTTCTTCCACCACGTCCAGCCGGGCGATCCTGGACTCCATCTGCCGGACTTTCTGGGCCTGCTTCTCGGAGGATTCGGTGCTGGCCGCGCGGCGGATCTTGTCATTGTCCGGGCTCTTTTTCATGGCATTCCGCACACCCTGGGAGCTCCACTCACGCTGGGTCCGGGCACGGGACACGAGGTCTGCCTTGGTGGACGCGAACTCCTCGAACTTTTCGCGCACGTGCCGCCGGGCCACCGCGCGTTCCTCCAGGAACGCCTCATAGCCGCCGTCGTAAACGGCTACGGAATTCTGCGCCAGGTCCAGTTCCACAATGGTGGTGACACAGCGGGCCAGGAACTCCCGGTCGTGGGATACCAGCACCACGCCGCCGCGCAGGCCCTGGACAAAGGCTTCCAGTTTGGCCAGCCCGGCCAGGTCCAGGTCGTTGGTGGGCTCGTCCAGCAGCACCACGTCGAAGCGGCTGAGCAGGAGGGCAGCTAAGGCCACACGGGCTGCCTGGCCGCCGGAGAGGCCCGCCATGGGGGCTTCCGGGCCGGTTTCGAGGCCAAGGTCGGCCAGGACAGCCGGGATGCGTTCGTCCAGGTCCGCCGCGCCGGACGCCATCCAGCGGTCAAAGGCAAGGGAGTAGGCGTCGTCAGCGCCGGGGGCCCCGGAACCCAGCGCCTCGGCGGTGGACTCCATCTCCGCCGTCGCCTGGGTGCAGCCGGTGCGGCGTGCGATGTAGCCGGCCACCGACTCTCCCGCCACGCGCTCGTGCTCCTGGGGCAGCCACCCCACAAAGGCGTCAGCCGGCGCAAGGCTCACACTGCCGCCCTGGGGCTGGTCCACGCCGGCCAGCAGGCGCAGCAGGGTGGATTTTCCGGCACCGTTGGCACCCACCACACCCACTACATCGCCGGGGGCCACCGTGAGGGAAAGCTTGGAGAAAAGCGTCCGGTGGTCGTGGCCCCCGGAAAGGTCTTTGGCCACAAGGGTTGCAGTCATGAGTTGGTTCATCCTCTCGCCGCCCGGCCGGAGGAACCCGCCTGGATCGGCCGAAAACTGCGGTGAATCCGCACTGTGCCACCCGGGAAAGTGCCGGGGCACTAAAGAGCCCGCCGGTCCGGACTTGGGGGGTGTACGGACCAACGGGCTCGACCATCAAGCATAGTCGACTCCGGAGTCCGCATCAAACCGCCGGCACGCATTCAGGCTAAAATCAAGGGCAATCATCCGTTCAGCAGAGAGCCGATATGCCCATTCCTGCCAAGGCGTTCCAGCGCTGGCTGCACGGCATCGCCCCCCACACGAGCACGTCAGACGTCTGCCGTGTGTCCGGCATCAAGCGGAGCACCCTGGCCCAGCAGCTTGTCCGGGGCAAGGTGGCAGAGACAACAGTGGTCAACATCAGCCGCGCGTATAACGTCAACCCCGTGTCTGCGCTGGCGGCGTTCGATGCCTACAGCCTGCTCACGGACCCGCACCCGCCTACAAGGCCAGAACTGGTCAGCCAGATCTCCACCGCGGACCTCCTGCGGGCAGTTTTGGCCCGTTCAGCCGCGGACCCCGGCGGCGCGCCGGCCGGTTCGTCGGCGTTGGAGCCGGCCCCGCACGCCACCTCGGTCAAGAACTGGGTGGAGGCCATCGACGACGGCGAACTGCGGCACCGGGTCTCCGCCGCCACCGGAATCGCCCCGCAGAACTATTCGGCGCAACTGACCGCGAACCGGATGGCGCCCGAACTGGCGGTTGCCACCTCCCTTGCCGCCGGCGTCGGCCCTGCCAGCGGCCTGGTGGCCACCGGGCTGGTCACGGAGGCGGAGGCAGGCTGGCTTCCCGAAGCCCGGCAGTCCGCGCTCGACAGCCTGTCCGACGGCGAACTGACCACGCTGGCCGGTGACCGGCTGCAGACACTCGGCCGGGCCCTCCGCCGGCAGGAACATGACCATGAAAAAACCGAAAAGATCTGGGAGAACCTGGGATGATCGAAATCCTGCAGTGGTCCACGCTGACTGTCTGCGGCCTGGTAGCCATCGCGCGCGTTCCCAGTGCCCTGAGGGGGAAGAACAGGACAGTCTTCTACATCTTTGCCCTGATGACGCTCGCCACCCTGCTCAGCATCCGGGCGCCGTACTTTGCCATCGACCAGGCGCTCGGCGGGGTTAACGTGGCCAATTTGCTGCTCCGCTTTGTCATCTTCGCCGCTATCTTCTTCGTGGGTATCCGCGTCACCCGGGGCTTTGGGGCCGACAGCGCTTACCGGCTGCTCACGGGACGGATCGGGATGGCGGTGCTGGCGCTTACCTCGCTGGTGGTGGTGATTGTCTTCCTGATGATGGATACCACGGGGTCGTCCGCTGGCATGGCTGCCTTGTCCAGCCAGAGCACCAGGAACGTTCTTCTGCTTGAGTACTACGGCGCCGCCGGCCGCGCCTTTCCGGCCTATGTAGCGGTGGTCCTCCTGCCGGCCATGGTGGGCGCAGTGCGCAGTTCGTTCCCGGCCCTGGTCCGCATCGCCGCCTCCCTGCTGGGCGTCGGCTCGATCGCTGTCGCGTTGACATTGCTCTTCCCGTTTTTCCCGTCAGACTGGGGAGCAGCGATGTTTGTGATCAATTACAGCGCCATTTTGTGCTTTGTTTTTGGACTGGCCCTGATCGGTATCGCTGGCCTCGTGCACGGTCGCGGCGGCCGGCGCCAAAAGACTTCTACTGCAAACTAGCCGTCATAGCTTTCACAGAATCATTAGACATGGAACAATCATGAATGTGTGAAGGCGGTGCGCCGGTGTTTGCGAACGGGGATAACCTCTTGGATGCCGCGCCCCGAAAGCCTTTGCACTCATTGGGGGGATGAGTGGTGGCGGCCGTTGGGGACCGCCCCCACTCAGCCTGATTAAGGCGCCGTTTGGCTTAGGGCCTCAGTTCCCGTTCCACCGGCACCGCCCAGCTCACGCAGGACGAGCGGAAGCACCTCGGTACCCAACAGTTCGATAGCTTCGAGCACAATCTGCTGCGGGACTGACGACAAATCCAGCTGGAAGATCTGCCGGTCATGCTGCAGATGACCGTGCATCCTGACGATTTTTTCGGCCGCCTGCTCCGGGGTGCCCACAAAAAGGGCGCCGCTGGGCGCGGTCTCCAGGTTGTAGGTGACACCGCTGGGCGTGGGAAAGCCCCGCTCGGCCGAGATCCGGCGCATGCTGTCCAGCCAGTACGGCTGAAAGACTTCCTTGGCCCGGCCCGCACCCGAACCCGAGCCCAGGTCCCGCAGCACCAACCACGGGGCGCTGACGCCCACCCTCAGCGCTGCATTGTTGTGCCCGTGTTCGACGGCGGTCTGCCGGTACAGGGCGACGTGCCGCTCGAAGTTCCGTACGGATCCGCCCAGCAGGCGTACATGGCGTTCTGGCGCAGGGTCGCAGCCCGCACGGATGACTTCAGAGTCCCGCCCGTGGCGATCCAGATGTCCAGTTCACACCGGCCGTCAGCGGCCGGGAACGGACGCGGCAGGATGAGGGCGTCGTCCAAGCCGGAGCGGAACCGGCCGTTCCAGGTGACGCGTTCCTGTGCATCGAGCTTGACGGGATCGCGGCGGATGTCGCCGAAGGTGAATATTCCCAGTTCCATGCCCCGCACAAGCTGTCCATGCATACGCATATTCCCCCGGGGCGCGACTAGGCAGGCAAGGAGACAGTGACAGCCGCTGTTCCGACGACGCTCCGCAGCGACTGCCTGGCGAACAGCTCCCAGCAGCTCGTACCTGGCGTACAGCTCCTACCGGGCAAACCTCAGTGTGACCAGTTGGAAGGGCCGCAACGCCAGGCTGACGCTGCCCTCGGCACCGGGTGTCACCCCGGGCGCTTGGACGGGGCGTTCCAGCAGGTCCGTTGCCTGCACGTCCTTGACCGGAAAACCAGCCGAAATGACCCCGGCCGACCGCTGCCCCCGGGATTCATAAAGCCGGACCACAACATCGCCCGAACTGTCCTCGGCAAGCTTGACCGCCTCAATGACCAGCGCCGGGTTGTCCACCGTGAACAACGGCTCCACGTCCCGTCCGCCGCGGACCAGCCGCGGAGCGAGGTTGGTCCGGTAGCCCTCCTCCACGGCCTCGGCGATTCCAGCGCCGGGCCGGATGGTGACCGCCAGCTCCTGGTGGCCGCGGTCCGCCGTCGGGTCCGGGAACTTCGGAGCCCGCAGCAGGGAGAGCCGCACTGTGGTGGTGGTCCCGCTGTCGGCCTCCCTGACGTTCATGGTGACATCGTGTCCGTAAGTGGCCGCGTTGGAGATCGCCACGCCATAACCGGGCTCCCCCACGTGGATCCAACGGTGCGCGCAGATCTCGAATTTCGCCGCCTCCCATGAGGTGTTCACGTGGGTGGCCCGGAAGACGTGCCCGAACTGCGTCTCGGCGGCAGAGCGGTCCGCCTTGACGTCCAGCGGGAAGCCAAGCTTCAAGAGTTTCTCGCTCTCCTGCCACTCAACAGCGGTACTGATGGACAGGGAATCGCTGCCGGCACCCAGCGTGATCCGTTGGGTGACCGGCGATGAGCCTGCCACCCGGTCCACCACCACCACGGCGCTGCCGCCAACGTGCTCCAGCCGGAGATCCTGCGCAGCCGTCACGGCCGTGACGTTACGGCGGTAGAACTCGTCAATGTCCCAGGCATCCCATTCGTTGGGGGTGTCCCGGTGCAGTTCCAGCAGGTTGCCGCGCGACCCGGGCGCAATAGCTTCGCGTCCCGTGGCGTAATCGGTGAGGGAGGCGAGGAGGCCGTCAGCATCAAGGACAGCCCGGATGATGCCATTGTCGAGTACATAACCGCCCTCCAGGGCGGTTGCCTTGACGGGCTGGCCGTGGACCGCCGGTTCTGCGGCCCCGAGCGCAGGTACTCCGTTCCGTGCGTGGGGCGCGGCGTTGAGCAGGAGCGTCCTGGACCCCTCACCCAGGAGGGCGGCCGCCGCCTGGCCAATGATGGTTTCGAGGCTGGTGCCGATGGCGGCGTAGTTGCGTTCCGCGTCCTGGTGGACCCACGCGATGGAGCTGCCCGGCAGGATGTCGTGGAACTGCTGCAGGAGCACCAGCCGCCAGAGCCGCTTCAGTTCGGCGGCAGGGTACGCGAAGGAGCTGCGGACGGCGGCCGTAGTGCACCAGAGTTCGGCCTCGCGAAGCAGGTGTTCACTGCGCCGGTTTCCGCGTTTTGTTTGGGCCTGGCTGGTGTAGGTGCCGCGATGGAGTTCAAGGTACATCTCCCCCACCCACACGGGCAAAGTGTCGTAGCCCTCCTCCGCCTCGGCGAAGAAACTCTCGGCGGAACCGACGCGGACCTTGGGCGAGCCCTCAAGGTCCCCGGTGCGCCTTGCGGCGGCCAGCATTTCCCGCGTGGGTCCCCCGCCGCCGTCGCCGTAACCGAACGGCACCAGCGAGGTGTTGGCTCGCCCATGCTCGCGGAAGTTCCGTTCGGCGTGGGCCAGTTCGCGCCCGCTCAGCTCGGCGTTGTAGGTGTCAACGGGTGGGAAATGCGTGAAGAGCCTGGTGCCGTCGATGCCTTCCCAGTTGAATGTATGGTGTGGCATCCGGTTGACCTGGTTCCACGAGATTTTCTGGGTGAGGAACCAGCGGCTGCCGGCCGACCTGACAATCTGCGGCAGGGCTGCGGAGTAGCCGAACGAGTCCGGGAGCCAGGCTTCGCGGCATTCGACGCCGAACTCCTGGAGGAAGAAGTTCTTGCCTTCAATGAACTGGCGGGCCATGGCCTCGCCGCCTGGCATATTGGTGTCCGATTCAACCCACATGCCACCAACCGGAACGAACTGGCCCGCTTTGACCTTCTCGCGGATCCGGCCGAAGAGTTCGGGGTAGAACTCCTTCATCCAGGCCAACTGCTGGGCTGATGAGCACGAGAACACAAAGCCTGAATCCTCGTCCATCAGCGCCACCACGTTGGAGAACGTCCTGGCACATTTGCGGATGGTTTCACGTACCGGCCACAGCCACGCGGAGTCAATGTGGGCGTGCCCGGTGGCTACCATGTGGTGGGCGGAAGCATATGCAGGCCGGGACAGGACATCTGCCAGGGCTTCGCGCCCGGCAGCCGCGGTACCGGCGACGTCGTCGGGGTCCATCAGGTCCATCATGCGCTCCAGCGCGCGGAGGATTACATGGCGCCGCGGCAGCTCGAGGGGAAGTTCGTGCATCAGCCCGGAGAGCGTCCAGATGTCCTGTTGGAGATCCCAGACCGTCTGGTTCAGTTCTGCAATGGCGATCCTGCCGAGCCGGTATTGCGGTGCCGTGCCAGCCGTTGCTTTGTCCCCGTAGGGCGTGGCGGCGAAGGTCCAGCCCTGCGCCATGTCCGGGTTGGCGGCGGCTTCAACGTAGAAGTCAACGGCCATGCCGCTGCCGAGCAGTTTCAGCGGGATGTACTGGTTCCGGGGCGAAATCGCTTTAATGATGGTGCCGTCAGGGCGCCACGCGATGCCCTCGCACTGGAAGCCGGGGGCTTCGTTGATGAAGCCGAGATCCACCACGATTTCCACCGTGGTGTCCGGGCCGGTCCCCCAGGCCTCGGGCACGTCGCCCTGCAGCCGGAGCCATTTGGTGCCCCACGGCTGGCCCCAGGCAGCACCGTGCTCCTGCGGCAGGAAGATATGCCGCAGGGCGTCCATCACGTTGACCGGCTCGCCCGGCGCATCCCAACTGCTGAGGTTCAGGGGAACGCTTCGGGTGTATACGGCGGGCTTGATCCGCTCGCGGACAAACCGATCCAGGCGGACTTCGGTAATCCGGCGGTCGTCATGCACTGTAAACCCTCTTAGGTACGCGAATTTGAGTAGTCGAATCCGGACAATGCCGTCCAATCGATGGATAAAATCTACCGGCTAGTAGCTCAATAGCCAAGTACCAGTTTTGCCGCAGGGGGCGGCGCAGCCCTATCCCCGAACCTCGGCGGCCTCTACAGGAACATTCGCCGCGGGCAGGGTGATCCTGCCCTGGCCGGCGTAAACGTTCAGGCTGGTGCCCCGACTGAATCCGGCCAGCGTCATCCCGCTGGCCTCCGCCAGTTCCGCGGCGAGGCTTGAGGGTGCGCTCACGGCCGCCAGGACAGGTATTCCAGCCAACGCCGCCTTCTGGACCAATTCGAACGACGCCCGCCCCGATACCTGCAGGACCAAACCGGTCAACGGCAGCAGCCGCTCCCGCAAGGCCCAGCCCACCACCTTGTCCACGGCGTTGTGGCGGCCCACATCCTCACGGAGGCACAACAGCTCCACGCCGCCGTCGTCCGATATCCGGAAGAGGCCGGCGGCATGCACGCCGCCGGTGATTTCAAAAACCGCCTGTGCTTCGCGGAGCCGGGTGGGCAGGGAGGCGAGGACGTCCGCCGGCACTGTCACAGGATCCGAAGCCGGGCTGTAGTGGGAGGATTTCCGCACGGCTTCGATCGAATCGGTGCCGCAGATACCGCAGGAACTTGAGGTGAACACGTTCCGTCCGGTGGCGGGCATTTCGACGTCGGGCCGCAGCTGGGCCTCCACCACGTTGAAGGTCTGAACGCCATTTTCGTCCTCACCGGCGCAGAACCGCAGTGAAACCAGCTGCTCGGGAGTCCAGATGATCCCCTCGGAGACCAGGAAGCCGGCCACGAGGTCAAAGTCGTCCCCGGGAGTTCGCATTGTCACGGAAAACGACAGCTGGCCAATCCTGATCTCCAGCGGCTCTTCAACGGCGAGGACGTCCTCACGGCAGCGGACCGGAAACTCCAAGGCATTGGGCGAGCCGTCCAAAACGTACTTGTGCACCTTGCGGCGCTGGGTCATGCGTCCCATCAGCGTCCTGCACTGCTTCGAAGGCCCTTGCAGGCGTTCCGGACTGGGCGGCTGGGAGTGTTCATAGCTCAATCATCGCACCACGGCCGGGCTGTGGAGCACCGCCAGAGCCATGGAGCAGGGCCGCGCAGCACGGCAGCTCAGTCCAGCAGGGCACTCCAGTCCACCGGACCGGCAGGCTTCGCCGCGTCCTTGTCCGCCGTCTTACTGCCAGGCTTGGCCGCAGGACGGGTTTTGGGCTTGGTGCCGGCCGGTTCGGGCACAGGCAACGGCGGTCCCCACGGCAAAGCGAACGCCGGCACAGGCTCGCCGAGATGCACTCCGTGCGGCGGGACAACTATCACCCCGTGGGCCGAGGCCAGCCCGCGCATCATCCCCGGTCCGGTGTGCTTGGCCGGGGAAGCCATCCCGTACAGGAGCCGGAAGGGCATCAGCCGGGTCCGTCCTGGCTCCGGCTCGAGGGTTGCACCGCAGGGGACGTCCTGCACGGGCGGCAGGGGGCCGTGGCCCAAAGCCGCTAGCAGGGGTTCGCCCACAGTGGACAATGCCATCATGGCAGCCAGCGGGTTCCCGGGCAGCCCCATGACAAAGCGTCCGTCCGGGAGTTCGGCCAGGACGGCAGGATGCCCGGGGCGCATCGCAATGCCGTCGATGATCAGCCGCCCGCCCAGTTGCGCCACTGCGCGGCGGAGGTGGTCGGTATCGGAACGTCCCGTCCCGCCGGTAGTGATCACGACGTCGGCAGGCAGCGCGGCGGGGTCCGGAACCTCAGGCGCGAGGTCCTCCAGGCCAGCCAGCCACTCCGGATAGGAGTCGCCGATTCTTTCCTGGCCGGCGTAGATGCCGCCGAGCATGGCCACCACTGCTGCGAGCTGCGGGCCGAAGGTATCCCGGACCTGCCCTGGCACGGGCAGGCCTTCCGCCACGACTTCGGATCCGGTGAGCAGAAGCTTCACCACCGGCTTCCCGCGCACCAACAGGTCATCGTGCCCCGCCAGGGCGGCGACGGCCAGATGGGCCGGGTTCAGGGTGACGCCCGCCTTGACCAGGACGTCCCCCGCAGCTGCTTCCTCACCCGCTTTCCGGATATGCTGGCCGTTCTTGGGCTCGCCGGGGCGGGCGGTGCCGCCTGTAAGCAACAGCGGCAGGCCGTCGTCGTCCGTGCCCAGCACCGCACTCTCGCTGCGCAGCACCCCCTTGGCTCCGGGCGGAATCAATCCCCCAGTGACAATCCGGCTGGCCTGATGCGGAGCCAGCCGCCGGCCGGCCTCCGCCACAATCCACGGACCGCCGCCGTTGACCGCCCAGCCGTCCATCGCGGAGGACGCATAATGCGGCATATCGTGCAGCGCGGTGATGGCTTCAACCAGGACCCGCCCCAGTGCCTGGTCCAGCGGGACCCGTCCGGGCGGAATCGGCGTGGCACTGTCAAAGGCGGCTTGGCGCGCCTCGTCCCAGGTATGGGCCAGGTGCGTTGCGTGCGCCTCAGCGGCGTGCACCTCAGGGGCAGGAAGGGAATGCTGCGGGTCGGGGCTCCCGGGTTCGTCGCCGGAGGCGGCGGTCATTCGGCGGTGATCATTCGACGGGTACCCCGGTGGGTTCGGAATCGTAGTCTGCAGCGAGGGCCCGGGCGCGGTCCATGGCTGCGGTCATGGCGGCAGCGTCCGTAACCTGTCCCGATCCCGCTGCCAGGCCCGCCGCCAGCCCGGCAATAAAAGTTGTCAGCGGTGCCGCCGGGCGGACCACCGAGTGGGCGGCCACTCCAGCCAGCGACAGGATGGCGTTCACGTCAATCTGGACGTCTTCAAGTTCGTATGCCTGCAGCAGCGCCCGGCACCACTCTTCCAGCGTCTCGTCCTGACTCTTCACGCTCTGCCTCCCAAATCATCTGCGGCCGCGTTGCTCCGGGATCCACTGAGCGGATCCGGGCCGGCCACACCAAGTGCGGCGGCGTCGTCCCAGGTGTCCACGTCAGCTGTGGAGCCGGCCGGAACGGCGACAGGCTGTAGGTCAAGACTAGCAAGGAGCGCCCCGACCGAACCGTTGATTAAGCTTCCTTTAGCGGCAAGCTCGGCCACTGAACGTTGTAGCGCAGCCGTGCTATAAAAGCCCACCAACGGCTGTCGCCGGCCATCCTGCGAGACAGCCACCACTCCGTCCGCGGCCACTGCCGGTCCGCCGGCTTCCAAGGCCTTCCGGAGGGCGGCCACCGCGTGCCGAACATTGGGCATGTCACAGGCCAGCACCAAAGTCAACCGGGGACGGCATCCGCCGGTGGCGTCCCCTGCCGCGGCACCTCCTACGACAGAGAGATCCTGCACTGCCGCGAGCCCGGCCGCGATGGCGGCCGCCGGACCGCCGAACGGCGGCTCCTCACGGCAGCTGAGGATCCCGGCCGGCATGTTCCCGGGGCCAGGACCCACGACGGCGATGGCCCGGGCACCTCCGGCAGCGGCGACCGAACGGCGCAACAGCGTATCGCCGTCGTATGTCAGGCTTTGCTTGGGCACGCCGCCAAGGCGCGCGGAACGGCCACCGGCGAGAATGACGGCATCAAAACTTAGGGGGTCAGCGTCCACCCTCCCAGCCTAACGGCGGTGGCGCGGTCAGGCCGCCCGTTCAGGCAGCAGGAAGGGGTCCCAGGCCGGCGTCGGCTTCTCCAGCTCCTTGATCTGCCAGATGGTGCCATGCGGCGGCTCCGGCACAACCTTCAGCTTCCACCCCATTTCGGCAGGGGTGTGGTCGCCCTTGGTGTTGTTGCACCGAAGGCATGCGGCCACGAGGTTCTCCCACGAGTCGGCGCCACCCCGTGATTTGGGCTGCACATGGTCGATGGTGTGGGCACCTTTGCCGCAGTATGCACACCGGTGACCATCACGCCGCAGGACTCCGCGGCGGCTGACCGTAGTGCTCTGGTTGTATCGGGGGCGGATGTAGCGGTTCAGGAGAATCACGGACGGGCGGCCCAAGATTTCCTGCGGACCCACTACAGGGTCATCGCCTTCGGCAATAACGCTGGCCTTGCCCGTGAGCACAAGCACCAGCGCCCGGCGGAAGGTGACAACCGCCAGCGGTTCATATCCAGCATTCAGAACGAGAGTGCGCATGCACGTACCTCTTCGTGGCCGCACCCGTCAGGGGCACGAGGGCCGGCTGCCCCCGGCATATCCGGGCTATGGATCGACACCACAAGAGTAAACAGAAAATGCCGGTATCAACTAATTACCCGTTCCGTGGCGCTACGTGTCGGGCCCGCCGGGCGTCCAGTCCGGGGTGGAACGGCAGGAGCAAGCAAAGGGACCCCCGCCATCAGGCGGAGGTCCTTTGAAAGCTCAATCAACTACTAGGACACGCGGATGAAGACCGGTCCCGAACCAACGTTGGCGCTGAATACAACGGTCTGGTTGCCGTTGTAGCCGCCGTGCACAGCCTGGCCGTTGCCGGCGTAGACCGCGATGTGGGCCATGCCGGCTCCGCCGTCTGCGTAGTAGATCAGGTCGCCGGGCTGGGCTTCGGCTGCACTCACGGTGCGGCCCAGGGAGAGGTAGCCAGCGGGCCAGTCGTGGAAGTTGATGCCCACTGCGGCGAGCGAGTTGGTCACCAGCATGGTGCAGTCCTGGCTCACACCCAGCTGTGCGTAGGCTGCGGACAGGATGGCCTGGCCCTTGCCGCTGGCAGCCACCGGAGCGGCGTGCGCGGACGGAGTGGACGCCGCCACCTTGATAGTGGCTGCGGGCTTGGCAACCGGAGCGGCCGGAGCCTCAACAACGGGCTCCGCCACCTTAACGGGAGCCGGTGTGGTGGTCACAGCAGGCTTCTCGTAGGAGATGGCGATGGTGGAAGAGGCCGAAATGATGGCCGGCGCGGAGACCCCAACCTCAAGGTTGGCGGTGGAGACTGCTTCGCGCTGAACGTTGGTCTCTGCCGCGTTCGCCGCGATACCACTGGTCAGGACCAGGCCGGAGGCTGCAGCGATAACCGCGGCCTGGCGGCCCATGCCGCCGGCGTTGTCGCCGACAGCCTTGGCAATGACAGCCAGCGAGTTGGTCTTGGTGACCTCGGCGCGGTGGCGTGCAACAGTTGCACGTGTAGTCATTTAATTTCTCTCTTTCGTGTTCCTAAGGACCGCGTGGGCAGCCCAACGGCGTTGGACGCGCCGGCATCTTGGGGGTACGCCGGCACGCCCCGAACGGGGATGTGATGAAGAGTTCCAGTGAAGAAACGGTTGCAGCCCAGGGCTGCGGGGGTTACAGCGCCGGGGTGAAGAACGAGGACGTGCCGGTGGCTGCAGCCGCGTGCAGCAGGGTGCCCTGCGACGGGTTCAGCGCACTGATCATCATGCCGTTGCCGACGTAGATGCCAACGTGGGCTCCACCGTTCTGCATAACGAGGTCGCCGGGAGTAGGGGTTGCGGTAGGCCGCATGGCCGTCCAGGCATTCGTGCGGGGGATGCTAATGCCGGCCTGGGCGTAGACCCACTGGGTGAAGCCGGAGCAGTCCCAGCCATTGGGAGTGGTGCCACCCCAGAGGTAGGGGTGACCGATGCCGGTGTACGCAATTGCTGCCAGACCCGAAGCCGCGGCGGAGGAAACGGTGTCCGCGAGCTTGCTCTTGACAGCACCCGCAGCTTCCGTTGCCGTTGCTGCTGTTTCCGTAGCCGTGGACTGCGCCCGGACCCGCTCAATCCTCGGAGCTGCAGTGGTTTTGACCACGGGGCGCTCGAAGGAAACAGTGGCCGTGGGTGCGGCAGTTACGGCTAGTGCAGTCTGCGCGGAACCGGACTCGGTGGACGCGGACACACCAGCGGTGGTGTCCGCGGCGTTGGCCGGAAGCCCCAAGGTCAGGATGAGACCCGACGCAGCTGCGATGACAGCAGCCTGGCGACCTACGGTCCCGGCATTTGCACTAACGGCCTTGGACACGGAGCCCAAGGGGTTGGTGCGAACCGTTTGCGCGCGGTGACGCGCAGAATTATGACGTGAAGACACGAAGGTAGCCTCTCCCAATGCCTGCGAGGTGAGCTGTCGGATTCGGATGGGAGTTCACCCGGCCGCGCTGCTTCCTGGGAAGCTTTGCGACTTAACCCCAAGGCCTTCAAAATCGAAGACCAAAATTGGTTCCCCCGCCCCTGCCAGACGATGTAATGCGAACGGACCTTGAGCGGTGGCAGAGCTAGGCAATCCACTCAAGAACGTCAACTTCGGAAAAGTTGACGCGCTTTAGACGGTACAGGAGTTCAAGGACAATGTCACATTCAGGTCACGGCTTGTCACTGTGATCTGAGAGTTGACCATCATTTAATGCTCAGAGCCAGCCTGTGGGGTCAACAACTTCGCCGTTGACCTGTACCTCGAAGTGGAGGTGGCAGCCGGTGGAGGCGCCCGTGGTGCCACTGAGGGCAACAACCTCGCCGCGGGTCACTTTCTGTCCTACCTTGACGGTAGCGGAGGACAGGTGGTTGTACGTGGTTTCCAGGCCATTGCCATGGTCCACCACAACCCGGTTACCGCCGCCGTACTGGTGCCAGCCGACGAACGTCACGGTGCCGCTGGCAGCAGCCAACACGGAAGTGCCGCACTGGGCCACATAGTCCTGGCCGCGGTGGAAGTCACCGGAACCGCCGGTAATGGGGCTGATCCGGAATCCGAACGGAGAGGCGGTGATCAGCTGGGCAAGCGGTGCGCCCAGGCTGCCGGCGGAGGACGCGGGGGTAATGGATCCAGCCGATTGTGCGCTCAACAGCTGCTTCAGCTTGCCGTCGGGATCGCCCTGCGTAACAACGGCGGAGCGACTGAAATCGATCTTGGCGGCTGCTTCCGCGGAAACCTCGGGCTGCGGGAGCCCGGACACCGCAGCGACGGACTGGCCAGGCTGCTGATCTGCCATCGACGGGCCCGCTACCGGAACCGTCACGGTAAGGACCAGGCCAGTGGCCGCAAGCGCAATGCCGGCCTTCTGGCCGATGCCGCTGGCGGCGGCGAAATCGGTGATCTGCCGGAATGCCCCCCGGCGGTTACGGCGCGCTTCGCGCTGCGGATCGCGGGGCCTCTCCGCAGAGAAACCCTCGGCCGCCCGCGGCGCCGGAGCGGGGCCTGCCGCACGCCGGCGGCCCCTGGAGTATTGCGTGGTCAAGAATGTTCCTCTCTGGATAGCCTGCGAAGTTAGCTGTCGGATTCGGGTCAGAGAGTGCAAAGACCCGGTCCGCCGTAACAAGCACTTGGCGCAGAGATATCCGGTGAGGATCCTTCGCTGGAAGAGGCTTGCTGCTGACGGACTTCACCCCAAGGCGTCTTGCGACTGCCGGTTGTGGTTCCCCCGCCTCTGCCAGTTGGTGACTCGTGCACCTGATCCGCTGGCAGAGCTCGGCTCCGGATCAGGTAACGTTTTTGTATCGACGCTTGGGTTAACTATATGCGATCAAGATACCCAGTAACAATTCCGTTATCTTTTGCGGAATGGCCACTGATGCGCTACTGGACATCCCGAATCAAGCCTTTACCCGCTCTTTTCGCAGGCCAGCAACGGCGCCTCTCCCGGCGGTCAGCCTCGCCGCAACTTCACCCCGGCGGCAACCCGGCGCTGACTCAGGCTCCTCAGCGGATCGCAACGAAAACGTGGGCTGCCACTTCGGGAGGCAACTCGAGAGCACCCTCAATCCCGGGAACCCGGACGGAGATGTACTCCCCTACACGCTCCAGTAAGACCGAGGCGCCAGGCCGGATCCCACCTTCATCCAGCTGTACCAGCAACTCCGGCTCCACCTGGATAGGTTCAGCCAGCCGGCTGACCGTCACGTTCGACGTCGGGCCGTATGCGAGCATGGCCGCAACGAGATTAATAACACCGTCTTCAGGGACCGAGGGCTTTCCACCCAACGCGGCCAGCCCGGGGATGGGATTGCCGTAGGGCGATTCGGTGGGGTGGTCCAGCAGTTCGTAGATGCGCCGCTCAACCCGCTCGCTCATCACGTGCTCCCAGCGGCAGGCTTCCTCATGGACGTAGGCCCAGTCCAGGCCAATAACGTCAGCCAGGAGGCGTTCAGCGAGCCGGTGTTTGCGCATGACCTCCGTGGCGCGCTTGCGCCCGGTCCCGGTGAGTTCCAGGTGACGGTCCCCGGAGACCACTACCAGGCCGTCGCGCTCCATCCGGCCGATGGTTTGGGACACCGTGGGTCCGGAGTGCCGCAGCCGCTCGGCGATGCGGGCGCGAAGTGCAACGATGTTCTCTTCTTCAAGCTCCAAAATGGTTCGAAGATACATCTCCGTGGTATCGATCAGATCCGTCATCCAGCTCAGCTCCTCGAGCGCAGTACCTAGCGTTGTCCCACCGTATCGTGTCCCAGTCGAGGCGAGGTCCGGTGAAAAGCTTAGCCTATTTTGAGTTTGTCCGGATAATCGCCGGGCGGCCCCCGATCGTCTCGTTGACTGAACTATGACGCTGCCGGTTCCCGCCCGATCTACTGTTTCAGGCAGAATAAAAGCGGCCCTCGTTACAGTCGCTGCTGACTGCCGGCCACCCCACTGTCCCGGACGCCAACCCCGTCCCCGCCGAATTTGGAGCCCTTGTGAGCGAAACCAGCATCACTATTCCTGCCGATCTGCTGCCCAAGGACGGACGCTTCGGCGCGGGACCCTCCAAGGTCAGGCCGGAGCAGCTTGAGGCGCTCTCTGCAGCCTCACGGACCATCCTTGGCACCTCGCACCGCCAGGCGCCCGTCAAAGACCTCGTGGGTTCCGTCCGCGAGGGCCTCAGCCAGTTCTTCCGCGCTCCCGAGGGCTATGAGGTTGTCCTGGGCGTCGGCGGCTCCACTGCTTTCTGGGATGTGGCAGCCTTTGGCCTGGTGGAGAAGAAGGCCCAGCACCTGTCGTTCGGCGAGTTCGGTTCCAAGTTCGCCTCGGCCACCAACAAGGCCCCGTTCCTGGACGGGTCCTCCATTATCAAGTCCGAGCCCGGCACCCGCCCGGTGTCACAGGCCGAGGGTGGCGTTGACGTTTACGCTTGGCCACAGAACGAAACGTCCACCGGCGTGGCAGCTCCCGTCAAGCGCGTTGCAGGCGCCGACGCCGGCGCCCTGATGCTGGTGGACGCCACCTCCGCGGCTGGCGGCCTGGATGTGGATGTTGCCGAATCGGACGTCTACTACTTCGCCCCGCAGAAGAACTTCGCGTCCGACGGCGGCCTGTGGCTTGGGCTGTTCTCCCCCGCCGCGCTGGAACGCGCCGCGCGGATCAAGGCCAGCGACCGCTGGATCCCGGACTTCCTGGACCTGCAGACGGCCATCGATAACTCCAAGCTGAACCAGACCTACAACACGCCCTCCCTCTCGACGCTGGTGACGCTGGACGCGCAGGTGCAGTGGTTGAACGCCAACGGCGGACTGGACTTCGCCAGCACGCGGACAGCCGACTCTGCGGGCCGGATCTACGCCTGGGCCGAAGCGTCCGAATACGCCGCCCCGTTTGTAGCCAAGGCCGAGGACCGTTCCAACGTCATCGCCACCATCGACTTCGATGACTCCATCGATGCCGCGGCGATCGCCAAGGTGCTGCGCGCCAACGGCGTGGTGGACACCGAACCGTACCGCAAGCTGGGCCGCAACCAACTCCGGATCGCCACCTTTGTTGCCATTGAGCCCGATGACGTCTCCGCCCTGCTGGCGAGCATCGACTACGTGGTGGGCGAACTGCGCAAGTAACGTCCACGCGCCCCGCCTGCTGCAGTACTGCGGGGCGTCAGGATCCTACGGCGTCGCCCGGGTCTTCTTCCGGGGCGGCGCCGTTTGCGTTGTCCCCCAACTGGGACACGACACGGAAGTAGCGCAGGCCGCGGGCCCGCCGGTTGAAGGCCAGCCGAAGCCGCTGGGCGCGGATGATCCACACCATGCCAATCAGGGCGGCGGTGAGCCCGGAGGCGGCGGCTACGGCCAGTGACCATCGGGCCCCGGCGACGTTGGCCACCCACCCCACCAGCGGCGCCCCTATTGGTGTTCCGCCCATAAAGATGGCCATGTACAACGCCATGACGCGGCCCCGCATAACGGGATCGGTAGTGGTCTGGACGTAGCCGTTGGCGCTGGTCATCATGGTGATGGCGAACAGCCCCACCGGCACCAGCGCTACGCCGAACCAGAAGTAGTCCGGGGCCAGCGCCGCGAGGCCGGAGGTCACCCCAAAGGCGGCGGCGGCGCCGAAGATCATCCGCAGCCTCGGCTTGCCCCGGCCGGCGGACAAGAGTGCACCCGCCACTGACCCGATGGCCATGATCGAGTTCATCAGCCCGAAGGCGCTCGCATCCAACCCGAATTCCGTGCCCACCATGGCGGCGATGAACAGGACGAAGTTCAGCCCTAGGGTGCCCACGATAAAGACCGCCACCAGGACCACCACGATGTCCGGCCGGAACTGCACGTAGCGCAGGCCCTCGCGGATACGGCCCTTTCCGGGAGCCGCCCGGGGAAGCTGCCGTAAGGACGCCGTCGGGATCTTCCACAGGCTCAGGAGCATGGCCAGGAACGTGGCGGTATTGATCAGGAACACCCACCCGGGCCCCACCGCCACCGTCAGGATCCCGGCCACCGCGGGCCCGATCATGCGGGCCACGTTGAACGAGGCGCTGTTCAGGGCGACGGCGTTGGGAAGGTAGTCGTCCCGGACAAGCTCCGATACGAAGGTCTGGCGGACTGGCGCGTCGAGTGCGGACACCATGCCCAGCAAGAGCGCAAAGCCATAAACATGCCACAGCTGCCCGGCACCGAGGACCACCAGGACACCCAGCCCGGTGCTTAGGAGGGCCATCACGGACTGCGTCACGATCAGCAGCTGCCGGCGGCTGTACCGGTCCGCCACGAGGCCAGCTACAGGGGCCAGGAAAAGCTGGGGCCCCAGCTGGAGTGCCATGGTGATGCCCATGGCGCCGGCGTCGTGATCAGTGAGGTGGTCGAAGACCAGCCAGTCCTGGGCAGTACGCTGCATCCAGGTTCCGATGTTGGAGACCAGAGCGCCGATAAACCAGATCCGGTAGTTGAGGATGTGCAGGGATTTGAAGGTGGACATCATGGCCGGCCCTCGTGGTGATCAACCCTGCGTATTACCAACTTCCTAGTCAGCCTCGCGTGCTGGTTCGTCTTCCTGGGGAACGGGTTCCCCAGGCACTTCGTCCTGGTCTCCGGGCCCGGACGTGTCAGCCTCGGCAGTGGGAGGCTGTTCATCCTCCGCTTCCTGGGCGTCTTCGGGGCGGACGCGTTCGGCCCACGGCACCCAGTCCGGCGACAGGATGGAGTCTTCCGACGGCAGGAGGCCCAGCTCGCTGACGGTAACCACTTTCGAACGGGAGTTCCGGGTCACTACTGCGTACCACTGCCAGCTCTGGTAGCCGGGCAGCCTGGATTCGAAAAGGTGGGTGACCAGGCGGTCGCCTTCGCTCTTGGCCGCGATATGTGCACCGATGTCCGCCGGCGCCGTGATGCCTTCGACGGCGGCGCGTGCCACGTCAACGGCCGCCGCGAGGAAGGCATCCGGCTTGCCGATCCGCCACACGGTCACGCCGGCGCGGCGCTTGGCCTCAGGCTCGGCCCCTGCCTGCCCTACTGCAGGTATCTGCTCGCCCGAGGGCGGCTGCTCCCCTGCCGCGGTGTCCTGCTGTTCAGCTTCCGGGTTCATGGACAAGGCCTAAACGTCCAGCTCGTCGGCAACCTTACGCAGGGCCGCCGCGATGGCCTTGCCCTTGTTGCCTTCCGGGTACTTGCCCGCGGACAGGGTGCCGGAGAGGTTGTCCAGCACACTGACCAGGTCCTGGACCAGCGGTGCCAGGTCCCGCGCGCTGGGCCGTTTGGCTTTGGCGATGGAAGGGGTCTTGTCCAGGACACGAAGGCCCAGCGCCTGGGCGCCTTTGCGGCCGTCGGCGACGCCGAACTCAACGCGGGTGCCGGCCTTCAGCTCCGTGACGCCCTCGGGCAGCGATGATTTGGGCAGGAAGACTTCCTGCCCGTCTTCGCCCGCGAGGAATCCGAAGCCCTTTTCCTTGTCATACCATTTGACCTTGCCGGTAGGCACGTAATCAACCTTCTTCGTTCTGACGTCTTGAGACACGGCCGGCAGTCACCGCATCCGCACTGATATGCGGGTTCAGGGTATGACAGCGACGGACCGTGTTGGTCTGTTCCTTCAAGGTTATCCTGCCGGGGCAGGATTACTGCTTTCGTTGGCCCTTCTTCATGCCTGTCACCGCGGTCCGCCGCCAACCCCCCAGACCGGCATCACACGTCCCGCGGCAGCCTGCCTGTAGCGTTACGTGCATGACACGCTCGCGATACCGGCGCCCCCTGATGATCTGTGCAGCGGTTGTTGCCATCCTTTCCCTCTCAGCGGTGGGAGCAGTGATGGCACTGGCCTTCGCCGGCACCGCTGCCCCGGTCTGGGTCACGTCCACCGCCTTGTACGGCCTGCCAGCCGCCTTCCTGCTGATGCTCTTCCTAGTCCTGGACAGCGTTGCCGGGCGGCGCCGGGCGGGAAAGTCCGGCGGCCTGTAACGTTGGACTGATGTCCCTGATCCGCGCCCTCAGCAAAGAACTGGCAGCCCGCAGCGATGACTCGTTGCGGGGCCTCTTTGCGGCCCGGCCGGATCTGATGTCCCCCCCGGTGCCGGACTTTCCCGCACTGGCGGCAAGGGCCAGCGCCCGCGTAAGCGTCCAGCGCGCCCTCGAGCGCCTCAACAGGCCGCAAATGCAGGTGCTGGAGACGCTCTATCTGTGCACCAACCCGGACACTGAACACAGCGCCTCGGCCGCGGGAATCCGGAAACTCATAGCCGGGTCCTCGGTGGCCGCCGTGGAACGTATCCTGGCCTCGCTCCAGGAACTGGCCCTCGTGCACCGGGCTGAGCCGCCGCATGGCACGGTGGTGCCGGGTCACCGGCAGCGCTTTTACCTGCCGGTGGGATGCCTCAAGGACGTTGTCGGCATCTATCCTGCCGGCCTGGGGCGCAGCTACACCGAACTGGTCCGGCTTCAGCCCGCGTTCGGCCAGCGCGCGGTCCAGCTGGTTGCCGAGCTGCACCGCAGCGGCGTCGCCATCCAGGCAGCCACCACACCCATGGAAGCAGCGCTGGCGCTGCAGCACTGGACCTCCTCGCCGGAGGCCCTCGCACAGGCATTGGCCGGAGCCCCGGAACGGACGACGGCGCTGCTCGCCAAATTCCGCAACTGGGCCATGGGTGCCGTCCCCCAGGCGCAACGGAAAGCGTCCGTTTCGAACCAGGGCGCCGACGTCGGGCCCGTTGACTGGCTGCTTGCCCGGGGACTCCTGGTGCCCCTGGACGCCGCGCACGTTGAACTTCCGCACAGTGTGGGGCTGTCCCTGCGGGGCGGTGCCATCATCAACGATTTCACTCTCTCCCCTCCCATTCCCCAGCTGGGCAGCACCACCGCTGCGCTGCGCCGGAACGCAGCGCTGGGCGCCATCGCCGAAACCCTTCGGCTGGTGGGCGAACTCCTGCACGCTGTCAGGGAACAGCCACTGGCCACGCTGCGCAGCGGCGGCGTCGGGGTCCGCGAAATGAAGCGCCTGGCCGAAGCCCTGCGCCTCGACCAGCACCGGGCCGGCCTGCTGCTGGAGCTCAGCGCGCTCTCCGGCCTGCTGCGCCTGGATGTGGATTCGTCCTCGTGGGTGCAGCCACCGCAGCTGGAGTGGCTGGTCCTTACACGCCAGGAACAATGGCTGTGGCTGGTCAACGCCTGGCTCGCGAGCGAGCGGGTGCCCTCGCTGGTGGGCCAGCCCGTGACCGGACCCATCGGCGCGTCCGCCGCACACCGGGCCCTGGCCGGGACCACCGTCAACGCCCTGTCTGCCGAGGCGCAGCGGCCCGACGCCCCGGTGGTCAGGAAGCGGATCCTGGAAATATTGAACGAACTCACCCACGAGGCGGGTGCAGCGGACGGCACCGCCCCGGTCCTGGACGCGGCAGCGGTGCTGCAGCGGGCCGAATGGGCGCAACCCCGGATGGCGCGCCGCTTCAGCTCCCTGATCAAGGGCGTGCTGGCCGAAGCGGAACTGCTAGGCCTGATCGGCTCCGGCGCGCTGAGCCAGCTGGGGGGCGCCATCGCGGATGACAAGCCCGAAGGAGCCCTCGGTATCCTGGGCGAGCACCTGCCCGCCGCACTGAACCACGTCCTCCTCCAGGCGGACCTCACGGCGGTTGCCCCCGGATACCTGGCGCCGGAGCTAAGCGAAAAACTCCTGCTGATGGCCGACGCCGAGGGCCAGGGCCCCGCCACCATCTACCGGTTCTCGACGAACTCCATCAGGCGCGCGCTGGACGCCGGCCACGACGCGTCCAGCCTCCTGGGTTTCCTGCGTGAACATTCAGCCACGGCCGTTCCCCAGCCCTTGGAGTACCTTGTGGAAGACACGGCGTCCCGGCACGGCCGGCTCCGCGTGGGAACGGCGGCCAGCTTCATTCAGAGCGACGACGAGGCCGCGGTGCTGGAGCTGGCTGCCGAAACGAGGGCGGCCAGCCTGGGACTGGCCCGCATTGCCCCCACCGTCCTGATCTCCACCGCTCCGCCGCGCGAAACTGCCCAGATCCTGCGCGGCCTGGGCCTCTCCCCGTCGGTGGAGGAATCCCACCCTTCTGTGGTCCGGCTCCGACGTACCACCAGCGCCCCGGGCAGCGCCCGGCCGGTCTACACCGCGCCGCGGACCGCGCCCGCCGAGGACGACGTCGACACCCAGCTGGCCGTCCTGCGGAACGGCCAGACGGCCACCAACGGTACGCATCCGGGTTCCGGCACTGGCTCCGGCGATGCGTCGACCCAGCTCGGCCTGGAGACCCTGGAGCGGGCCATCCGGCTCAAGCAGTTGGTGAGCATGAATGTGGTGGATAGCCAAGGGAATTCCAGCCTGGAGACAGTTGTTCCCCTTTCAGTAGGCGGCGGCCGTGTGAGGGTATTCGATCCTGCCAAGGAAACCGAGCGTGTACTCTCCGTCCACCGCATTATCGATGTCGAAGCCGCAGAGGAACTGCACCAGTGAAGGATTTCCCCGCGTGAACGACGGACCGCTGATTGTCCAAAGCGACAAGACCATTTTGCTCGAAGTGGACCATGAACTGGCTACCGAGGCCCGCCATGCGATTGCCCCGTTCGCCGAGCTGGAACGCGCCCCCGAGCACATGCACAGCTACCGGCTGACGCCCCTGGGCCTGTGGAACGCACGCGCCGCCGGACTGGACGCCGAAAAAGTCCTGGACACCCTGCTCAAGTACTCCCGGTTCCCGGTGCCGCATTCACTGCTTATTGACGTCGAAGAGACCATGTCCCGGTACGGCCGGCTGCGGCTCGAGAAGGACCCCCAGCACGGTCTGGTGATGCGCACCGATGATTATCCGGTGCTGGAGGAAGTAATCCGCGCCAAGAAGATCCAGCCCTTGCTGGGCCCGCGGATCGACGGCGAAACCATCGTGGTCCACTCCTCCCAGCGCGGCCAGCTCAAACAGCTGCTCCTGAAAATCGGCTGGCCCGCCGAGGACCTGGCCGGTTACGTGGACGGCACACCCCACCTGATTGCCCTGAACGAGGACGGCTGGAAGCTGCGTCCCTACCAGCAGATCGCCACGGAAAACTTCTGGGCCGGCGGCAGCGGCGTGGTGGTGCTGCCCTGTGGCGCGGGAAAGACCCTGGTGGGTGCCGCAGCCATGGCCACCAGCTCCACCACAACGCTCATCCTGGTGACCAACACGGTGGCCGCCCGGCAGTGGAAGGACGAACTGCTCAAGCGCACGTCCCTCACGGAGGATGAAATCGGCGAGTACTCGGGCGCGGTCAAGGAGGTCCGACCGGTGACCATCGCCACCTACCAGGTGCTCACCACCAAACGCGGTGGCCTCTACCCGCACCTGGAGCTCGTGGACGGCCATGACTGGGGCCTAATAATCTACGACGAAGTGCACCTGCTGCCGGCTCCGATCTTCCGCATGACCGCCGATCTCCAGGCTCGCCGCCGGCTGGGCCTGACAGCGACCCTGGTCCGGGAGGACGGCCGTGAAGGCGAAGTCTTCAGCCTGATCGGGCCCAAACGGTATGACGCGCCCTGGAAGGACATCGAGTCCCAGGGCTACATCGCACCCGCGGACTGCGTGGAGGTCCGCGTTGACCTGCCCCGGGACGAGCGCGTGGCCTACGCGATGGCCGAGGACGCGGACAAGTACCGGCTGTGTTCGACGTCGGAGTCCAAGACCCTGGTCGTAGAACAGCTCGTGGCCAGGCACCAGGGCGAGCAACTGCTGGTGATCGGGCAGTACATCGACCAGCTGGACGAAATTGGCGAGCGCCTCAAGGCCCCGGTCATCAAGGGCGATACCTCGGTCAAGGAACGGCAGAAACTCTTCGACGCCTTCCGCGCCGGTGACGTGCATACCCTGGTGGTCTCCAAGGTGGCCAACTTCTCGATTGACTTGCCGGAAGCCTCGGTGGCCATCCAGGTGTCGGGATCGTTCGGGTCCCGCCAGGAGGAAGCGCAGCGGCTGGGCCGGCTGCTCCGCCCGAAGAAGGACGGCCGGGCCGCGCGCTTTTACTCGCTGGTGGCCAGGGACACCCTGGACCAGGATTTTGCGGCCAAAAGGCAGCGTTTCCTGGCCGAACAGGGGTACGCCTACCGGATTATGGATGCCAAGGACTTGAACCAGCCCGGGTAGGACTAAGGGCTCAGGTAATGCCTCGGGAACCGTCACGTTCGGTAGTGCCGGTGCGCGGATCAAACTGGGGCCGCTGGTAGGCCAGTTCCCCACCGCTGCGGCCGCCGAACGGCCTGCCGTGATCGGCAAACTCTTCCCGGAAGAACGCCACGCACCACTGGCCCAGCTTGATTCTGGCGCCGGTGCGAAGCACGGAGGGACCGGACCGGTTTACGCTGCCGCTCACTGCACCATGCGGTACCAGGACGTATTCGTCATTCTCGTCGTGCTGGATCTGTGCGTGCACCGGATCCAGGCCGGAGAGCTGCAGATCCGACCCCGAAGCAGCGCCAATGCTGAAGGTCTCCTGGTCCAAAGTCACTTCCCGGGGGATCTGGCCGGTCCACTGGGCGGCGTCCTGCACGAAAATCAGCCTGGGCCGGCCACTGCCACGGGTGTGATGCGTGGTGGTGACACGGCGCGTGATCTTACGCTTGACCGTGGGAATCAGGGGCAGCGGGGTCTCGGGAGGAAACAGCGGGAACGCCCGGGACTGGCGTTTGCCTCGCCTCCCTAAGGGGACCAGGGCGCCGAGCTTTCCCAATTTGATGTTCGGCGACCGGGTGACCAGCCGCTGCGACGCCGGGCTGTGGACCGCGCCGAGGCTGACGATGCTTCCGTCCGGGCCGTTGACGGTGATGCTGAGTCCCTCGCCGGAAAGCATCTTGGCGAGAGGACGGATCTCTTTCAGCGAGGGCATCGATCCCGCGCTGAAACCATCCAGGCCGTCCAAGGTTATGGTGACCGCCGTTCCCGCCGCCCGGGCGCTGCCGCGGGTGACGGCTCCGGATTCGTCCGTATAGGAGAAATCCAGATCCATGTCCAACTGGTATCCGGTCACGGCGGTTACGAGCGGTTCTGGTCGGATCCTGCGGCGTCCCTGTCACTGGTGGTGACCCGAAGGCTACCGTTGAGCTTCCACGTGGCACGGGGAGCGTCGGGGCCGATGTCCCGCGGGACCTCTACGGTCATGTCGACGAACTGGTAATTGATGGCTGCGCCCTTGCCGGTGAGATAGGACCACATCTCCTCTGCCAGGTCTGCCCAGTCGCGGATGCTGCGGTCGGTCGTGGCGGTATTCTCGGACGCGTTGAACTCAGTCATCTTGGTAACTCCCCTTAGGTTGCAGTGCAGTAGTTTGATACTGATTAGTGCGGCAGAATCCGCCTCCGACGGGCCCAATAGCCCCACTGTATTCCCGGCTCACACGCAGGGGAACCCAAAGAGCAAAAAACGTTTCGGAGCCAAAATTGGTTCCCGACGCCGTCTACAGTGCTTCCTGCCCCTTGCCGCCTGTCCACTGGCCAGTCGAGCCAGCGCCTGCGCGTGCGGATTGGCCGGCTGCGGCGCAAACTGGAGGAATGAGCCCGAACATCCGACCAGTCATTCCGCTCCCCGGCCAGGAATCGGTGTGGGACTACCAGCGGCCGCCCCGCGTTGAACACAGCGTCGAAAAGATCCGGATCTTCTGGGGCGGTGAGCTGATCCTGGAAACGGCGGACTCGGTCCGCGTATTGGAAACCAGCCACCCCCCGGTTTACTACCTGCCCCGCTCAGCGTTCAGGCCAGGTGTGCTCGAGCCGGCCTCGGGGAGCAGCTTCTGCGAATTCAAGGGCACGGCGAAGTACCTGACCGTCCGCGCCGGCGGAGCAGTGGCCGAAGAAGCCGCCTGGTTCTACCCGGAGCCAACGGCAGGGTTTGAAATCCTGGCTGACCGAGTGGCCGTCTACCCCGGCCGAATGGACTGCTGCGAGGTCGACGGTCAGAGGGTGCGACCGCAGGCAGGGGGCTTTTACGGCGGCTGGATCACCGACCGTGTGGTGGGGCCGTTCAAGGGTGGACCGGGAACCCTCGGCTGGTGATGCCGAGTTCTGCCCTCTCCCGGAAAGCACAGTAAACATCCAGAAAACTCCCAGTTTCTGGGAGCATGATGGGAGCATGAAGAAGACCGGTCCAGAAGCCAAGCTGCTCGTTGTCGATGACGAACCCAACATCCGCGAGCTGCTCTCCACGTCCCTCCGCTTCGCCGGATTCGAGGTGGTTTCAGCCGCAAACGGGCGGGACGCCCTGGCAGCGGCCGAGCTCCACGCACCGGACCTGGCCGTGCTCGATGTCATGCTGCCGGACATGGACGGCTTTACCGTCACGCGCAAGCTCCGCGCTTCCGGTAAGCACTTCCCCGTGCTGTTCCTGACCGCGAAGGACGACACCGAGGACAAGGTCACCGGGCTCACCGTGGGCGGCGACGACTACGTCACCAAACCTTTCAGCCTCGACGAGGTGGTGGCCCGCATCCGGGCCGTTCTCCGCCGCACCCAGCCCCTGCTCGATGACGACGCCGTCATCCGGGTTGATGACCTGGAACTCGACGACGACGCCCACGAGGTGCGCCGCGGCGGCACAGTCATTGAGCTCTCTCCCACTGAGTTCAAGCTTTTGCGGTACCTCATGCTGAACCCGAACCGGGTGCTGTCCAAGTCCCAGATCCTGGACCACGTCTGGGAGTACAACTTCAACGGGGACGCTTCGATTGTGGAGTCCTACATTTCCTACCTGCGCCGCAAAGTGGACATCGATCCGGACGCACCAGCCCTGATCCAGACCAAGCGCGGAGTGGGCTACGTGCTCCGGACGGCAGAGAAGCGCTGACCTTGCTGCAGCGGTGGAAGTCGGCCTCCCTGAGGTCCCAGCTGGTCGCCATCATCATGGCGCTGCTGATTGTTGCCCTGACCGCCACGGGCGCGGGCACCTTGACGCTGCTGCACAGCTACCTCGTGGGGCAGGTGGATGACAAGCTGTACGCCGCCGTCGACGTCGCCAGCAAGCAGCGTTCATTCACGCCGCTGCAGACCGCCACCAACCCAATGGTCCCCACCGACTATTCCCTCATACTCTTCACACCCGGCGAGCAAGCCGAGCCGTTCGGCGGCGATCCCCAGAACGGCCCCGACATCAGCAGCATTTCCGTCGAGGAAGCCCAGCAACGCGGCACCCAGCCCTACCAGGTCCGGGGCACTGAAGGCCAGAACTGGCGTGTGGTGGCAGTGACCGTCCTCAACGGCGGGCGCCTTGCCGTGGTGGTCATCGGCTTGCCCCTGCAAAGTGTGGACGACGTCCTGCAGCACGTCACCCTGGTGATCTGCGGCGTCGGCCTACTGACGCTCCTGCTTGCTTCCCTGATCGCCAGCTGGACGGTCTCCCGGTCCTTCCGGCCCTTGTCCAGGGTGGAGAAAACCGCCGCTGCTATCGCTGCCGGTGACCTGTCCCGGCGCGTCGAGATCGAAAATTCTTACACCGAGGTGGGACGGCTTGGAAACTCGCTGAATGCCATGCTCGCCCACATCGAGTCGGCTTTCGCCGGAAGGACCGCTTCGGAAGCCAGAATGCGCAGGTTCGCCGCCGACGCATCCCACGAGCTGCGCACACCGCTCGTGACCATCAGGGGCTTTTCCGAGCTATACCGGCACGGTGCTCTGGCCACCGACCATGACGTGGCCACTGCCATGGGCCGGATCGAGAGCGAGGCCAAGCGGATGGGCTCCATGGTGGAGGATCTTCTGCTGCTGGCGCGCCTGGACGAGCAGCGTCCCCTGCAGAAAAGACCTGTTGACCTGCAGCTGGTCGCCCATGACGCTGTTGTGGACACGCAGGCAAGCGACCGCACGCGTCCCATCTCGCTGATCGGGCTCGACGGCGGCCCCGCGGTTCCGGCGCCCGTACTCGGGGACGAGGCAAAGCTCCGCCAGGTGGTGGGGAACCTGGTGGGCAATGCGATGCGCTACACCCCCGAGGGCAGCCCGATCGAGCTCGCCGTGGGCGTGCGGCCTTCCGACGCCGGGCAACCCCTCGCCGTGGTTGAGGTCCGGGACCACGGCCCGGGCATCTCCGCAGAGGACGCGGCAAAGGTTTTTGAGCGCTTCTACCGGGCCGATACTTCGCGGACCCGCGAAACCGGCGGCAGCGGGCTGGGGCTCGCGATTGTGGCCGCCATCCTGGGGTCGCACGGAGGTTCGGTCCGGGTGGAAACGACCGACGGCGGCGGTGCCACCTTGGCGGTCAGCCTGCCTGTCCGGGTCGAAGCCCCAGAGGACGGCGAGCGGGCCGGCGAAGGCGCTGCCCGTCCCCAGTTACGCGGCCCCGCCGGCGACGGCCAGGACCACGGCAGTGTGGTCCGCACTTAATTAAGTGAACCCGGGCGCCGGTGTGGTTGGCGGCCACCACCCGTTATCCACATACAGCCGGAGACCGTGGCGGGCCCACCCTACGCGTCCGTAGGCTCGGTGCAGTGGCCCGGAGCAGCCGGGCGGGCAGCGGACGCTGTCCCACTACATCGAGAGGCATCAGCCATGAGCATCATTTCCGTCGATACCGACCTGCTCCAGCTCAAGTCAGCGAACGTCAAAGCAACAGTGGACCGGATCAGCGCCGACGTCCAGGCCATGAAACGGGGTTTGGACGAACTGCAGGCAACGTGGAGTGGCTCCGCGGCCAACAATTTCCAGTCCCTCGTCACGGAGTGGACCCTGACCCAGGGCAAGGTGGAGGCGTCACTGGCGTCCATCAACTTGGCTTTGGCATCTGCGGCGAACACTTACGCCCAGGCCGAGCAGGGCAATATGCAGCGCTTCAGCTGAGGCGGTCAGGCTTCGGGTGTCCCCTGATGGAACCGGAGCCGCCACCTGCCGCTGTCGAGGACCCACAGTGAGCTGCGGAGGACCGTGCCCGAGCGCGAGAAGCTTCGGTACGTCAGCAGGACCGCGCTGGTGCCGATACGGTCGGCGCCCAAGATTTCCAGCTCCGTGTGGAGTCCCGGGTCTTCCTCCAGTGCCATCATCATGGCATCCCGGGTCCAGACCCTGCCCGAGCTGCCGATTTCCATAAAGTCGGGGTGGAGGAGGACGCCGGTGCGGCCGATATCGCTCCTGGCGTCCGGCCCGGCCAGTTCTCGTTCGAGGGCCTCGACGATCGCCTCGGGGCTGGGTTCGGTTCCGGTGTCCTCCGCTGCGGTGAACACGCCGGTCTCCAGTTCACTGAAGAGGTCCGGCTCTTCGTATGGCGTCTGTCCGAAAGGGTTCTGCTGGGCAGTGTTCTTTTGGGCAGTGCTCTCTTGGCGAGTGTTCTGTTGGGCAATGCTCTGTTGGAGAGTGCTCTGCCGGGCACGGCCCTGTGCCGACGGGCCCTGTCCCCCAGTGCCTGCGGAAGCACCGGCGGGAGTGGGAGCGGCCGCGGTGCGGACAGCAGTACTGGCAGCGGGAGCAGAGGCTTGAGCCGCCGCGTGGCTGACTTCAACGGGGGCACCGGCGAAGCCGGGGCCGGAACGGGCTGCCACGCCCTGCTGGTAGGCGGTGGCTGCGGCACGGGCGCGCACGTCCGCTGCCTCGTTGAGGTCGTGGCCGGCGTGGCCCTTGACCCATTGCAAGATGTATTTGCGGCCCGCGAGTTCCCGGTCCAGTTCCTTGAGCAGCTCCACGTTCAGGACGGGCTTGCCGTCGGCTTTGCGCCAGCCCTTCCGTTTCCAGCCCGGCATCCACTTGGTGATGGAGTTGATGACGTACTGGCTGTCGCAGAGGACCCGCAGGTCTTCATCCGGCACGTGGGCGGTGGCGCGGAACAGGTCAAGGACGGCCATCAACTCACCCTGGTTGTTGGTGCCGTGCGGCCATCCCCCTGCGCGCCAACAGTCGTCGTTGACATACCATGCCCAGCCGGCCGGGCCCGGGTTTCCTAAAGCCGAACCGTCGGCTGCTGCTGTAATCGTCACGGTTCCATCCTGCCAGAGTTGAGCTGCGCACCTGTGCCGGGCCCGGACCGTGATGCTCTATCAGGCTTGGTTCTTAAACGGGACCTTTAGGGGCCAAACCTGATAGGGCATCGCGAGTTAAAGGCCGACGGCGGCCCCCACCGTTGGTGAGGACCGCCGTCGTGCGTCGTGCTTGGGGCAACTAGGGGCTAGAAGCCGCCCATGCCGCCCATGTCGTCGCCGCCACCCATGGCCGGAGCGTTCTTCTCCGGCTTATCGGCCACAACAGCCTCGGTGGTGAGGAACAGGCCGGCAATGGAGGCCGCGTTCTGAAGTGCAGAGCGGGTCACCTTGACGGGGTCGTTGATGCCGGCAGCCAGCAGGTCGACGTATTCGCCGGTTGCTGCGTTCAGGCCGTGGCCTGCAGGCAGGCCGCGGACCTTGTCCACCACAACGCCGGGCTCGAGGCCGGCGTTGAAGGCGATCTGCTTCAGCGGGGCGTCGATGGCAACGCGGACGATGTTGGCGCCCGTTGCTTCGTCACCCGTGAGGTTCAGGTTTGCGAACGCCTTGGCGCCGGCCTGGATCAGCGCAACGCCGCCACCGGCGACGATGCCTTCTTCAACAGCAGCCTTGGCGTTGCGGACAGCGTCCTCAATGCGGTGCTTGCGTTCCTTGAGCTCAACTTCGGTTGCGGCACCGGCCTTGATAACTGCAACGCCGCCGGCCAGCTTGGCCAGGCGTTCCTGCAGCTTCTCGCGGTCGTAGTCCGAATCGGAGTTCTCGATCTCGGCACGGATCTGGGAAACGCGCCCAGCGATCTGGTCGGCGTCGCCGGCACCTTCAACGATGGTGGTCTCGTCCTTGGTGACAACAACCTTGCGGGCGCGTCCCAGGAGTTCCAGTCCCGCGGTCTCCAGCTTGAGGCCGACTTCCTCGGCGATGACCTGGCCGCCGGTGAGGACGGCGATGTCGGCCAGTTGGGCCTTGCGGCGGTCGCCGAAGCCCGGAGCCTTGACGGCAACGGACTTGAAGGTGCCACGGATCTTGTTGACGATCAGGGTGGCCAGGGCCTCGCCCTCGATGTCCTCGGCAATGATCAGCAGCGGCTTGCTGGACTGCATGACCTTTTCCAGGACAGCAACGAGTTCCTTGACGTTGGAGATCTTGGAGTTGACGATCAGGATGTACGGATCCTCAAGGACCGTTTCCTGGCGATCGGTGTCGGTCACGAAGTAAGCGGAGATGTAACCCTTGTCGAAGCGCATGCCTTCGGTGAGTTCGAGCTCCAGGCCGAAGGTGTTGGACTCCTCGACCGTGATGACGCCTTCCTTGCCCACCTTGTCCAGGGCCTCGGCGATGAGGGCACCGATTTCATCGTCACCGGCGGAGATGGAAGCTGTGGCCGCAATCTCTTCCTTGGTTTCGATTTCCTTGGCGGAGGCAAGCAGCTCAACGGTGACGGCCTCTACGGCCTTCTCGATGCCGCGCTTGAGGGACAGCGGGTCAGCGCCGGCTGCAACGTTGCGCAGGCCTTCCTTGACCAGGGCCTGTGCCAGCACGGTAGCCGTGGTGGTGCCGTCGCCAGCGACGTCATCCGTCTTCTTGGCAACTTCCTTAACCAGCTCGGCGCCGATCTTTTCGTAAGGATCGTCCAGCTCGATCTCCTTGGCGATGGAAACACCATCGTTGGTGATCGTGGGGGCGCCCCACTTCTTTTCGAGGACGACATTGCGTCCACGCGGGCCGAGGGTGACCTTGACGGCGTCGGCGAGGATGTTCAGGCCCCGCTCAAGACCGCGGCGTGCCTCTTCATCAAATGCAATGATCTTGGCCATAACGGCAGTAGTCCTTTCGGGACAGTCGTTAAGAATGAACCTCACTGCAGTGCCCGCGACGGACGATCCTTCACCGGCGGCCTCTGTATGCCGCGGCTGGGGATCTCACTCCAGCTAGGTATTTCTTTCGCTCCACGGCCGGCACCAAGCTCCGAAACCGGCAGAAACCGGACGTTGCTTTAGCAGTCGGTACGTAGGAGTGCTAACTCAATAATTAGCACTCCCCACGTGAGAGTGCAAGCGAAAGCTTCTCTTTTCCGCTCTCTCACGGCGCGCCGTTCGCCACTGGCGATCAGGCCGCTGCCCGTCCTGCCGCCTCACGTCCGCTGAGCACGGCCCGGTTGTCAGGACCGTAGGTGAACACCATGAAGTTCGCCGAGGTGATATCTCCCTGGGCGTCGAAGGCAATCGGCCCCGATTCGCCGTCGTAATTGATCTTCGCCCCGGACTTCAGGACCGCCAGGCAGTCGGAATACGACCTGCACGGCTTGCCGGGCTGCCCGGCGCTCCCCCCGCCGGAAGAGCCACCGGCGGTGCCACCGGACACCGCGATCAGATTGGCCGCAATGGAGCGTCCGGCATCGTCATCAGCCGTCACCGCCGCCAAGGCCGCCAAATTCACGGCGTCGTAGGCCTCCGCCGCGAATGACAGGTCCTTCAACGCCGGGTTCACTGCCAGCAGCCGGGCCTGGAAATCTGCCGAAACAAGCACCCGGGGCACTACGGTGCGGGCTCCATCAAGGGCCTTTAAGCCGAGTCCGGGCCCGTACTGAGCGAACGCACCGTCACTGAGGATGAGTTTGCTGCCGGACAGCCCGGCATTGTTGAGCTCCTCGAGGGCGCCCTGGGCACCGTCCCGCGCGATCAGCACCACGGCGTCGGGCTTTGCCGCCTGGGCGACTGCGGCCGCCTGTAGCGCAGCACCCGGCTTGAATGCCGAGGTGCTGACCGTTTCCAGGCCGGCGTCTGTAGCGGCTGTCGTCACCGCGGCGGAGACATCCTTGCCGTAAACGCTGTCCTGGTGAATCACGGCAATGCTCTTGGCTCCGCCGTCCTTGGCAAGCTTTACCAGCACGGAGGCCTGGGCGATGTCAGCCGCGGCCGTCCGGAAGTAGTAGCCGCCGCTCTGGTAGGTGCTCAGGGCGGCCGCCGAGTTGGCCGGCGAAATCAGTGGAATCCTGTCAGCGGAGAGGACGTCGATGGCAGCTGCCGCATGGCTGGAATCAGTGGGTCCAATGACCACGTCGGCCTTGGCTGCGGTCAGGTTCGTGGCCTGCGATCCGGCGTCGGCCCCGGCCCCGATTATCAACTCAACAGGTTTGCCCTTGTGGCCGCCGGCGGCGTTGATGTCCTTCACGGCAAGCTCGGCGGCCGCCCGCTGTGAGTCGTTGAGGAAGCTCTGCTCCCCTGCACTGTCCTGTATCAGCCCGATGCGCAAGGCGCCGTCGCCGGAGGCTCCAACCGAGTCCAGCCGGGCGTTGCCTCCGGCGGCACCTGCACAGCCGGCCAGTGCCAGCAGGAGTGCCGCAGCTGTGGCGGTCCGCACAATTGGTGAACGCAGGCTGCGGGATTTCACGCTGCGGGCCGGACGCTTTCGGCCTGCGGGCCTTTCTCGCCTTCGCCGACTTCAAGCTCGACGCGCTGCCCTTCATTGAGGGCACGGTAGCCTTCACCATCGATGGCCGACCAGTGCACAAAGACATCGTCCCCGGAGCTATCCAGGGTGATGAAACCATAGCCTTTTTCGGCGTTGAACCACTTAACGGTTCCCAATGCCATGATGTCCACTCTTTCCGTAGTGCCGACGGTCCACTCCGCTGTGTGCGGCGTTTTACGGACCTACGCCTGAAATCACTCTAGCCACAAGCCGCCCTGCAGGCCGGGCTGCACGGCCGCTCCGGAGCCCAAAAGTTATTCACGCGTAACCGGGACGAGGGTTGCGGGGGGTTACCGGTAGCCCGGCCCCAGGACCACAACTAGGGGGACCTGGAACTCCTGGCTATTGACCAGAGTGGGAATGCCCAGGAGGGTGGCGAGCGCTTCGGCGTTGGGCTGCTGTGCTGCGCCGGAATAGTAGATGGCGGAGTTCTGCCGCGGAGCGCCGGTCCAGTTACCCACGGGCCCCAGCGTCCAGCCGTCATTCCGGACCATCGCGCTGACGCGTCCGGCGAGCCCGGCGGTTCCGGCGCCGTTGTACACGGCAACGCCCTGGGCCTTGTCCAGGACAGCGGCGGGCAGTTCGGTGGCGGACGGCGAGGGCGAGGCTTCGGGCTCAGCTTCCGGGCTCGCCGACGGTTCGGAACTCGGGGCCGCATGTTTGCTTGCCGACGGTGCCGCACTTGCTTCGGGCGACGCAGGCGCTTCCAGGCTCGTGGCGAGTTCACTGCCGGCCTGGGTGAAGCCGAGTTTGGGAAGGATCAGGAAGGAGACCAATCCGATGGCCAGCGCCAAGATTCCGACGGCAAGGATGGGCCAGAGTTTGCGCCGGACCGGCGCCGAGGCCGTGCGGTGGACGCCTTGCCTCGATGCGGTCTCCGGAACTTTGTCGAATTCATCCCGAGCGTATTTGGTCATGGTGCAGAGACATCCTTGCTGATTACTGCTGATGGCTCAGCACGAAGTTGGTCAGGCGTCGGAACCCAGGCGGCGTGCAGTGCGCGCCCGGTGACGCGACGTACGTAGTCTACGCAATCTCTTGACCAGCATGGGGTCGTGGGCCAGCGCAGCCTCGGAATCAATGAGGGCATTCAGCAGCTGATAGTAGTGCGTGGCGGACAGATCGAAGAGTTCCCTGACTGCCTGTTCCTTGGCTCCGGCGTACTTCCACCACTGCCGCTCCAGGGCCAGCATCTGCTGGTCACGCTCGCTCAACGGGGAGTCACGAACGGCGAAATCTGCCAGCAGCGGACTCCGCTCGGAGGGCTCCGCAACGTGTTCCTGAGCAGGCTCCGCCACGGCACTTCCCTTCGCTGGTGAGGTTGAAAATCTCATCCCATGTTACGGCGCAAATAACATCGTTGTCATTTTCGCTTCTCGGATTTTTTGTCCACTTATTCGGGTTTTTAGGTCTCCGATTCGCCGTTATCTGGACAAAAACTCCGAGGGGCGGCGCCGATCCCTGCGAGAATGGGACGGTGTTTGAATCCGACGCCCTGTTTGAGTTCGCGGCGGAGCCGGCTGATGCCGTGGGCTTCGCCGACCTCGCCGCGCTGCCGTTAGCGGCGCTGATGGCTGCCGACTGGGCGGTTGCGCTGGAACCGGTTGAAGCTGAGCTCCGGGACGTCCTCACTTTCCTTGCCGCCGAAGTCGCAGCCGGGCACGAAGTCCTGCCATCGCCGTCGAACGTCATGCGCGCCTTCAGGCTGCCGATGGCTGACGTTAAGGTCCTGATCGTGGGCCAAGACCCCTACCCGACGCCGGGCCACGCGATCGGACTTTCCTTCGCCGTCGACCCGCGGACGCGCCCCATCCCCCGAAGCCTGGCGAATATCTACCGCGAACTGGAGGCCGATCTCGGCATTCCCGCCCGCATCCACGGCGACCTGTCCACGTGGGCCGCCCAGGGCGTCCTCCTGCTGAACCGCGTCATGAGCGTCCGGGCCGGGGCCGCCGGCTCCCACCGTGGCAGGGGCTGGGAGGCCATTACGACGGCGGCAGTCACCGCAGTTGCCAACCGGTGCGCCGCCGACGGCGGCAGACCGCCGCTCGTGGCGGTGCTGTGGGGCAGGGATGCGGAGGGTGTCCTTCCCCTCCTGCCCGGCGCGGCGGTGGTCTCCAGTGCGCACCCGAGCCCGTTGTCGGCCTCGCGCGGCTTCTTCGGCTCCAAGCCTTTCAGCACCATTAATCAGTTGCTGCGGGAGCAGGGCTCGTCCGGCGTAACGTGGGAGCTCCCCCAGGTCGTCTAGCTTAGGGTTACCTTATGAGCACAGTCCCGGCCGCCACGAGCGCAATGAAGTCCACACGTCCGCAGATCGACCTCACGGTGATCCGCCGGGAAGAACTCTCGACCCACATGGTGAGGATCGTGGCCGGCGGCCCGGGTTTTTCCACCTACGTGAACAACAGCTTCGTGGACCGCTACGTGAAGATTGTCTTCCCGCAGCCCGGCGTTGGCTACGCCCAGCCCCTGGACCTGTGGACCATCCGAGAAACCATGCCTCGCCAGCAATGGCCGTTCACACGCACCTACACGGTCCGCTGGGTGGACAACGCCGCCCAGGAACTCGCGATTGACTTTGTAATCCACGGGGACGAGGGACTGGCCGGGCCCTGGGCTGCCGCCGCCAGGCCCGGCGACACCTTCACCCTTACCGGCCCCGGCGGCGCTTACAACCCGTCGTCCGACGCCGACTGGTACCTCTTCGCCGGGGACGAGGCCGCCCTGCCGGCCATCGCCGCAGGCATCGAATCGCTGCCGGCGGAGGCGCGTGGCCTGGCCTTCATTGAGGTGGACGGCGACGCCGACATCCAGCCCATCGATGCCCCGCCGGGCGTCCAGGTCTCGTGGCTCCGCCGCAACGGCGCGCCTGCCGGCACCGGCGATCTCCTTGTATCGGCAGTGGCCGACGCCGACTGGCCCGCCGGCCGGGTTGACGTTTTTGCCCACGGCGAGCGCGGCTACATGAAGGCCCTGCGCGACGTGTTCTATGTCCAGCGCGGCCTCGAGCGGAGCCAAGTGTCATTGTCCGGATACTGGGCCAAGGGAAGGGTGGAGGACGACTTCCAGGCCGAGAAGAAACTCCCCGTAGGGAAGATCTGAGCAGTCTCAGCGCAGCAGGCGCCCGCCCGCGAATAAACTTCGGGCGGCTTAACGCCGCCGGGCCCGGCGCCGCTCGTTGCTGGCCAGGCTGCGTGTCAGTGGACGCGCCAGCGTGTCCCCGAGGACAATGCCGGCCGCCGTGCCCAGGACAATTGCCCCGGCGTTGAGCATCCCCCCCGCGCCCAACAGGATTTCGGATTCCTCGATGGTCAGGACGTACATCGACCGGAAGATGGTCAGGCCGGGCAGCAGGATCAGTGCCGCCGGAACGGCCACCACCAGCTGGGGTGCGCCCATCTTCAGGGCCACCACCCTCGCCAGCAAGCCAATCACGACGGCGGCGAGCGCCGGGGAGAACCGGTCGCCGACGCCGAGCGAACCTGCTCCCAGAAGGACAAAGTAGCCCACCACTCCGACGCCTGCGGTGGGCAGCAGCAGGTCCCAGGAGGTCTGCTCCGTGACGCCGATGGCCATCACGGCGAGGGCGATGAAGATCACCAGGACCCACGCATCATAGGCGGCCGGGAACGTCTGGGTGACATCGATGGCCTGCATTCCGGTCATCGCGCCCACCACAAAGGCCACCGCGATGCCGGCCACAATGGCGCCGAAGGTCAGCAGGGTGGACAGGAAGCGGCCGGCGGCCGTTACGGGGAACCCGTTGATGGCGTCCTGGACGGAGGAGACCAGGCGCCCGGTGGGGAGGAGCAGGAGGATGCCGCCCACCACCACGATCGCCGGCGCATTGGTGAGGCCGAAGCGCCACAACAACAACGCGGTGAGAGTAACGGCGAAGGAGCAGGCCGCCGTCGTAAAGAAGTCCGGAACCCGCCACCGGCCCAGCTGGCGCGCCAACAGGCTGACGCCGAGGTTGGCCACAAAGGCGATGGCCGAGGACGCCGGCCCCCCGCCGAGGACGCCCACGAAGACTGCAGCGAAAACGCCGAAAGCCATGGTGACCATCCAGCGCGGGAACGGTTTGGGGCTGGTGATGGCCTCGTCCAGCCGGCGGATGGCCTCATCGCGGCCCAATCCCCCGGCCACGATGTCGGTGACCAGGCGGTGGACTTTGGCCAGGCCGGCGTAGTTGTTGGTCCAGGACCGCACCACCCGAAGCAGCGCGATGGGCGGCTGATCTTTGGGGGCGTAGTTGATGGCCACCGACTGGTTAGTGATGTCCACTTCGATATTTTTCAGGCCCAGCGCCGCGGTAACGGCAATGATGCTCGTCTCCACCTCCAAGGCGCCCGCCCCGTACCGGAACATGGTCTCGGCCAGGTGCAGGGCAAAGTCCAGGGTCTTGCGGGCGGAAGTGTCCACGCCGCCCACCTGGATCATGGGGTTGGCGTAGGGGCTCCCGGCGAGCCTGTCCACGATACTCAGTGGCGCCGTCGGCGGATTCTCCCCCTGGACCAGGCGCCGCAGCATCCGTTTGGCCGCCGCGTCCTGGCGAAGCTGGGAGGGCGACAGGGGCTCTGTCTTGGGCAGGCCGTCACTATGGGGCTTGCCTCGGGAATGTTCAGGACGTTTGGTCACGTTGGTCCTCCTCCCTATATGACGCTTGGTGGGTTGGTGTTATGCCTGCCGCTTCCGCGGCAGTTTGCCGAGCAGGATGCGGGCTGCGGCGACAGCTGCGCGGCCCAGGCGGTTGGCCTGGAACGCGAAGGGCCGCACCGGCATCACGAAGTCGCCAAGCAATTGGACCACGTCCCCGCCGAAGCCCTTCTTGAACTGGTAGCCGCCGTGGCCTTCCTCGTCCTGGCCCTCGATGCCAAAAGTGCCGTAGAAGTTGTAGCGGGCGTAACCCTTCTCGAGTCCGTGGAGCATCATGCCCCAGTACAGCGAGGTGGCGCCGTTGAAGTAGATGTAGTCCTGCTTGGTGCCGCCGATCACGCAGACTACTTCGTCGGCGTAGCAGACAAAGTGGATGGCGGCCACGGTAGCGACGCCGACGGAATCCGGGAACCGCTCAATGTCCTTGAGGCTGCGCTCATAGCTGTCCGCGAGGTCCTGGACCACCTTGAGTCGGTTCGCTTTCTTCTTGCTGCCGGTTTCCTCGATCTCGCGGCGCAGTTCGGCAGCGGACGCGGACTCGGCTTCAAGCCGTTCGGTGATGGACTTCCGGTACGCGGGAATGTCGATTTTGGCCATCATGAGCTTGGTGAACTCGGGCGAGGTGGTCCGCAGGAGGTGCTCGTAGTATTCGCGCTCCCGGTAGACGAAGCCCTTCTCGTCCCCGGCGGTGCTGAGCGCGTTGTAGAACTCATCCAGGGTCGCCAGAGTGGCTTGTTCCAGGAACACGCCGTTCTTCTCGGCCTTGCGGATGGCCTTGCGGGTCCGGTAGCTGGTGCTCATGATCAGCTCCTCGGAGTCCTTGATGCCTTCGAGATTCTTGATGAACATCCAGTTGACGTTGACGAAGTCCATCTCCGAGCCCTGGTGTTCAAAGCTCAGGCGCCCCAAGTCGGCCACGAGCGGCCTGTTGTCCGTTAGCTCGGGGTGCTCGGCGCCGTCTTCATCACGGGCGATGTACGTCAGGTTCGGCGAAATCCGCAGTTCAGCGGCCTTGCGGCCCGCGGCGCGTTCTTTGAGAAGCCCGACGACGTCGCGCACCAGAGCCGCGTCCGTGTAGTCCATGAGGGGGCCCTTGGCGCACTCGCACACCGTGTAGCCCCACCGGGTGGTGGTGTAGTTCAGTTTGCCGGCGGCCACCAGTTCGCCGTCGCGCCTGACACCGAACAGTTCCACAGCCTGGCCGCGGGCACGCTGGAACCTGGCGAAGTCAACGGACTGGATGAAGCTGTTCTGCGGGTGGCTGAGTGCGAAAGTCTCGAATTCCGCATCGCTGAGGACGCCGAGCTGGAGCCCGGCTTCTGCCTTGGTTGGATTCACGGAAGTAACCTCATCTGTGGCTGCGCCGCCGGGTGGGGCATGCGCTGGCATTCGTGGTGGGCGGTGGTGTGTGTTGCTAGGGCGCTGTCAGTAGAACTGCTGGCCGGTGCGGGCGGTTTCGAGCCGGCGGAAGATCCGTTCCGCACCCTTGACCCACAGGGCGTACCGGACCGGGGCCAGGACGAAGTCATGGCAGCCGACGAAGTCCGTGACCGTTTTGGTGAAGCTCGTTTTGAACATGCCCATGCCGTACAGGTGATGGGCCTTGTCCTTGATCTGGGCCGCCGGCGGGGTCCCGCAGAAGTCGTACTCGGTGCAGCCGAGTTCCTGCATGCGGCGGATGGCCGCCCACTGGACCAGATGGGAATCGCCGTACTGCTTGCGGTTCTGGGTGGAGCCGCCGTCCTTGTAGGTTGCCTTGGCACCGTAGTTGATCACGAAGGCACCGACGCTGGGTTTGCCGTCCTCCTCCACGAAGAAAAACCGGCCCAGGCCGCGGTTGCAGAACTCATCCCAGAATTGGGCGTAGTACTCGTAGCTGCGCAGGGGCATGGAACCCTTGGCATTCACGGTGTCCGCCATGAGCTCATAGAGTGCCCGGTACGTTTCCGGGCTGCTCTCGCGTTCCAGCACCTCGCAGCCTTCGCGTTCGGCGCGTCGGATCGCGTTCCGGGCGCGGGACGAAATGGCGCGGAACACCTCGTTATCCGGTGCGGCGGTGTCCAGCAGCGCAGTGGAGTCATTGGACTGGATGTTGGGTGCCTTCACCAGACCGGCGGCCGCGAGCTGTGCCTGGACTTCCGGCGAGGAGATGATGTCCGGTTCAATCTTGATGCTGAACACGTTGAGCTTGCGGCTCCGGGCGAACACGGCGCAGGCATCCAGGGCTGGCTTGAGGTCGGCGACCGATTCAAGGTCCGGCCCCTTGATCAGGTACCAGAGGCGGCCCAGGACGGGGAACTTTTTCTCCAGGACCAGGTCGTAGCTGGACGTTCCGCCCGACTCCAGGACAAGGAAGCGGACACTCCAGCCGCTGCCCTTCTTCACGGCCGCGTAGGCCGCAGACTGCAGCATGTTGCCGCCGCTGGGGTTGGCGGTGACGTGCTTGTCCCAGTTCTCAATTTCCTCCGCTGTGGCAAAGCGGGCGGTGAATTCTCGCAAGGGGGCAGTGTCCAATCTCAGGGTTTTGTTCGCGGTTCTGTTCTCGTGGCTGCGTGCGGACATGTAGCCACAAGTCTAAAGCCTGATCCGGTGCGGCCGTTCCAGCAGGGCCCGTGGCGGCTTGACTCGCAGGCCCCGCTTCGCAAGGGTTGACACATGAAGTTACGCCCGGAAAAGTCCGTCGAGAGGCACAGGGATGCCAGCCTGAAACGCGGGCCCGGCGCCCAGGCGGTTGCGCTCCTGCTGTTCCTGGCAGCCTCCGCGCTGGTCGCGTGGCTGGGTGCGTTTGCCACCATCAACAACGTCAATGGCTGGTATGTCGGCGCTGACAAAGCCCCCTGGTCGCCACCCAACTGGCTGTTCGGCCCGGTGTGGACAGTCCTCTACACGGCCATGGCGGTGGCCGCCTGGCTGGCCTGGCGCCGCCACAGTCCGGCATCCCGGCCGGCGCTGGTCATATACGGCGTGCAGTTGTGCCTCAACCTAGTGTGGACGCCCACTTTCTTCAGCCTGTATCCGCTGATCGGCACTTCTGCTCTCTGGCTGGCATTTGCCATCATCCTGGCGCTCATTGTGGCAGTGACCGTTACGGTGGTCCGCTTCGGCTCCATCAGCCGGCCGGCCGGACTCCTGTTGTTGCCTTACATCACCTGGATTGTGTTCGCGTCCTCGCTCAACCTTTGGGCCGCGTTGAACAACTAACCCGGTTCCGCAGCGTGGCCCCGCACACAGGAGGGCCGTCGAATTCTGCACCATCATTCCGGTGCTGGGCGCCGCCGCCTACGGATATAGGCGGGCCGCACCAGGGCCCGGCCGAACGATTGAGCAAAATCAGCTGCGGAGCCGCTCCACCGCGGCCAGGAGCACGTCCCCGTCGCCCTTCAGGCCATCCGAACTCGACGCCGGCCCGCCTTCCCACATGGCGTTGAGATACAACCCGTCCCCCATATACAGCACGGCCTTGGCCATCCCGCTGCCAACGTCCGCGGCGATCAGGTCCAGCCACTGCCGCTGGATGGCAGCGAACCGGCGCCTGGCCTCCACATGGGCCACTTCCGCCAGCCGGCTGGCGGCGAGGAAGGAGCGGTCCATCGGCGAGTCGGACCAGAGCGAGGACCGGATGAAGTAGGCCGCCGCGCCTTCCGGCGCCGCTGCCATGAGGGCAAGATCCTCCCCGGCGAGGGAATCCAGACGCTCCAACATGGCTGCGATCAGCGCTTCCTTATTAGGAAAGTGGTACAGCAGGCCGCCTTTGGACACGCCGGCCCGCTTGGCCACGGCATCCAACGTGGCAGCCCGCTCCCCCACGCCGATCAAGAGGTCTTCAAAAGCGTCGAGGACAGCATCGCGGGCTACGGGTTTCCTGGGCATGGCTTCCATCATGCATGGTCGGCACCCCAACACTCGCGGGAGCCATGGAGCTGGCGGCGGGCCTGCCTGCTCCGCTCGGCGAGGGGCTCCGCGCAGCGGCGCGCCTCGCCTTTCATTCGGGCGTCCACATCACTGCCGCAATTGCGCTGGTACTGATGGCCGGCGCGGCGGCCATCAGCGCCGTCGCACTCCGGAAGATTCCGACGGCGGACTAGGCACTGCGGCGCGGCTCCGGCGGGCGCGGCGCGGTCGCACAAGTGGGCCCGGTGACGGAAAAGGTACCGGCACCGGGCCGTCCGTGCGCCACGGCGGGCAAAGCCAAGGCGCGCGTCGGACTGCTACTTCGCGTCGGGCGCAGTGACGCTTGCCGAGGCCTTCATGGTCTCAGCGTTAACCATCCACGCGTACTGCTCCAGTTTGGCGATGAATTCGTGCAGCAGGTCAGCGGTGGTGGGATCCTCTTCTTCCACCTCGTCATGGACCTTGCGCATGGTCCCTACCGCAGCCTCAAGCGCAGCCACGATCCGCTCGATGGCGTCCTTGGTGCTAATGAGACCCTCGGGGAACTGAGCCAGCGAGGTGGACTTGGCCACGGTGGCGCTGCGGCCGTCCGGCAGGGCATGGAGGGCACGCATCCGCTCGGCCATGTCGTCCGCGAACGCGCGCGCGGCATCAACGATTTCGTCCAGCTGCAGGTGCAGGTCCCGGAAGTTGGTTCCCACGATGTTCCAGTGGGCCTGCTTGCCTTGGATGTGCAGCTCGATCAGGTCGGTAAGTACGGCCTGCAGGTTGTTGGTCAGGGTCGGTGAAGCTTTCATGAATCCTCCTCGATTGGTCCAGTAATACCGACGCTATCAGTCCGGCCGGGGCCGTGACATCTGGACAGACACGATTTCTCAGTAAGCTTACTAAGCTGTCCGGCAGCGCCCAAGGGTGGGCTTCATCGCGGCCCTCCTGTACTCCACAGGCAGGAAGTTACCAGCAGGTAGACAAGGCGCGAATTCATGCTACGTTTCACTCGTGACCCGTAACCGGACAGCACTGACCCGCCTCCTCACCCGCCCCGCCGGGAAGGTCACGGTGCCGCGGCTGATCGGCGCATTCGCCCTGGGCGGTTCGCTGGCCTTCGCCGGCATGAGCCACCTCACCGTGGCGCGGCAGGAATTTCAGGCGCAGGTCCCGCCCTGGTTCCCGCTGGACAAGGACTTTGTAGTGCTGGCATCCGGCGTGGTTGAAATCAGCCTTGGCGCCGCATTGATCGCCCTGCGGAAGCGCCGCGTCCCGGTGGGGCTGCTGGCAGCAGCGTTCTTCATCCTGATCTTCCCCGGCAACATCTCGCAGTATATGACGGGGGCGGACGCCTTCGGATTGAACACGGACCGTGACCGGCTCTTGCGGTTGTTCTTCCAGCCAGTGCTGGTCGCGTGGGCGCTGTGGTCCAGCGGAGCGTGGAGGGAACTGCGCACCGCCCTGCGCAAGGGCAGCCGCCCGGCCTAGCTCCGCCGTCGGACTTCACAAAATCCGATACCGCCCATCAGCGGCTGGTTGCTCTGCCGTGAGCGTGCAAACCTGTCGCGAGCGTGCGAGCTTTGCCGTGAGCGCACAAGGCGCCTTGCCCGGAAGGCATCCGGGCAAGGCATCCTGTTGGGGTTTCCCATTTTGTCCTCAACGGCATTTCGTCGGCGCACTGACCGTCACCAGAAGTGCGCTACATCCACCACCAGGCGCGATCCGGAACCAGGGCCAGCCATGGTGAAGGCCCGGAACGGGAGTCGGGCGCGGACGCCCAGGCCGATGCTCGTGTAGCCTTCGAAGCTGCCTGCAGAAGCCACCTGACGGAAGGTCTGGTAGCCCGAAACGTCGGACAGTTCGGCCTTAGCCGCCGGGCTGTACGTGACGTTGCCATTGCTGTCATAGGACGGTGCGTTCACAGTTACCTGGAGGAATGCAGAACCCAGCAGCGGGATTTCAAAACCTGAACCGTCCTGGACCACGACCGGAACATACCGAACCGTGTAGCCGGCAACAGGGCCGTTGAGATCAACCACCATCCTGTCGAAGCAGTAGTGCTGCCCCGTCCGGACATTGGTGACGGATGCGGTGCTCATCGCCGGGTCTGTTTCAGCCAGCGACCCCCAGGCGAGTCCGCAATACGATGTGGCTGCCGAGGCGGGCCCCGGAGCCAGGAAACCCAATCCGACAGCCATCAGAATGACTGTCAGCCACGTGTGAATCTTTTTCATTGTGGGCCACCCTTCGAGTGATTAGGTAGCTCAAGCGTAGGAGCATCGAAGGCCTTTAGGCAGGGTTGTGGCCGCTTCGGCACGGAACCGTTAAACGCGGCTGCCGCGGGTCACGCCGGAGTACTTCGGCGGCGCAATTGGAGCAGAAAGAAACGCTTTTAACACCATTTCTGCACTCCACCGTTACTCGTGATAACGACGCCGGGCCGGCCCCGCCCGGGTGTTCCGCACCAGCCGCCGTGAAGACGCGAATGCCCCGTCGGGCCGGACCTGACGGGGCACTTTTTCACGCTGCAGGGCGTGGAATCTTTCAGCCTTCGCATTCGATGCAGTACTTTATGCCGTTCTTTTCACGCGCGACCTGGGACTGGTGGCGGACCAGGAAGCATGATGCGCACGTAAACTCATCGGACTGCTCGGGAACAACAACAACGGTCAACTCTTCGCCGGAGAGATCGGCGCCGGGGAGGTCAATACCCTCAGCCGTATCGGTCTCCTCGACATCGATGACTGCGGTCTGGGCATTTCCGCCGCGGGATGCCTGCAGGGCCTCCAGTGATTCGGCGGAAGACTCGTCATCCGTCTTGCGTGGAGCGTCGTAATCGGTAGCCATAACGGGGTTCACTTTCGTTGCTGCGCGGCACCATTTCAGGCGCCTCAGTGAAGCAGTTTAGGTCATAAGACCGGTAGTTAAGCAATAGCCCGCGAAACCGGACAGATTCTATTGGCCAGCGCGGGGTTAAGCTGCAGTAGCCAGCATTCCATGTTGGGCCCGGGGGAGGCATCGTGGCCGCCAAACTCAACCGCAAAGCATTGAGCCATGCGCGCAAACTCATTGCGACTGGAAAAGTTGAACGCGATGTCCGCGATGACTGGAGCGAACATGCCCCGTCTGCCGACGACGAAAACGCGTACATCGCAGTGAACGCGCCTTCGTCGAAGAATCGCCCACAGGTTAGTCGGCGCCGCGCAGTTGACAGTTCTGCCGGGACACGGTCTACTCATTGTATCTTCAACTAAACCTTCTGATTCGAAGTACGCCCGTCAGGAGCACTATGAGCCTCCCCGATAAACCCAATGCAGCAGAAGTGCTTATCGCAGGCTTCCGGCATGTTGTGGCAACCGCCGGATCAACTGACCCGTCTGCACCACTGGTGGTGCTGTTGCATGGGCGCGGTTCCAATGAGGGTGAGATACTCGGCTTCTTCGGGGCTGACGGCGAGTACGATTCCAGCATGAACCTGACCGACCGCAACGGGAGCCAACCTCACCTCGTAGTGCTCACTGTCAGACCCCACGGGTAGCTCTGGAGCCTCCTGTCAGATTCGAACTGACGACCCCCGCTTTACAAGAGCGGTGCTCTGGCCAACTGAGCTAAGGAGGCGCACCCCAATCGGGGCGTACGCCAGAACGGCGCTAGATAAGGTTAGCCCAAGTCCGCCCGCTCGTAAAAATGGGCCGGCCTCGCCGCAAGGAGATAATGACAATGGCCCGGCCCCGGAGTGAATCCGGGGCCGGGCCATGCAATGTCAGCGACCCGGGCAGATCAGCCCTTTGCGGCGATCGCTGCCTGCAGGAAGTCCGGGAACGGGGTCTGTGCGCTGGCGCCCTTGCCCCACTGCTGGCCGTCAACGAACACTGTGGGCGTGCCGGTGACGCCAATGGCGGCAGCCTGCTTGGTAGTGAACTTCACGAACGGGCGGTAAGTCTTCTCATCGATGCAGCTGTCAATGGGCTTGGCGCCGATGTCCGTGGCCATGGTCTTGAGTTTGTCGTCAGAGATCCCCGCGGAGCCTTCGGCAGGCTGGTTCGCGAACAGCGAGTCAACAAACTCCGCGTACTTTTCCGGGGATTCGTTCACAACGCAGGCTGCGGCGTTGGCCGCGCGCGATGAGTAGTTCGTCGAGGACCGGTTGTCCAGGAAGCCGAGGGCGCGGTATTCCACGGTGATCTTGCCTTCGTTGCGCAGCGTTGTCAGCTGCGCGTTGTACTGCACCTCGAAGTTCTTGCAGACCGGGCAGATGAAGTCCACGTAGAGGACCACCTTCACGGGCTTGCCGGCTTCAGCCTCGGCACCAGGGGCGACGACTTCCGCCGGGACAGTCTGCGGCGGTTCTCCCACGGACGCGGCATCAACGGTGGCCGGTTCCAGCTTCGCCACGTCGGTATTGGCGAGCAACGTAATTCCACCGTTGACGTTGCCGTTGGCCGGCATGGGTCCTTGGTCGGCAACGGGGGCGTTCTGCCGCATGGTTGTGGTCACCACAAGGGCCACCACCGCAAGGATGGCCACCACGGCCACCACAATGCCCCAGCCGATCAGCAGCTTATTGCGCTTGTCCTTCTTCAGCTGGGCCTCGCGGATCAGGCGGGCTTTCTCGCGCGCCTCCGAGGTTCGCTCAGCTTTGGACTTGCGTGCGTCATTTGCGGGGCTCATGTGTTCCTTGGGTCGATTGACATAGGGCGTCCACTCGGTGGCAACTCCACCATTTTAGGGGAGAAACCTGAGAGCTTGCCCCTTCAAGCATTCCGCCCTCAAAACCAACGGACGAATAGCCGCGGAGATTCTCTCCTATTAAGGTGGCTTAAAGCCAAGAACAAACCCAGGGAGCAGCAATGCAAACACCCGTCCAAGAAAAATCACCAGCCGAACCCGAACCCGGCGCGGCCACGCGCGGTCACGGCCCGGCCACAAAGTACGACTTTATGGTGGTGTCCAACAGGCTGCCGGTTGACCGCAGCACGCCGGGTGAGAGCGGCGACGACGGCTCCGGCTGGCGCCGCTCCCCCGGCGGCTTGGTGACTGCCCTCGCCCCGATGATGTCCAAGACCGACGGCGCATGGGTGGGTTGGCACGGTGCTCCGGACGAAACGGTCGAGCCGTTCAGCCATGGCGGCATGGACCTGGTCCCGATCCAGCTCAGCACGGACGACGTGGAGCTCTACTACGAGGGCTTCTCCAACGCCACCCTGTGGCCGCTGTATCACGACGTCATCGCCCCGCCGGAGTTCCACCGGACCTGGTGGGACGCCTACCGTAGGGTAAATCAAAGGTTCGCCGACGCCGTCGTCCGCTATGCCGATGAGGGCGCCACAGTGTGGGTCCAGGACTACCAGCTGCAGCTGGTACCGCGGCTCCTGCGGGAGGCCCGGCCGGACCTCAGGATCGGGTTCTTCAACCACATCCCCTTCCCGCCGCCGGAAATCTTCGCCCAGCTGCCGTGGCGGCGTGCCATCATCGACGGCCTGATGGGCGCAGACCTCGTAGGCTTCCAGCGCCCCAGCGACGCCGGCAACTTCATGCGCTCCGCGCGGCGGTTCCTGGGCGCCAGTGTGAAGCAGCAGCAAGTGCACGTGAAGGGCCACGACGGCAAAATTACGCACATCGCCAGAGCCCAGGCCTTCCCGATCTCCATTGACGTGGCACAGATCAGCGAGCTGGCCCACAATCCGGACATCATCGAGCGCGCTCGCCAGATCCGCCAGGATCTCGGCAACCCCAAGACCATCCTCCTGGGCGTTGACCGACTGGATTACACCAAGGGCATCCGCCACCGGCTCAAGGCCTTCGAGGAACTCCTGAACGAAGGCAAGCTCGCCGTCACGGACGCCACCCTTATCCAGGTGGCCAGCCCCAGCCGGGAACGCGTGGAGCAGTACCGGCTGCTGAGGGAGGAGATCGAGGGTACCGTCGGCCACATCAACGGCACGTATGACACCATCCAGAACACCGCCGTCCGCTACCTCCACCACAGTTATCCCGTCGAGGAAATGGTGGCGCTGTACCTCGCCGCCGACGTCATGCTGGTCACGGCCCTGCGGGACGGCATGAACCTCGTCGCCAAGGAATACGTCACGGCCCGCAAGGACAACGACGGAGCCCTGGTACTCAGCGAGTTCGCCGGCGCCGCGGACCAGCTCAAGCAGGCCCTGCTGATGAATCCGCACGATATTGACGGCCTCAAAGACACCATCATGCGGGCCGTTAACATGTCCCCCCGGGACGCCGCGCGCCGGATGCGGTCCATGCGCAAGCAGATCCTGGAGCACGACGTCGACCATTGGTCAGCTGACTTCCTGGCGGCCCTGAACGAGAAAGTTGTCCGCGATGACTCCTGATCCCCGGCCCGCCAAGGACCCGCTTACCCTGTCTCCGGAACTCCGGGAGGCCGCCCGTCGGATCGCCCGGACGGAACACCTGCTCGTGGCCCTGGACTTCGACGGCACCATCTCCCCGATCGTTGACCGGGCCGGCGACGCCCGCCCCCTTCCGCGCTCCGCCGCGGCGTTTGCCGGGCTGGCCGCCCTTCCGAGGACGACGACGGCTCTCCTCTCAGGACGGGCCCTCGCCAGCCTGCGAGCGGTGGCTTCGCCGCCGGTGGACACGCTGCTGATCGGCAGCCACGGCGCCGAAGCCTGGCTGGGCCCCGACTCCGCGGAACTGACCCTGGATGATGGCCAGCGCCTGCTGCTCGCCGAAGTCCGTGGCGTCCTGGAGGAAATTGTTGAGCAGGCTCCGGGCACGCTGCTCGAAGACAAACCCGCCGGCGTGGTCCTGCACACCCGCCTGGCTAAAGACGATGTTGCCGAGGACGCCGTGGCCGCGGCCCGTTCGGTCCTCCAGGAGCGCAAAGGCGTTTTCCTGAAGAACGGCAAGCGGGTCCTGGAAACTTCGGTGGTGAACGCATCCAAAGGCGAGGGCCTGACGTTCCTGCGACAGATCACCGGGGCCACCGCGGTCCTTTTCGCCGGTGACGACGTCACGGACGAGGACGCCTTGGCACGCCTGGAAGCCGGTGATGTCGGCGTCAAAGTGGGACTGGACTTCACCCAGGCGGAATTCCGGGTGGAGGCGCCGGCCCATGTCGCGGAACTGCTTGAAGCCCTCCTGCAGGAACGCAGCCTGGCTGTGGCCGAAGAGGAACCAGGCCACGCCTGAGATGGCCCAGCATGGCCAACCTCGCATGTGACCTCCGTAACATTTGAAACAATAAGCAATTCGTCTGACATACTCTTGTTTGTGACGTGGCGCACAGAACCGTGCGGCGTCAAGCGATACTCCTCGGCTTCGGCCGGGGAGTACACGGCTGCAATGCCGTGGATAACTGAATTACATGAACCATTCACTACGGATCGTCCGGCACGTACCTGCCGGTGAAGGGACTGATAACTGTGGCTACAGTTACTTTTGATAACGCTACGCGTCTGTACCCGGGCACAGAGAAGCCCGCTGTTGACAAGCTCAACATTGAAATCGCCGATGGCGAATTTCTGGTCCTGGTTGGACCCTCCGGTTGCGGCAAGTCCACCTCCCTGCGCATGCTCGCGGGCCTCGAGGACGTCAATGCCGGCCGGATCCTGATTGGCGACCGCGACGTCACCGACGTTCCGCCGAAGGACCGCGACATCGCGATGGTTTTCCAGAACTACGCGCTGTACCCGCACATGACTGTTGCGGACAACATGGGCTTCGCGTTGAAGATCGCCGGCGTCTCCAAGGAGGAGCGCGCCGAGCGTGTCCGCGAAGCCGCCAAGCTTCTTGACCTTGAACCGTACCTGGACCGCAAGCCGAAGGCACTTTCCGGCGGCCAGCGCCAGCGTGTTGCCATGGGCCGCGCCATCGTGCGTAACCCGCAGGTGTTCCTTATGGACGAACCGCTTTCCAACCTGGACGCCAAGCTGCGTGTCCAGACGCGTACGCAGATCGCCTCCCTGACCCGCCGCCTGGGCGTCACCACCGTTTACGTCACCCACGACCAGGTTGAAGCCATGACCATGGGCGACCGCGTCGCAGTCCTCAAGGACGGCCTGCTGATGCAGGTTGACACCCCCCGCCACCTCTACGACAAGCCCAAGAACGTCTTCGTTGCCGGCTTCATCGGCTCCCCCGCCATGAACCTGCTCGAACTCCCAGTCGTCGACGGCGGCGTCCAGTTCGGCGGGACGGTCTACCCCGTGCCGCGCAATGTCCTCGAAGAGGCCCACGGCAGCACCGTCACCCTGGGTTCACGCCCCGAGGACCTGGAGCAGGCCGCGCAAGGTGAGGGTCTCCAGGTCGAGGTCGATGTTGTTGAAGAACTCGGTGCTGACGCTTACGTCTACGGCCACACCACACTGGACGGCAAGGACCACGACATCGTGGCCCGCGTCGACGGCCGCCGCCCCCCGATGAAGGGTGAGACCATCTACGTCCGGCCGCAGTCGGGCCACGTGCACCTGTTCGACACCAAGACCGGCCTGCGCCTGGGCGACTGACCGCCCCAGTTTACGGTGGTTGAGCCTGTCGAAACCCCGGGCAAAACCAAAGCAATAACGACGGCGGCCCTCCCCCTTAACGGGAGGGCCGCCGTCGTTCGTTCTGGGCACTTTGCCCTTGGCCCCCCGATGTACGGAAGAATTGACCCATGAGCGATGAACACAATGCCCAGTGGCACGACGAGCCCACGGACTACGCGCAGGTGGGCAAACTGCCGCGCATCGAGGCAGCGAGCGCCAAGGATGACAAAAACCTTGCCATCTCCAGCTCGCTCAATATCACCGCTGCATCCGCGGATCCTGAACTTTTGGACCTGCCGTGGCACATCGCACTGGAGGACTGGCCATCGGAAAACCTGGCGGCGCTCCCCCGAGGCATCTCCCGGCACATCGTGCGTTTCGCGCACTTGGGCGGCTCCGTTATCGCCATCAAGGAAACGTCCGAACATATTGCCCGCCACGAATACCACATGCTCCGCAAGCTGGCCCGCCTGGATGTCCCCTGCGTTGTCCCGGTAGCAGTCATCACCGGCCGCACCACCCTGGACGGCCGCCCCCTGAACCCCGTGCTGGTCACGCGCCACCTGAAGTTCTCCATGCCGTACCGCGCGCTGTTCTCGCAGATGCTGCGCAAGGACACCCTGACCCGCCTTATCGACGCCCAGGCGCTGCTGATGGTCAGGCTGCACCTCATCGGCTTCTACTGGGGCGACGTCTCGCTGTCCAACACGCTGTTCCGCCGCGATGCCGGCGCGTTCGCCGCCTACCTGGTGGACGCCGAAACCGGCGAGCTCTACCCCGATCTGTCCACCGGCCAGCGCGAGTACGACCTCGAGATCGCCCGGGTCAACATCGCCGGCGAGCTGATGGACCTCCTCGATGGCGGCCTGATCGAGGAGAAGGTGGACCCCGTGGCCACCAGCGAACTCATCATGGAAAGCTACCGCCGGCTCTGGGCGGAGCTGACGGAGAAGGAATCCTTCGAGCTCGGCGAACGCTGGCGGGTGGCGGCCCGCATCCGGCGGCTCAACGAACTCGGGTTCGACGTCGAGGAATACGCCATCAAGACCACCCAGAACGGTTCCAGCATCCAGCTCCAGCCCAAGGTGGTGGACGCGGGCCACCACATGCGCCGGCTGCTGCGCCTGACCGGACTGGATGCCCAGGAGAACCAAGCCAGGCGCCTGCTCAATGACATGGACACCTTCCGCGCGGACAACAACCCGGGGATGGACGAGGAATACAGCGCGCACCTGTGGGTCAGCCAGGTCTTCGAGCCGATTGTGCGTTCGATCCCCCGCGACCTGTCCCGCAAGCTGGAGCCGGCGGAGGCCGTGCATGAGGTCCTGGAGCACCGCTGGTACATGTCCGAGGAACATTCACGCCACATACCACTCGCGGAGGCTGTGCAGTCCTACATCGATTCCGTCCTGCGCCACCGCCGCGATGAGGCGGCCATCATGCTCAACCCGGATACGGACATGATCAAGATTCTTGAAGTGGAAACCGAGGAGTCCAGGTACGGGGCGGACGAAGCCGCCGAGGAATACCCGGACGTCGACGACTAAGCCAAACCGAGCCTAGATGGCCTTGCCGGGGTTCAGGATGCCGGTAGGGTCAAAGAGTTCCTTGATCCTACGCTGGAGGCCCCGGACCGGTTCCGGCTGTTCCAGACCCAGCCAGCGCAGTTTATACTGCCCGATCCCGTGCTCCCCGGTGATGGTGCCACCCATCTCCAGGGCGGCCGCGACGGAGGCATCCAGGGCCAGGTTCAGCCGCTCCATGGCCTCTGCATCCACTGCCTTGTCCGCGCGGTCAATCCAGAACGTGGGGTGCAGGTTGCCGTCGCCCGCGTGCGCCACCACCTTAAGGTTTACGTCATGCCTGGCAGCCAGGTCTTCGAGCTCGGCAACATAGTCCACCAGGCGTGAGCGCGGCACGGCGACGTCCTCGCCCACACAGTACTGGTCGTCCACCTCGGCGCCACGGCTGTTCCGGCGGAGCTCCACGAGCTGCTCGGCTTCCGCCGTGGATTCGGTACTCACCGTTGCGCCGCCGGCGGCCAGAACGGAACGGACGATGTCGGCCTCCGCCGCAGCGCCGAACCCATCAGTCTGGATCAGGAGCAGCGAACCGCCCCGCGAACTCAGGTCCGAGCCGTGGAGCACGTCCAGCTGTGCCAGCGTGCCGCCGTCGAGCAGTTCCATAATGGCCGGCTGCACACGGGCCCGGCCCACCGCGAGGACACCCGCGGCGGCCTCCCTGAAGCCTGGGTAGAACGCGGCGATGGTCTGCACATCACGGGGCAGGTACTTGAGCCGCACCGTTGCCCCCACCACGATCCCCAGCGTCCCCTCCGAGCCGACGAACAGGCTCGTCAGGTCGTAGCCTGCAACGCCCTTGAATGTCTGGTGGCCAGTGTGGATCAGGGACCCGTCGGCCAGCACCACGTCCAGTGCCAAGACCGAGTCCCTGGTCACGCCATACTTTGCGCAGCGCAGTCCCCCCGCGTTGGTGGCAACGTTGCCGCCGATGGTTGAGGAGCGGAAGCTCGCCGGATCCGGCGCGTACATCAGCCCGTAGGGAGCCGCGGCCTCGTTGAGAGCCGCGTTTACCACCCCGGGTTCGACGACGGCGGTCTCGTCATCGGGGTTCAGATCAAGAATGCGGTTCATCCGTTCCAGTGACAGGACAACGCTGTTCCGGCTCGCGTGCGCGCCGCCGGAAACACCGGTCCCGGCTCCGCGGGCCACCACGGAAATCCCTTGGGCGCCGCACAGCCTGACCACAGCCTGGACATCCGCCGTCGACCGGGCGAAGACCACGGCTTCGGGCAGTTGGAATTCCAGGACCGGGGCCTGGTCCACGGCATACCTGGCCAGCGCTGCCTTCTCGGCGCTGACCTGTTCTACGCCGACCGCCCCCACCAGCTCTTCAACCAAGCTGCCCACGCAGCCTCCCGTCGTCGTCGTTCCCCCCAGTCTAGGGCGACGTACCCTCGAGTGCGTGGGGACAACGTCCGCGGCTCGACCGCGGATGTCCGGAGTTCCCCACCCAGTTCCTGGACAGGTCCAGCACTGCCGTACCGCCCGCATGATCCCTGACTGCTCAGTGCCCGTGGCTTGCGCTGCTGCTAGTTCGCCCCGCCCATGAACCTCACGAAGCGGTCGAGTACTGTGGGCCAGTCCGCGGCGTAGGAGGCACGTGTGGCGGCCGGGTCCTCGGCGCCTTCCCAGCCGTCATGGACCAAGCGCAGTTCCGTTCCATCCGGCACCGCCCTGAAGGCCACCCTCAGCTCGGTCGACCAGAGCGCGGTGGTCCCGGGGTGCCAGGACGCGTGGAAGGACAGGGGCGGCTGCCAGTCATCGAGGGTGCCCCAGACAGCGGTCCTGCCGTCGTCAGCCGTTTCCAGGATGAGGTTCTCTTCAAACTCGACGTAGGAGCCAGCCCCGTACACGCCATGTGATTCCAGCGGCCACCACAAATGGGTGTGGTCCGTGAACCCGGCAAAGGCTTGAGCTACCGGGCCCGGCACCGTCACCGCATAGACGACAGGTTCCAGGCTCGCCGTGGGCTCTGCGGGGACGGCGAGCGCGTCGCCCGAGTGACTGAAAAGGTTATCCATGGACGTCAACTCTACGCGGACCTCCCCCAACGCTCTCTCGCTTGGTGCTGGTTTGGGTGGTTGTGTGGGTGGGTGGTTAACGTGGGAGAGCCCCCGGACACGTGGTGTTCGGGGGCTCTCGACCGGTAATAGTGTTCCGGCGGTGACCT
>NZ_JBEPNF010000013.1:0-134732 GCF_040546085.1 Arthrobacter sp. UYEF21
GCGGCCATGCCCGCGAAGTGGAGCGCCGATGCCGGGTACTGCTCGGCGGCGAACCTCGAACACGTCAAAGACCTTGAAGCCGATGGCGCCACGGAATTCTTCATCTCCACACGGCGGATGAAACACGGGCGTCCGGTCCCGGAATCGCCCAGGGGCAGGATCCCGGCGGACGCGACACCGGTCGAACGGATGGCCCGGAAACTGAAAACGAAGAAGGGCCAGGCGGTCTACGCCCGGCGCAAAGCCATCGTGGAACCGGTCTTCGGACAGATCAACACCCGGCAAGGCAAGCATGTGCTGTTGCGCGGACTGGAGAAAGCATCCGGGGAGTGGAAGCTGATGGCTGGCTGCCACAACCTGCTCAAACTCTTCAGTTACCGGTCCCAAATCGCCTGAATACCCGGGGACGGTGCCCCGGGATCGAACCTGCAGAACCGAACCGCGGCCCGCAGGAGCCCTTCCAGGTCTCCTACCGCCAAAATGCCAGAAGGCCCGCCCCCTTTCCAGAAAAACGAGACCGCCCCCGGGCCGTCACGGCTCAAACCTGCGGAACTTTCAAACCACTACCGACCCACGCACCTAGTGCTATGGGCGCGAAGTGGGCACCGACACAATCGGCACCAGATGTTGCGCAGGTCACATGAAGTGCCTACCCTGAATGTGGCTGCAGAAGGCGCGGCCACTGGCCGCAGCGTCGCGGCCTCCCGGGTTGCAGCGTCGCAGCCATGCAAGGAAGGCATTTCACCTTGAACGATAAGCTCAGCATTCTTGTCCGTGTAGACCTCGACCACGCTAGGGCCCAGGTTCTCGCCAAGGGCCACGTCACCGTCCACAGCATCCAGGCCCTTTACGTTGTGGTGAAGCGCGCCAATGCTCTGAAGCACAACCTTGAACTGGAATTGGACATGCGGAATGCCCGCGTCGACCCCGAAGCGCTGCGCCAGCTGGAGGCCTGCTCCGCAACCCATCACCTGCCGGCCAGGATTGACCCGGAGCAGACCCGGTGCACGCTGAGCATCCTCCCGCCGCGCCGTGCCGATCACGTCCCGCTCCGGGCGGCTGCCTGAATCCTGCCCTCAGCGGAACCCTCTCCCAGCGGGAGTCCCGCCGTCGGGCATTAACGGCCGTTACCCGACGGCGGGAAGTCCGCCGGCCAGCTCCGCCGCCGGAGCGAGAGCCCAGCGCTCAGTGTCCGGTTGGAAGCAGACCACTACGGAGGCGCCCGACTCGCTTGCCTCATCGAGGGCAAACAGCAGGGCATCCTCGAGGTGCCGCGCATAATCCTGCCGCTCGGTGGACGAGCCCGGGAGCCCGCCGTCGTCAATGACCACGTGGGGTTTTCCGTCCACGATGACCTTGAGCGAGTAGCCTTGGTCGTCGTGGAGCGACCCCCGGGTGGACGCGATTTCCGTGACTTTGTCCGCCCGGACCAGGCTGTTGCTGATGGTGCGGATCCACACCTCACCCATGAGACCTCCTTGGCTGTGAGGGGCGGGTGGCAGCGCCCCACAAGGCAAACGTTAGTCCTCGCGGAGCTGCTTGTGACCCCCTGAATGCTGGGGAATTTCCCGCGGCATAAGATAAATCTGATGACTTCGCCAGGAACCTCGCCGCCGTTCAACTTCCGAAGCATCGCAATACCCGCGTTTGGGCCTCCCTTGCTGTTCTGCATCGGCGAAGGCGCCGTGCTTCCCGTGATGGTCCTCTCCGCGCGAGACCTCGGCGCCTCGGTGGCGGTCTCCGCGCTGATTGTCACGCTGATCGGGCTCGGCTCATGGTTTTTCAACCTGCCGGCGTCGCTGATTACCCTCAAGTTCGGCGAACGGTGGTCGATTGTTGGTGCTGCCGCAGTTGGCGCCCTGGCGCTCGCAGCCGCCGCGATGTCTTCCTGGATTCCCAACGGACTGTGGCTGCTGGCGGTGGCGATAATCGTCGTCGGAATGGCCGCCAGCGTGTTCAGCCTGGCGCGGCAGAAGTACCTCACCGAGGCCGTGCCCGTTCAATTCCGGGCGCGGGCGCTGTCGACGCTGGGCGGGGTCAGCCGGATCGGCGTGTTTGTTGGGCCGTTCATTGGTGCCTTTGTGATGCAGTTCGCGGGGATCGCCGGCGCGTATTGGGTGGGCGTGGTGGGCATGGCGGCGGCCGCGGTTTTGGCGGTCACCATCCCGGACCTGGTGGTTCCGCCAGCGCCCGACGGCGGACACAGGACTCCGGAGCCGACGCTGCGGACCGTCGCGGTCTCGCATGCCGGCGTGTTCCTGACGCTGGGGGTGGGCATCCTGCTGCTCGGCGCGCTGCGCGCGTCGCGCCAGGTGGTCATCCCGTTGTGGGCCGACCATTTGGGGATGGATCCGGCCCAGGCATCGGTGATTTACGGGCTGTCCGGGGCGATCGACATGCTGGTGTTTTACCCTGCCGGCAAGGTGATGGACCGGCGGGGCAGGCTGTTCGTGGCCATCCCGTCCACCGTGATTATGGGCATCGCGATGCTGCTGATTCCGCTGTCTGCCTCGTTTACTGGACTGCTGCTGGCTGCTTTGCTGGTCGGTTTCGGGAACGGCATCAGTTCCGGGCTGATCATGACGCTCGGCGCCGACTTCTCGCCCGACCGTGGCCGCGGGCAGTTCCTTGGGCTGTGGCGGTTCATTGCCGACGCGGGTTCCACCGGCGGGCCTGTCCTGCTCTCCGGGGTCACGGCCTTGGCGACGTTGGGTGCGGGCGTCTCGGCCACCGGGTTCCTGGGGTTCGCGGCGGCCGGCGTGTTCGCGGTGGTGCTGCCCAGGCTGCGGCACCGGCGGAATTACTGAGTGCCGGCTGGACAGCGGGACAGGTTGTGCGTACATTCGAGGTGGGACTCGTCACATCCTTTGGATGGAGTTCCCCTCGTTGGCGTCGTGCAGGGCCTTCAGGAGATACCGCTGTAGCAAGCCGGCGGCCAAATGCACATCAGCGAAAGAGTGCCATCATGGCTACCTCGCATTTCACCAAGTTCCTTTCTGAAGCCACCGTTGCGGATTTCGATACCGACTGTCCCCTGTCCGCCGATTGTCTTTACGGCCTGTACACCAGCTGGTGCCTCCTTCAGGGGCTCAAGGCGAAACCCGATGACACTTTCCGAACGGCCATGCAACGGGCCGGCATCGATGTCCATAACAGCCGGCTACGGATGGTGGGCCCGGCCGCCGCGGATTACATCCTGTCCAGCTACCCGGCTGCAGCGTAACGATGTCTATCCATCCGTATGGCTCCAACGATTATGCCCTGCGAGCCGTCGGCGGGGATTACGTTCACTGTGGCGAGCCGATGCAGAAAGTGGGTTCAGACCTGCGCTGGCTCCCTGCCTCCGCCTTCACCGACCGGGCGAAGCTGGATGCCTTGGACGTTTACCTGACAACCCGGGTACTGCGTTGCCAATGCGGCTTCCAGATGGAGCTCCCCGCATGACATCCGATAGCCTGTCAAGGTCCGGAGCCGTACCGCATCGGTCTTGCACTCATCGGAATAGGTTGGTCACGCAGACATAGTCACAATCCCTTCAAACTGTGTCTCACATCACTAGTACACCTCACCTGTAGCCGCATCATTCAAGCGGGGTCTCGCGGTGCTGGAGAGCGGCGACTGGGGGCTCAACGGATGCACGGTGAGGGATTCTCATGATCATCTCGATGTCGTCAGTGGTGCTCGCTTATGTATTTCTCACGAGGGGCGGGTTTTCTATTTGAGGACGGTGCCGGTGGAGGGCACGACTGTTCCGGTGCCTAGGGTGCGTCCGCTGATGTCGATTTGTAACCGGCGCCGCTGAAGGGGTGCCTCCAGGGCGGTGGACAGTTCGGGAAGAGTGGATGTTTCGAGAAGGCGCAGCAGCTCCCGGACGTCGGCCCTGTCGTTGACGGTGACTTTCAGGGTCAAGTCCGGCTCTTCCGCGGTCCCGCGCAGGATGGCCGAAGAGCCAAGCACGCCGGGCAGGGTGTTGACCTGTTTCTCGACCGCCGTGGCCAGCACGGACGGCTCGCAGATGGTGCGGCCTTGGGCGCCGCCGGCGTGTAGGCGGTACGCGGCGGCCGGGTTCTTCCGCGGAATCTGCGCGGCGACCCACAGCAACCCCAGCCCACCGATAATGGCGCCGATGACCAGTAGAAGTACCACCGCCCATAATTGGGCAAAGAATGGATACAAATCATCCGAAACGACCTTCGCTCCCGCGGGTGCGGTGTTGGCGAGGCTTTGCAGTGCCCCGGCAGACTGCAGGAGCAACGCGATGCCGCCGGCCAGGAAAATGATTCCCACAATCGTCAGCCACGTGCGGTTCAAGGTTCCTGCCATCTGTCGCATTGGAAGCCTTCCTTCGGTAAATGGAGCGCGGGAGCGGACGTGGGTCTCAACTCTTGGATTCGACCGTGGCGGTAACACGCGGTACCGGGTCAAGCCCGATCGCCTTCAAGCGGTCGCGGACACTATCGGTGACGCGGGTACCCAGATCACCGGCGTCCCGCAGGGACGTCTTCACACTCAAGTGCACGCGCTTGTTGGTGGCGGTTGCTGAAGCCGAACTGACACCGTCGATCTGCACACACTGTGCCTTCGCCAGATGGGCCACGGCACTGCGGGTTATCACGGTCTCCCGCCCCTCGGCGTCATCGCCACTGGCGCTCCGGACCGTCAGGGCGCTAAACCTGCCCGGGATGAGGGCGCACAACAGCAGAATCAAACCCACCACGCCGGCGGCTATCCCGACACCCCACACATCCGGAGCGTTCCATGCCAGCCCCGTGAGCCAGTCACGGGGTCCGAGCAGGAGCGTGGACCAGGTGCCGTCAATCAACCGGGCGACAGTCAACCACACCAGGGCGACGCCGGCGGCCAGCAGCAGGATTCCGACGATCGACGCCGGAACGGTCCGGCTGGGCCGGCGTCGAAGCCGGGTCGATTGTCCGTTGTTCCGGCTCATAGCAGCCTCCTTCGTCCGCTGCCGTCACCACGGTCGGTCGTCAGCCATGAAACTCTGATATCTATCTGTCGGACTTCCACGCCGGTCAGTTCCGTCACCTTGGCCCGGATCCGCTCCCGCAACGCCTCGGTTGCCTGCCGTAACGGGACGGGGTATAGCATCCCGACTTCGACGCTGAGGGTGGCGATGTTTCCGCTCAGTTCCACCGATGCCTTGGGACGGGCAGAGAGGTCCGCGTGGGTTCCGATGCCCAGGAAACCACCGGAGGAACCACCGGCCACCGATTCATCACTGGCGACCTGACTGGCGATCTTCTCGATCACCTTATCGGCCAGGACGGTCTGCCCGCGGGAGTCGATGTCACCTTTGCCAGCATCGCCTGCGGTGGACGGCAGCGGGTGGGCGCCTTGCGGATTCATCGGCTCGATGCTTTACCGAAAAGGGCCGCCATGTCCAGCTTCCCCTCCGCTACCCGGCCAACCACCAAGCCGATGAAGCCCAAGACGATCGCGGACACCAGAGCCCACCAGCCGCCGAAACCCAAAACAATTCCGAGTACCAGTCCTATCGCCAGGCACCACCGTGTAGTAGACATAGCCATCCTTTTCCTTTTCGGCCTTACTCGCGCACCGGCCGGGGGTTGCCGCCCGGTGCTGTGGACTTACTGCAGTTCGGTCTTTTGGTCCTTCTGGCTTTGCTGGTCCTGCTGGTCGTCATCGGGCAGGTGCACGTCGGTGACGTTGACGTTCACCTCCAGCACCTCCAGCCCGGTGGCATGCTCGACGGACTGGATAACGTTGCGGCGGATGCCCTGGCTGACATCCACGATCGAGATGCCGTAGTCCACGACGATCGAGACGTCGATGGCTGTCTGGCGTTCACCTTTTTCAACGCTGACGCCGCCGCTGACATTGGTCTGCGATCCCGGGATACGTTCGGCCAGGGCGCTGAACGCCCGCCGCCCCGCACTGCCCATGGCGTACACGCCCGGTACTTCACGGGTGGCCATGCCGGCAAGCTTCTGCACCACGGTTTCCTCAATCGTGGTATCGCCCCGGTCCGTGTGCAGCGCATCATGCCGTTTCGGCTGCTCGACCGATGCGTTGCGTTTCTGCTCCTCGGAGGTGGCGACAACGCCGCTGGAAGCGCCGGGGGTATTGGGTGACTCTGCCATGAAAAACAGCTCCTTCTCGAACATCGTGATCGTGCTTACATAGGTAAAGACGAAGCCGATCCTGAAACGTCACGCCGTGGCGCGAAGTATTTTTCTCCAGAGAGGACGCAACCAGGGAAGGTTCCCAGCCGATGCCCGGCTATGGCATATTGGGGCCAAGCGCCGGTACAGCACCGGACGGGACGGACAGCGCATGGATGATCATGGACCCGCCTTCGAAGCCGAACCGGACCTGGATGAAGGAAGTATCGTTGCCCGCGCCCAAGACGGCGACGTGGCAGCATTCGAACACCTGGTGATCACCTATCAGGACAGAGTCTTCCGGCTGGCATATCGGATGCTCAACGACCGCGGACAAGCCGAAGACATCGTGCAGGAGACCCTGACAACAAGCTGGCGCGGCCTGCACATGCTCGCTGACGTCAACGCTTTTGGCGGCTGGATCTACCGGCTGGCGACCAACAAATGCCTGGACCTCCTGCGCAAACGAGCCACCCGTGCCGAGAAACTCACCAACCCGGACGACATCCGCTCTATCACCGAAACCGGCACCAGCCGGGCGGCCGCCGGAACGGACCCGGCTCAGGAGGCCGAATGGTCCGCCCAACAAGACGGCCTGACTGCAGCGCTCAACGCGCTCCCCCCAACACAACGGGCCTGCTGGCTGCTAAGGGAAATGCACGGCCGCACTTACGCCGAAATTGGTGCCACACTGAAGATCAGCCCGACAGCGGTCCGCGGCACACTCGCCCGGGCACGGCACCAGATAGCAGAAGGGATGAGCCAATGGCGTTAGAAGACATCCCCCGCCTGGGCTGCGGGCGCAGCATCGACGGGATTTGGGCCACCATCAACGAGCCGCCCACCGCGCACGAAGCGCAGTGCGATCAATGCCAAACGGCCAGGACCCGGCTCAAAGGACTCCGTGAGGCAACGAGTTCACTACGCGAACGCGACCTGCACAACCCCGCTCTCAAACCGCGCCCCGGAGTAACGAACGCCATCATGGACGTTGCCCGCGCCGAGATCCGCCGCAGCAAACGGATACTCCTGCACAGCACAGACAACGGCGCAACCGAGATCAGCGAGCAAGCCCTAAGCTCCCTCATCCGCTTCGCAGCAACGACGATCCCCGGAATTCACTCACGGCGCTGCCGCATCGAAATACGCTCCGCCGCCGACAGCCTGTCCGCTGAGTACAACCCGACCGGAAACATCCGCACGACCACCACTGCCGGCCCCCACCTCATAGTCAATCTCAGGGTTGCCGCCGCCGCGGGCATCGACATCCCCCGAACCGTTGCCGCGCTGCGGCACGAGATCGGCAACGCCATTCCGGCCGGTGTCGGCATCAGTGCCGGAACCATCAACATCACAGTCGAGGACCTCTACGATGTCTGACCCAACCCTCCACGGCCAAGTAATCACCAGCCAGCTGATCGCCTCCCTCGCCGCCCGCACCGCCTTGGAAACGCGCGGAGTCCTCAGGCTCGAACCCACCATCAAAGGTTTCCTGGCCCGCCTGGGCCCCGCCGCACTGCAAAACTTCCGCAACCCCGGAAGCCAAAACGGCACCTACCGACACGACGGCGTCGCCGCCACGATCAGCGACGGCACCGCACACGTCCACCTCGACATCGCTACCGACATCGCCTGGACCGCCCTCACCGTCGCCGAAGCAGTACAACAACGCGTGCGCGAGAGGATCAGCCACACCGGCCTAACCCCAGGCCGCGTCGACATCTGCATTCTCGCCATAGAACCTCAATCGTGGAAAAGACCCGTGTAGCGTACGTTCAAGAGCGTCCTTGGCTGCCATCCTGATTGGCACCTGCCAAGCCCGACCCGCGGGTCCGTTATGCAGCACGCCGCCGCGAGGCTGAAGGCGCCGCCTTGCTTGAAGTGGTGCACAAGGGATCGCCGGACTTCCCGATCGACAGGATCTTCCCGTTCTCGCGGTCTTCGCCGTCGCCGACAACGCCCTGATCAATATGCTCATGGCGGCCCGCCTTATCTGCGGCATGGGGTCGGTGGTGGTTTCCGGCGACACCGGCGTGAGCGAGAACCTGATCGATTGGGTCCGGGGCTGCGACTGCGTCGTCCACGAAGTCATCGACCCGCAGTTCGCCGAGGACCTCGCCGCCACCCCGCCATCGGCGACGCTGTCCTGAAGCACGACGGCGGGACTCACCCAGGGGGGGACTACCTCCTCGGTGAGTCCCGCCGTCGTGCGGCGTATGAGAACAGCGATGTAGTGGCCACGGTGGCCAGATACCCGGCGATCACAATGAGTGCGATGCCGGCCCAGAAGTAGTTGGTGGTGCTGCCTTCCTGCAGCGGGCCCGGCGCGATCTTGGCGAGCGAATACACCGCCACCGCGGCCGACGCCAGCCCGAGAGCCACCGGCAGCTGAAGCCAGATCCGGGCCGAGCCAAGGTGCCTGCCGAACCCGTCCCACACATTCCATGTCCCGCCGCACCTGAGGATCAGCCAGCCGGCGGGGATCATAAACGCCCCCACCAGGAGGAAGGCGGCCACCACGTCCGCCGGCCGGTGCCACTGGTTGATCAGCGTGGACGCGCCGGACGCGATCGCGAATGTGCCGCCCACAAAACCCGCCAGCGGACGCCACCGCGGCGAGGACATCAGGAACACCGCAGCCGCAGCCGACGCCGCCAGCGTGGTGTGCCCGGACGGCAGCGAGTTGAGTTCCAGCGTGACCACACCCGTGTCGGGCCGCGCCGGCAGCACCTCCTTCAGGACCTGGGTGGCAATATTCGCGCCGATGCAGGCCGTGATGGCGATCCCGGCAGCCGACCACCGCCGTCGGATCACCGTGACAAACAGAACCACGACGGCGGCCATCACCAGGGAGATGGTGGGCAGCCAATCCAGGAACTCGGTGGCAGCCTTGCCTGCGGGCCCATGGACGTCAACGGCCTCAACCAGCGCGGACTCGTCGATGAATTGGCCGGTGGTGGTCTGGACGAAGTAGTAGTAGGTGGCGATCAGACCCACAACGCAGGCGAGCGTGGCGAAAGAGAACATAAAGCCGGAGCCCGGGGCTGGGCGTGTGGGGGTCCTGGTGCGCGCGGGTGGTGAAAGCGTCATCAGTTAAGGGTGTCACACAAATCTGTGGGTCCGTGACCCAACCGGGTTGCCCGATCTGTCGTTTTCAAGCTTCGGAACGACAGTCCGCGCTGCTTACTTGGTCGGGCAGCGGCTACTGGGGCGGGACTTCGGGAACCGCGGCGTCCGGGAGGCGCGGGAGGCTGGCCGCCGCAATGAGCAACGCCAGCGCCCCGAGTCCGAACGGCAGCGCGGTGAGGGTGGCGATCCCGCCCACCAGCAGCGGCCCGCCGGCATCGCCGAGTTCGCGCCCGAGCTCCGCGGACCCCATGGTCCGGCCCATCCGCTCCGGCGGCGTGGTGTCTGCCAAATGAGCGAAACCGAGCGGTGTGGCCAGGCCAATGCCGGCCCCGATAGCTGCGGCGGCAAGGAACAGGGTGACCGGCCCGGGGATGAGTGCGATGAGTGCGACACCGGCGGCGGTGAGAAGGAGTCCCGCCGTCGTTCCGTGGTTGTCGCTGATGCGGCGAGCGTCCCGCAGCCTGCCGATCCTGGGCTGGATAAGCACGGAGGTGATGGCCAGGACACTGACGGCGGCCGTTCCGGCAACAGGGCCAAGGCCGTGCCGCGTGGCCAGAGCGGGAATGAAGCCGATCGCCGCGCCGAGCGCGCCCGTCGAGGCCGCCAGGACCAGCGTGGGAACCAGGAAGCGCCGTTCTGTGACCTGGCGGGCAAGGTCCACCACGGTGTACCGCTGCCGGGGGAGCGGCGGCAGGCCGGGAACGGACACCATCACCCATACCGCGGTGGCCGCCGCCAGAACCGACAGGGCGCCGAACAGCAGCGCAAATCCGCCCGCGAGAATCAGGCCCGCACCCAGCAGCGGGCCTATGACATAGCCCAGGCTTTTCCAGGAACCGTACCGGCCGAAGTACGTCCCGGCTTTCTTGCCCGCCGCCAGCCGCGCCACCATGGCCGACGACGCCGGCGAGAAGGCCGACGCCGCGGCGCCCTGCCCCAGCCGCGCGAGTCCGAGCATGAGGGGATCGGCCGCCCAGAGCCCGATCAGCGACAGTGCCGCGAAGGCCAGGAGCCCGCTGACGATCACAGGTTTGGTGCCGATCCTGTCGCTCAGGGCCCCAAAGACTGGCTTAAGGAAGACCTCGGAAACGTCATAGAGGGCGAGCAGGATGCCCAGATTGAGCAGTGTCAGGCCGATGTTTTCGCTCTGCGCGCCCAGGCCGGCGGCAATGCTGTGGGCACCGAACGCGGTGACGAATCCTGCCGCGTACAGCGGGACGGTGGCGGTGCGGGCCTGCAGTCTTTCGGCGCCGATCATGACGGGCACTTCCTTCCTCCCAAGTAAGTAGCAGCAGATGTCATTATGAGGGCCCAAACGACATTTGCTGCTACTTACTTGGGGCGGCGCCCTGGGCTTGGGGTGATTGGGGGCCCAAAGCCTTAGGTGAGCGAGGCCGCCAGCTCCTCGATGATCTCGAACTGTTCGCGCAAGCCGCCCTCCATGCCGGACTTCGCAATCATGTCCCGGACTTCCTTGCTGCCCGCCTCCGTGCGGATGCTGACCAAAGTAGCGCCGCCGTCGTGCGTGTCCTCGAAGGTGACGGTGTTGAGCACTGCACCCTCCTCGCTGGCCGTCGCCGCGCCCGGCCTCTCCATGACCTCGGTGTTGACGATCCGTTCAGTGGGCACGATCTCGCGGTATGTGCCGTGGAATGCCACCTGGAACTCGCCGTGCGCCGTCATGACAAACCGCCACGCGCCGCCCACCCGAAGGTCATTGTCCGCCACCGTCATCTCACCGCGCCGGCCCGGCCACCACTTTTTCACCAGCTCCGGGGTAGTCCAGGCACGGTACATGAGGTGCCGGGGCGCGTTCACCGTGCGGGTGATCAGGATTTCGGTGTCGCTGGGAAACGTCACGGCGAGGGTCCCGCTGCGTGCCTGTGCCATTGCCTTGCTCCTTATCAGTGCTCGACTTCCAGCTTGAGGTCATCCACCACGTCGTCGAGGAGGTCGAACCGTTCCTCCCAGAGGTGCTGGTAGCTGGCAACCCAGTCGTGGATGGGCTTGAGTGCCTGCGGATTCAGCCGGTAGAGGCGCTGCCGGCCTGCATCGCGGACGACGACGGCACCCACCTCGCGCAGCACCCGCAAGTGCCGTGACACGTGCGGCTGCGCCAGATCCAGGAGGTCAACCAGCTCGCCGACCGGGCGCTCGCCGTGGGCGAGGGCGTCCAGGATATCGCGACGGCGCGGCTCGGCCACCGCGTTGAACGCATCTGCTGTTGTTGCTGCCCGTGCCATACGGCGATTGTATACCCATATGGATATGTGATGGAAGGGTTGTTGGCGCCGGGCCTGCAAAGGTCTAACGTCACAGCCATGACCATCATCGATAACGCGGTGTATGTAGACGGGGTCCGGACTGCGGATCCGGAGGACCTGGACGAGACCTATTTCCTCCTCCGCCAGCGCGAAGGCATGGCCTGGATCGGGCTGTACCGCCCCGATGCCGAGGAGCTGCAGTCGGTGGCCGAGGAATTCGACCTGAGCCCGCTGGCAGTGGAGGACGCCCTGGCCGGACACCAGCGCGCCAAGCTGGAGCATTACGGCGAGTGCGCATTCCTGGTGCTTCGCCCCGCGCGCTACCGGGACGACCTCGAAAAGGTGGACTTCGGCGAGATCCACGTCTTCGTCGGCGCCGACTACGTAGTGACCGTCCGGCATGCGGAATCACCGGACCTGGCCAAGGTGCGCCGCCGGATGGAATCGATGCCGGAGTTCCTGACCCTGGGACCGGACGCCGTGCTGTACGCCATCCTTGACCAGGTAGTGGACGAATACGAGCCCGTCGCCGCCGGCCTGGAGAACGACGTGGACGAGATCGAGGACGACCTCTTCGGTGCCGATCCGGAGGTGTCACGCCGGATCTACGAACTGTCCCGCCAGGTCATCACCTTCCAGCGCGCCACCAGTCCGCTGGTCGGGATCCTCCAGGTTCTCATCGCAGGAACACCTGAGCGCGAACAGTCAGCCGAGCTGCGGGACCATTTCCGCGACGTCCTGGACCACGCGATCCGGCTGAACGAACGGGTTGCGTCGTTCCGCGCGCTGCTGCAGAATGCCCTGGCCGTCAACGCAGCCCTGGTTGCGCAGCGCCAGAACGACGAAATGCGCCTCCTCACCGAGTCCAGCTACGCGCAGAACGAGCAGGTCAAACGCATTTCATCGTGGGCCGCCATCCTGTTCGCACCGACCCTGGTGGCCTCGATCTACGGCATGAATTTCCACGAAATGCCCGAGCTTACCTGGCTGTTTGGGTACCCCTTTGCCCTCGGTCTGATGGTGGTCATGGGATTCGTCCTGTTCTGGACGTTCAAGCACAACAAGTGGATCTAGTCCGGCCGGTGAGGGCCGCCCGCTTGTACAGTGAACGCATGCTTTCCCCGGTTCCGCTTCCTGTTCCCCCCGCTTTGCCGCAACTCGATGAACTGTTGGCCTGCGCCCATGTGGTGAGCCTGCCGATGAGGGTGAAGTTCCGCGGCATCCTGGAGCGCGAAACCCTGCTGCTGCGCGGTCCCGTGGGCTGGGCCGAGTTCTGCCCCTTCCCGGAATACGACGACGCCGAGGCCGGCCGCTGGCTCGCCGCCGCCATCGAGGCCGGCTGGCACGGCTTCCCCGCGCCGCTGCGGTCCCTGATTCCGGTAAATGCCACGGTCCCTGCTGTTTCGGCAGACCGGGTGCCGGAAGTCCTGGCGCGGTTCGGCCGGGTTGACGCCGTCAAGGTCAAAGTGGCCGAACGGGGGCAAACTCTCGACGATGACGCCGCCCGCGTCGCTGCCGTCCGGGCCGCCCTGCCCGGCGCCGCCATCCGCGTCGACGCGAACGGAGGCTGGGACGTGCCCGCCGCGGTGGCGGCACTGACCCGGCTCGCCGCCGTCGGGCTTGAATATGCTGAGCAGCCCGTGCCCACCATCGAAGGGCTCGCCGAGGTGCGGCGCCAGCTGCGGGACGCCGGAACGCCGGTCCTGATCGCCGCCGACGAAAGCGTGCGCAAGGAGTCGGACCCCCTGCGCGTGGCCCGGGCCGGCGCCGCCGATCTGCTGGTTGTCAAGGTCGCGCCGCTCGGGGGAGTGCGGCGCGCGCTGGACATCGTGGCACAGGCCGGGCTCCCCGCCGTCGTCAGTTCCGCGCTGGACACGTCCGTGGGGATCCGCGCCGGACTCGCCCTTGCCGCTTGTTTGCCGGAGCTGCCCTATGCCTGCGGGCTGGCAACGGTCTCCCTGTTCACCTCGGACATCACCCTGGATCCGCTGGTGGCCGACGACGGCGCCATCCGCCTCCGCGATGTTTCCGCCGACGCCGGGCTGCTGTCGCACTTTGCGGCTTCCGCCGACCGCCGCGACTGGTGGCTGGACCGGCTCCGACGGGTCTACGGCCAACTGTTGTTAACTTGGGATTAACCGGAGCGTACTCTCGTTTTTGGGTAGCGCTGACAGCGTGGGCGGGAACGCATCTCACCCCTGGAAGGTCCCCCATGTCTGAAACGACCGCCCGCAAATTCACCCTGCTGACCATGCTTGGCCATACGAAGGGCAAGCGCAGTGCCGTTACCTGCGCCCTAAAGTGCGACAACGCCTGCGCCGGCGACGTCTGCAACACCAGCTCCAACAGCTATTTCCGGGACATCGCGTCCGCCACCATGTCCCGCCGCGCCGCCCTGGGCTTCGGCGCCGCCGGTGCGCTGGCCGTCGTACTCGGCAGCGCCATGACCTCCGCGGAGCCGGCCTCCGCAGCAGGCCTGTCCAAGGCCGCGAAGGAAGGTTTTGGCAAATCCAAGCTGCAGTTCACGCCGATCGCTCCGGTGAACAAAGCCGTTGACGCCTTCACTGTTCCTGAGGGCTTCACGTGGCAGCCGATCATCCGCTGGGGTGACCCGCTGTTCAACGACTCCCCGGACTTCGATCTGAACAACCAGACCGCAGCTGCCCAGGCCCGCCAGTTCGGCTACAACAACGACTACACGGACATCCTGGAAATCCCGGACACCAAGGGCCGCCGCGCTGTCCTCTTTACCAACCATGAGTACACCAACGAAGGCATCATGGTGCCCGCTGGCTACGACGCCGCGGAAACCCGCGCAATCGGCCGCGCGGCCCATGGCCTGGCCGTCGTGGAACTCGAGCGCAAGAACACCACCAAGCCGTGGGGCTACGTCAAGGGCGCACCGCTGAACCGCCGCTTCCTCGCCGACACCACCTACGAACTGACCGGCCCCGCAGCCGGTTCGCCGCTGGTTAAGACCGTGGCGGATTCCTCAGGCCGCGCCATCAAGGGCACCTTCGGCAACTGCTCCGGCGGCACCACCCCGTGGGGCACCATCCTCTCCGGCGAAGAGAACTTCAACGGTTACTTCGTTTCCCCGGGCACCTCCGCCGGCGACAAGCGCTACGGCCTGACCTCCAAGGCCACCGCCCGCAAGTGGGAGCTTGACGATCCGCGCTTCGACACCCGGAACGCCGGGTACGAGAACGAGGCGAACCGCTTCGGCTGGATCGTGGAAGTTGACCCGTTCGATCCCCTGTCCACCCCGCGCAAGCATTCCGCCATGGGCCGCTTCAAACACGAGGGCGCCAACGTGATCGTTGCAGAGTCCGGGCACGTGGTGGCTTACATGGGCGACGACGAGAAGTTCGATTACCTTTACAAGTTTGTTTCTGCGGACAAGTACCGCGAGGGCGACCGCAAGCACAACATGGGACTCCTTTCCCAGGGCGACCTCTATGTAGCCAAGTTCACCGGGGATTCGCCGGCGGCAGAGATCGACGGTTCCGGCAAGCTCCCGTCCGACGGCGCCTTCGACGGCTCCGGCGAATGGCTGCCCTTGGTGGTTGGCGGCAAGTCCGCCGTGGCAGGTATGTCCGTCGAGGAGGTACTGGTTTACACCCGCCTCGCCGCCGACAAGGTTGGTCCCACCAAGATGGACCGCTGCGAGGACGTCCAGCCCAGCCTCCACACCGGCAAGGTCTACGTGGTCTGCACGAACAACTCCGACCGCGGCAAGGTTGGCAAGGTAGGCGCCACCGAGGTCAACCCGCGCAACGAGAACCGGGACGGCCACATCGTGGAAATCACCGAGACCGGGGACCAGACCTCCACGAAGTTCGCCTGGAACCTGCTGATGGTCTGTGGCGATCCGGCCCAGGGCGACGTCACCTACTTCTCCGGCTACCCGGTGGACAAGGTCTCGCCCATCTCCTGCCCGGACAACGTGGCTTTCGACTCCGTAGGCAACCTCTGGATCTCCACCGACGGCGCCCCCTCCGGCATCGGTTACGCGGACGGCCTGTTCAAGGTCACCCTGGACGGTGCAGAGCGCGGCAAAGTGGAGCAGTTCCTCGCCGTCCCGCGCGACGCCGAGACCTGCGGCCCCATCATCCACGATGACGAACGCACTGTGTTTGTTGCCGTCCAGCACCCGGGCGAGGAAGGCACCTTCGAGGCGCCGCACTCATACTTCCCGGACTACGTCCCGGCAGGTACGACGCCGGCACCCGGCCAGGCGCGCGCGCCCCGTCCATCCGTGGTCCAGGTTTTCCAGGACACCTGACAGGTCCGGCGTCACGCAATCGGCCGGGGGACACCCGTTTTCGGGAGTCCGCCGGCCGATTCTGTGTCTCAGGGCCTTTCCCGTGTCCGTGGCAGACTGGACCGGTGACTTCCCTGGATGACCCGGACCCCGAAACCAACTCCCCAGCCACACCCCTGACCGCCATTGCGGCCGCGCGGATCGCCGTCGAGGCCCTCATCGGCGGCGGCGTGGAGTATGTGGTGGTCTCGCCCGGATCCCGTTCGGCCCCGATGGCGTACGCACTGGCCGAGGCGTCCGCGGCGGGACGGGTGGAGCTGCTGGTCAGGATCGACGAGCGGTCCGCCGGCTTCACCGCCCTGGGCCTGGCTCTGTCCACCGGCTCACCGGCGGCCGTGCTCACCACGTCCGGCACCGCAGTCGGCAACCTTATGCCGGCTGTAATGGAGGCGAACCACGCTGCCGTCCCGCTGGTGGTGCTGTCCGCCGATCGGCCCGAGGAACTGCTGGGGACCGGGGCCAACCAGACCACCATCCAGCTGGACCTGTTCGGCGAGCACGTCAGGTTCGCGGCCGATGTTCCGGCTGGCAACAGCCCGCGCCGGGCCGTGGAAACGGCGTTGTCCGCAGCTACCGGCGCGTTCTCCGACCTCGCGCCCGGTCCCGTGCAGCTGAACCTTGCGTTCCGCGATCCGCTGGTGCCGGCGGCGGGGGAGGCGCTTCCGACGGCGGCCGGCCGGCCGAAATTCCGCATCGGCACCGAGCCGCTCACCATGAACCTGCCCCCCGCCGCTTCGGGGCTGGACGAGCGACGCACCGTGGTGCTGGCAGGGCACGACGCCGGGCCTGTCGCCGAGGCGTTCGCCCGCGCCCACGGCCTGCCGCTGCTCGCCGAGCCGTCGTCAAACTCCCGATTCGGACCCAATGCCGTGGGCCCGTACCGGCTGCTGCTCTCGCATTTTGGTCCTGCCTCGGCGCAGCCCATCGAGCGGGTAGTGCTCTTCGGCCGGCCCACACTTTCCCGGCCGGTAGCGTCCCTGCTGGCCCGTGCCGACGTGCCCTCCGCCCTGTACCAGCCGGTTCCCGTGGCCTGGTATGAGCCCGGCCGGCGCACCGAATTGCCGCTGGCAAGCCTGGCCGACCTCGCCGAATTCGCCGGCCGCGGTCCGTCCGACTGGCTGGACACGTGGCTCCTGGCCGGGTCCGCTGGGCAGCACGCCTTGGACGTCGTCCTCGCCGCAGAGCCCGCCGCCACCGGTCCGGCCGTGGCTGCGCTCGTGTGGCGCAATGCCCGCAGCCAGTTGATGCTGGGCTCCTCGAACGGCATCCGCGACGTTGACCTGGCCGGCCTGCCTGCCGCCGAACCCGCAGCCACCGTCTACGCCAACCGCGGCCTCGCGGGGATAGACGGCACCATCTCCACTGCCACCGGAATCACCCTCGGCGGCCGGCAGGAAACCACCCTGCTGCTGGGCGACGTCACGTTCCTGCACGACGCCGGCGGCCTGCTCCTCGGTGCCGGCGAGAGCACGCCGGACCTCAGGATCGTGGTGCTCAACGACGCCGGCGGCGCCATCTTTGACCTGCTGGAACACGGTGCGGTGCGCCAAGCCGGCGGCTACGCGGACGCCGTCGAGCGCCTCTTCGGCACCCCCCACTCAGTGGACCTCGCGGCACTCGCCGCAGCGTACGGCGTCGGGCATTGCTCAGTCAGTACGACGGCGGGGCTTGCCGAAGCGCTTGCCGCACCTGTTGCGGGCCGCACCATCGTGGAGGTCCGTACCGACCGGGTTGGCCTGCGGGACCTGCATGCCCGCATTGTGGCCGCCGTGGCTGCAGCGGTGGTAGGTGTGCTCGGCGGCTGATTCCCGACGCGGCTTCGGCTGGCGGACGCACTTTCGGCGCCGGGACACCCGTTTCCGCGTGTCCCGGTGCCGATCGCGGGTCTGCGGGCCGAACCCGTGTCCTCAGGCCGGAGACGGTGTTGTCCACATAGCCTGTTGGCGGCCTTCACTGCGCGGCGTGCGAGTGCAATCTTGGGTTCATGACGGCACTCCCCAAGCTCGTTTTGACGCGGGATCTGGCCTCGATCGGCGCCGGCACCCGCCAGTTGCCCGCGGCAGTCAGGGCCGGTGTGCTCGTTCGGGTCCGCCAAGGCGTGTATGTCGACGCGGCCGCCTGGAACGGGTTGAAGCCGTGGGAACAGTACAGGCTCAGGGTGGTGGCCGCAGGGGAAACCTGTCATTCGCCCACGATCTTTTCCCATCACTCTGCTGCCACCACCATGGGCATTCCCACTATTGAACGGGGCCAACCTGTACACGCACTGACCACTTTCAGAGGAGGTGGAAGGTCGCGGGCCGGAATCCGCCGGCACCTAGTTGATGCCGGAACCATAGATGCCCACGAAGCTGACGGGCTGCTGATCACCTCACGGATCCAGACAGTCCTGGACCTCGCGGCATTCGTCCCCTTCGCCGAGGCCTTGGTACCCCTCGACCACGTTTTAAAACCCGATCCAGGCCGTAGCCTGCCGCCTCTTAGCAAGGAGGAACTGCTCGACGCCCTGCCGGCTAGGTACACGCCGGCGGCGGAGAGGCGGGTCCGGGCAGCCATAGAATTCGCCAGCCCGGAGTCGGGCTCTGCTGGTGAGTCGTACAGCCGCGGACTCATTCACTTGGCGGGGTTCGCGGCACCAACCCTTCAGTACGAAATCCGCAACAGCCGTGGCCGGATCGGCTGGTCGGACTTCTACTGGGAGCACAGCCGCACTGTCGGCGAATTCGACGGGTTCGCGAAGTACGAGAAGGCCGAATATCTCAAGGGCAGAACACCCGGGCAGGTTGTGGTGGCCGAGAAGATGCGGGAGGACAGCATCCGGGCGACCGGCCGCAATGTGGTGCGCTGGGTTTGGTCGGATCTGTGGACGGCCGGCGAACTTGAACGCAAGCTGTCCGATGCCGGGGTTCCGCGCCGCCGTCGGCCTTCCGTGGGACGCGACAACGGCCCGGGGACGCCATGACGGCCCGGCGACACCAGTTAACAGGTGTCACCGGACCGTTTGCGTGTCCTGGAACCAGATGCGCGTCAGAGCCGAGTGGGCGTCGAAGGCAGCGGGCCCGGCCTATTCCTCGATGTCGATGTGGGTCGGGTCCAGGACGCGGCGCAGGAATTCCTTGGTGCGGCCCTGCGTGGGTGCGGAAATGACCTGCTCGGCCACACCTTCCTCCACCACCACGCCGCCGTCCATGAACACCACGCGGTCGGCCACTTCGCGGGCGAAGCCCATCTCGTGCGTCACTACCAGCATGGTCATGCCTTCCTTGGCCAGGTTCCGCATGACCGAGAGGACATCGCCAACGGTCTCGGGGTCCAGCGCTGAGGTTGGCTCGTCGAAGAGCATCAGTTCCGGGTCCATGCTGAGCGCACGGGCAATGGCAACGCGCTGCTGCTGGCCGCCGGACAGCTGGTCCGGGAAACGGTCAGACAGGTGCCCCAGACCCACGCGCTCCAGGTTGTGCTCGGCCACCTTGTCGGCCTCTTCCTGGGACCGCTTCAGGACCTTCGTCTGGGCGATGGTGCAGTTCCGCTTGGCGTCCAGGTGCGGGAACAGGTTGAACTGCTGGAACACCATGCCCACTTTGCGGCGCATTTTGTCGATGTCCACGTCCGGGTCCGTGGCCTCGAAACCGCCCACGTGGATGGCACCCTCGTTGGGCTGCTCGAGCAGGTTGACGCAGCGCAGGAGGGTGGACTTGCCGGAGCCGGAGGGGCCGATCAGGCAAACCACTTCACCCGGTGCGACGTCCAGGCTGATGCCTTTGAGGACCTCGTTGGAGCCGTAGGACTTGCGCAGGTCCTTGATGGACACGCCGGCGGCGTTGATGGTGCCGGTGGTGCCGGGGTTGCCGGCGGAGGAATTTACGACGTCGTTCATGGCTTCCCTGCCTATCGCTTGGTCCGCGCGGAGCGGCTTTCGAACTTCCGGGCCAGGAGGCTCAGCGGGATGGTGATGACCAGGTAGAAGGCACCGGCCACGAGGAGCGGAGTGAGGCCGGCGCCCAGGCTGGAGATGCCGTCACGGCCGAACTTGGTGAGCTCGTACTGCGAGGCGGTCAGGCCCAGGACGTAGATCAGCGAGGAGTCCTTGGTGAGCAGGATGACCTCGTTGGTCAGCGGCGGCAGCACAATTTTGAAAGCCTGCGGGATCACGATGGACACCATGGCCCGCCACTGCGGCATGCCCAGCGATCGGGCGGCCTCGAGCTGTCCCTTGGGCACAGCCTGCAGGCCGGCCCGGAGCGTTTCAGCGATATATGCCGAAGCCACCATACCCAGCGAGATCATCACGATCAGGGTGACGTTCCACTGGACCCCAAAGGCGAGCGGGACACCGTAGCCGAACGCGATGAAGACCAGCAGTGCGGGGACGCCGCGGAAGAATTCGACATAGCCGGTGGCGATCCAGCGGTACAGCGGAAAGCTGGAGAGCTTCATCAGGGCCAGCAGCAAACCACCGGAAAGGCCCACCACGAAGCCTAGGAACGTATAAACGAGGGTGTTTTTGAGGCCCACCAGAAAGATGTCCGGGAACATCGGGCCGATCTTGCCGAAGTTGAAGACACTGTTGCCGATAGTCTTCCAGTCCGTGGCCAGGATCAGCGCGGCCACGGCCACAACGAAGATGCCGATTTGGACATACAGGCTTACTCTGGCCCGTTGACGTGCGGTCATTGCCATGGAGTGCTCACATTCATTTGCGTGGCTGAGGCCCCGGACGTACTGCGGTGCAAAGAGGCGGTGCAGTTCGTCAAGGGCCCCAGCGGCGTAATTCTCAGGGCTGTGAAAGTCTCAGTCCGAAAATGCTTTACTTGGCGGCCTCGCCGAACCAGGTGGTTTGGAACTTTTTCAGGCTGCCGTCGTCGGTGATGCGCTTCAGGGTTGCGTTGACCTTCTCGGCCATGGCGGTATTCCCCTTCTTGATGGAGATGCCCAGCTTCTCGCCGGACGTGTAGTCCTCCACGCGCTTGAACTTGGGGTCATCCTTGATGGCGTAGGCCAGGATGGACTGGTTGCCCAGGGCGGCGTCGATGGTGCCGGCCTGGATGGCCTGGACCAGGAGGCCGCTGTCCTCGAACTGCTGGGCGTCGATGCCGTGCTCGGAGGCGTACTTGGCGCCGGTGGTGGCCTGCTGGACGCCAACCTTCTTGCCCTTGGCGCTGTTGATGTCGGAGATTCCGGACGCAGTGGTGGCTACGAGCGTCAGGTCATCGTCCAGGTACGGGTTGGAGAAGTCCATCACGGACTTGCGGACGTCCGTGATGGAAACCGAAGAGATGGAGAGATCGCAGCCGGTCAGGGCGGTGCCGGTCTCGATGGCTTCGAAGGAGCTGTCCACCACGCTGAGTTCTGCCTTGAGGTCCTTGGCAACTTCGTTGGCGATGTCCATGTCGAAGCCCACGATCTTGCCGTCCTTCTGGAATTCGAAGGGCTCGTAGGGGACGTCCGAGCAGACGGTGAGCTTGCCTGCATTGATGAGCTGGACGCCGCCCTCGGATGCTGCCGGGGTGGACGTACCGCCGCAGGCAGTGAGGGTGAGTGCGCCGGCGGCAAGGATTGCTGCTGCCTTGGCGGCGATCTTGGCCTGGGCCAGGGACTTGAGCTGCATGTTTTTTACCTTTTGTTGCAGGGGTATGCGGTACTAAATCGGTTCATAGTGTATCGCCGAATAAGAGATGTGCATCACACGAAACTTAGTTTCACTATTGGATAACAAACGCTCCGCTTTAGACAAGAGTCTAGGGCCACGCAGTGTCCGGAATCCCGGACGGCGCATGGCCCGCAGCGTTAATGGTGGATGGAGCGCCCAAAACCTGTGTTCTAGTTGCCGAAGCCCAGCGATTCCAGCATGGGGCGGAACTTCGCCCAGGTCTCAGCCAGCTCAGCCTCGGGCTGCGACCCGTCCACGATTCCGCAGCCGGCATATAACCGCACGGTGTGAGCATCCTCGATGACCGCGCCGCGCAAAGCAATGCCCCACTCGCCGTTGCCGGCCGCGTCCAGCCAGCCCACCGGACCCGCGTATGGGCCGCGGTCCAGGTGCTCCAGCTTCCGGATGAGGGCTCCGGCCACCAGCGTGGGCGTGCCACAAACGGCGGCCGTGGGGTGCAACGCGTTGATGAGCGCCAGGCACGTGGGCACGTGGCCCTCCACCTCGGCCAGCTCCGCCTTAACGTCCGATGCCAGGTGCCACACGTTGGGCAACTCCAGAATAAAGGGCTCGTCGTGCGCGTTCATAGCCTCGGAAAACGGCGCCAGCTGCGAGGTCAGCGACTGAATGGCGATTTCGTGTTCGTGCCGCTGCTTCTCGGACCCGGCCAGCACACGCTCGGCGTAGTCCATCGGGATCCCGTCCTGGCCGTGGGCGTCGCGGCGGTCCAGTGTCCCCGCCAGCACGCGCGCCTGGGCAGTGCGGCCCTCCACCTGGATCAGCATCTCTGGGGTGGCACCCACCAGTCCGTCCACACCATAAGTCCAGCATTCGCGGTACCGGATGGCCAGCTCACGCAGCACGTTCGCTGCGTTCACGCCCGACGGCACCGTGGCCACTATGTCCCGGGCCAGCACCAGCTTCTCCAGCGCCCCGGTGCGGATCTCTGCCACCCCCGCGGCGACGGCAGCCATCCAGTCCTCCTCGCTGAGCGACCCCGTGTGCAATGTTGCTCCGGGAGCAGCAGGCAAAGGACGGACGACGGCGGCGTCCGGTTCTTCGGCGACGTCGCTGTGAATGCTGCCCCCGCTCAGCCAGCCCTCCAGGGCGGCGAGGGCGCCCGCTTCGGTGAGGTCGCCGTCGTCGAACGTTAACTGGGTGAGCCAATACTGGCCGTCGCGGACGCCCACCACGATTTCGGGCACAATCAGGCGCGATTCGTGCGCGGACTTCTTGGAGAAGGCGAAGGAGCCGAAGGCCACGGGACCGGTGCCGGGCAGTTCCACAGAGTCGGTGATGTCCGCTTCGAGGACGAGGTGCCGCCACCAGATGTCGGCCTCGAGGAAGCGGTCCGGGCCGGTTGCGGTGAAGCGCTTAAGTTCGCCGAAACCCACCAGGCCGGCTTCGCGGCGGGTCCAGCAGAGGACGTCGGCCCGGACCAGAAACTGCGGCAGTCCGCCGGCATATCCGTTGCCGTCCAGGGGGACTGTGAGGGTGCGGAACGTGCTCGTCATGATGAGACAACAGTACTCCCGCGGGTGCGTGCGGCCGCGCTGGGCGGTGCCGGGGCGTCCCCGGGCTCAGACCCGGGCCGGCCGGCCGGTGCGTCGCTCGGGCCCGGAAGGGGCCGTGAACAGTTCCGGCCGAAGTGCACGCATGCTCGCGACGTCGTCCAGGATGAAGCGCAGGTGGCTGCGAAGGCCGTCTTCCGCAGCCGAAAGGTCGCCGGCGAGAATAGCGTCCATTATGTGGCGGTGATCGGCGGCGTACTCCGTAATGCCGCGGTAGCCGCTGAGCCCCAGGTAGCGGGCGCGGTCCAGGTGGCCCTTGGCGTTAGACACAGTGGCCCAGGCTGTTTCGTGGCCGGCGATGGCCAGCAGCGTGCGGTGGAAGTCCTCGTCCAGCGGGTAGAACTCCTCGCGGGTGGTGCATGCGTCCTGTCGGTCCAGGAGTTCGTAGAGCGCGGCTGCGGTTTCCGGGGTGATGTTGCGGGCGCAGTCGGCCAGCGACGCGACCTCGATGGCCTCGCGGATGAACTGGGCCTGCGCCACGATGTGCGGGTCGAGGTAGGTCACGTAAGTGCCGCTCTGCGGGCGGATCTCCACGAGCCCTTCCTGCGCGATGAGCAGCAGTGCCTCGCGGATGGGCTGGCGGCTGGTGCCCAGATGGTGCGCGAGCTCGTTCTCGGAAAGAAGGGTCCCCGGCGCGTCCTCGCCGGAGATGATGCGCTCACGGATCTGCGCATACGCCATCATCCGGGCGGAAGTGCGCGGGGTGGTGTCGGGGGCTGCCATGCTTCCACAGTAGCGGTGCCGCCGAGTGCCGGCACCGTCAGCCCGGGGCTCCAAAACAGAGTTACGCCAGCTCTTGACACACTGGTATGGCAGTGCTTGAATGGCAGTCGTTGTTCCGATGAAGGGACAAGAAAGACGTCTGGCCATGCCGCATCATTGAAGCTGTGCATCCCAGACCCGTAGAACAGAGGGGTTCATGACGGCAACAATCAAGGCAGGCGCCACCCAGCGCTCATCCCAAGACCTGATCAGAACTGCAGTATCCGGATGGCTCGGAACGGCCATGGAATACATGGACTTCCAGCTCTATTCGCTGGCAGCAGCCATCATCTTCCCCAAAATTTTCTTCCCCAACTTCGACCCCGTTGTGGGCCTGCTGATCGCCTTCATCACCTACGGCGTGGGCTTCCTGGCCCGCCCGGTCGGCGCCTGGTTCTTCGGCCGCATGGGTGACCGTGTAGGCCGCAAGAAGGTCCTGGTCATCACCATCATGATGATGGGCGTGTCCACCATGCTCATCGGCTTCCTGCCCGGCTACGCCCAGATCGGCCTGGCCGCGCCGATCATCCTGGTGCTCCTCCGCCTCGCCCAGGGCTTCGGCGCCGGCGCCGAACTCTCCGGAGCGTCGGTCATGCTGGCCGAATACGCCCCGCCCAAAAAGCGCGGCCTGATCGCCTCCTTCGTCTGCCTTGGCACCAACTCCGGCACGCTGCTGGCCTCCGGCCTGTGGGTCCTGCTGACCCTCCTGCCCGAAGAAGCGCTCATGAGCTGGGGCTGGCGCCTGCCGTTCATCGCCAGCATCGGCATCACGCTGTACGCCCTCTGGATGCGCCGCAACCTGAAGGAGAGCCCGGTTTTCGAGGCCGCCCGTGAGCAGGAAATCGCCGACGCCGCTGCTGCCGCCTTCGCCGCTGAGTCCGGCACCGCCGTCGGACAGCCCGCGCCGGCCGTCAAGGCCAAGCGCAAGGGCAAGGCTTTCTTCCTGGCGATGGCCCTGCGGATCGGCGAATCCGGCAACTCGGCAATGATCCAGACCTTCCTCATCGGTTACATCGTCACCGGCCTGAGCATGGACAAGAGCGTGGGTACGTTTGCCCTGCTGATCGGCTCGTTCCTCGGCTTCGCCACGGTCCCGCTGGCCGGCTGGCTCTCCGACAAGCTCGGCCGCCGCACCATGTACCGCGCACTGTCCGGCTTCCAGATGCTCTTCGCCATCCCGGCCCTCCTGATGATGCAGTCCCGCGATCCGTTCCTGGTCTCGCTGGCCCTGATCATCGGCCTGTCCGTCTCCGTGCTGGGCATGTTCTCCGTCCAGTCCGCCTACGTGAACGAACTCTTCGGCTCCCGCAACCGCTACACGCAGCTGGCCATGGCCAAGGAAATCGGCGGCGTGCTGTCCGGTGGACTGGCCCCCATCATCGCCGCAGGCCTGCTGGCCCTCTTCACCAACTCGTGGTGGCCGGTCGCCGGAATGATGGTCCTCTATTCCGCCGTCGCCTTTGTAGCCACCTTCTTCGCCCCTGAAACCAAGGGACGCGACCTGACCCTCGTGGAGGACGCAGTATGAAAGCCGTGGTTGTCCATTCCGCTGGAGACCTGCGGCTCGAGGACCGTCCGGATCCGGCCTGCCCGGCCGGCTCGGTGATCGTCGACGTCGAATACGGCGGGATCTGTGGCTCGGACCTCCACTATGTCACTCACGGCGCTTCCGGGTTGAGCGTCCTGGCCGATCCCATGGTGCTGGGCCACGAGGTGGCCGGCCGGATCTCCAAGCTCGGCGAAGGCGTGGAGGGCTTCGCGGTGGGCGACGCCGTGACCGTCCACCCGGCCGTGTCCTGCGGCAAATGCACCGACTGCCTTGCCGGGCGCACCAACCTCTGCCCGCAGGTCACCTACTACGGCAGCGCCGCGCACCGGCCCCACACGGACGGCGCTTTCGCCTCCCGCAAGGCCGTCCCGGCGGGCCAGCTCCGCCGCCTGCCCGACGGCGTCACCACCCGCCAGGCCGCCGTCGCCGAACCGCTCGCGGTGGCGATCCATGCCGTCGGCCGGGCCGGCAGCCTCGCCGGCAAGGACGTTCTGGTCAACGGCGCCGGGCCCATCGGCGCGCTATTGGTGGCCGCCGCCCGCCGTGCCGGCGCTGCCAGCGTCGTCGCCAGCGATCTCTCGGAGACTTCGCTGGCGATCGCCAAGCGAATGGGAGCCGACGACGTCGTGCTGGTGGGTTCCGGCGCGCAGCTTCCCGAGGTGGATGTTGCGTTCGAGGCCTCCGGCGCTGCCCGCGCGCTGGGCGGTGTCCTCGCGGCCGTGCGTCGCGGCGGCATCGTGGTCCAGGTGGGCAACCTGCCGGCGGGGCCGGTGACGGCCGAGCTCGCCGCACTTGTTTTCCGGGAGATTGATTACCGCGGGACCTTCCGCTTCGCGGACGAGCTGGATGACGCCCTCGCTTACCTGGCGGACGGGCTGGACGTTGAGCCGCTGCTGACGCACACGTTCGACGCCGGTGACGTGGCTGAGGCGTTTGCCGTGGCTTCGGACCGGGGGACGGGGTCGTCGAAAGTCCTTCTCAAGTTTGTCTGAGACAATTGCATGGTGAACCGAGCATCCTTGGAAAAGCGTCCGGACGAAGTAGCCACGATGTTTGACGACGTCGCACCTAAGTACGACGTCGTCAACGATGTCCTCTCTATGGGGCAAACCCGCCGTTGGCGCAGGATCGTGGTGGACGCCATGGACATAAAGCGGGGCCAGCGGGTGCTCGACCTCGCTGCCGGAACAGGTACCTCCAGCGAGCCATATGCCGATGCAGGCATAGAGGTGGTGGCCTGCGATTTCTCCCTCGGCATGCTGAAGGTGGGCAAGCGCCGCCGCCCGGACATCAACTTTGTTGCCGGTGACGCCACCAACCTGCCCTTCGCGGACAACAGCTTTGACGCCAGCACCATCTCGTTCGGGCTGCGGAACGTCAACGAACCGAAGAAGGCGCTGGCCGAGATGCTCCGCGTCACCAAGCCCGGCGGCAAGCTGGTCATCGCCGAGTTCTCCGCGCCGGTTGTGCCGCTGTGGCGCACGATGTATACCGAATACCTTATGCGTGCCCTCCCGGCCATCGCCGTGAAGGTCGCGTCCAACCCCGACGCCTATGTCTATCTCGCCGAGTCCATCCGCGCCTGGCCGGACCAGGACCACCTGGCCGCGTGGCTGCAGGAATCGGGCTGGGAAAACGTCACCTACCGCAACCTGACCGGCGGGATTGTGGCCGTTCACCGGGCCACTAAGCCCCTCGAATCAACCCCGGACGGCGGTGCGGCCGCAATTGCCGCGCACAAGGGACCCGTGGCCAAGCTCCGCCGCAACATCACCCGCTGATACCTGTGAATGTATTGATCGTCGGCGCGGGGCCGGCCGGCTCCACCGCCGCGTACTACCTTGCCAAAGCCGGCCTCGAAGTGACCGTCCTGGAGAAAACCAGCTTCCCGCGCGAGAAGGTCTGCGGCGACGGCCTTACCCCGCGCGCGGTCCGCGAAATCCAGAAGCTGGGACTGCCGCACCCTGAAGCGGACGGCTGGCGCCGCAACAAGGGTCTGCGGCTTATCGCCGGCGGCCGGACCATCGAACTGCCCTGGCCCGAGGTGTCCGACTTCCCTCAGTACGGCCTGATCCGCACCCGCCTGGGCTTCGACGAGGAACTGGCCCGGCACGCGAAGGCCGCCGGCGCCGAGATCCTGGAACGGCACAGCGTCACCGAAGCCCTCCGTAACGACGACGGCCGCGTGACCGGTGTCCGCGCAGCGCTCCTGGACGAGTCCGGACGCAAGACGGGGGAGACGCGCGACTTCAGCGCCGACGTCGTACTCGCAGCAGACGGAAACTCCACGCGAACCGCCGTGTCCCTCGGCATCCAGAAACGTGATGACCGCCCCCTCGGCGTCGCCGTGCGCACCTACTTCACGTCCCTACGCAGCGATGACGACTGGATGGAAGGCTGGCTGGAGCTCCCCGGCCGCGACGGGAAGCTGCTCCCCGGTTACGGCTGGGTGTTCGGCGTGGGCGACGGTACCTCAAACGTGGGCCTGGGCATCCTGAACTCGTCCAAGGAATTCGGCAAGCTGGACTACAAGCAGGTCCTGCGCGAATGGACCGCGGCCATGCCGGCCGAGTGGGGTTTCACGCCGGAGAACCAGGTGGGGGAGATCCGCGGCGCCGCGCTGCCCATGGGCTTCAACCGCACACCGCACTACTCGCCCGGACTCCTGCTCCTGGGCGACGCCGGCGGCATGGTGTCCCCGTTCAACGGCGAGGGCATCTCCTACGCGATGGAGTCGGCGCGGTTCGCGGCGGAGTTCATCATTGATGCGTCCGCGCGGTCCTTCGCGGCGGGGTCACCGTACGACGCCGACGCGCACCTCGCCGGGTACGCGGACTATGTGCGGGGCCAGTGGGGATCGCACTTCACACTGGGACGGGCCTTTGCCGCGCTGATCGGAAAACCTGCCGTCATGAAACTCGCGCTGCGGACCGGGATGCCTATCCCCGTGCTGATGCGCTTTGTGGTGCGGCTGCTCGCCAACCTGACCGATCCGGCCGCGAAGGGCTTTGAGGACCGGGTGATCCGTGTTTTGGAATCGTTGGTTCCGGCCACATCCAACACCCATTCGGCTTCGAACCAGCGGTATCCGCAACATAAAGTTAGGGTTAACCAGTGACTAACTCCGCAGACCACAGCTGGACGCACGCCGGGCACGGCCTGCAGGACTCCGAACCGAGCCTCAACACCACCGCGATCGCCACGGGACTGCAGCTTCCCGCCGGGTTCGCGGCCATCGCGGAGGACGCCGAGCTGGGCCCCGCCATCACCACCAACCTGGCCCGCGTGGAGAAGAAGCTCCGCGAGGCCATTGCCAACTCCGATCCACTGGCTGACGCAACGTCGCGCCACCTCGTGGAAGCAGGCGGCAAGCGCGTCCGGCCGTTGCTGACCCTGCTGTGCGCCCATCTCGGCGACGCATCCCGCCCTGCTGTTGTTCAGGCGGCCGTGGTGGTGGAGCTGACCCACCTGGCAACGCTCTACCACGACGACGTGATGGACTCTGCTCCCTTCCGCCGCGGCGCCCCCACGGCCCACGAGGTCTGGGGCAACTCCGTGGCCGTCCTTACCGGCGACCTCATCTTTGCCCGCGCGTCCATCCTGGTGTCCGAGCTGGGTTCCCGTGCGCTGGGCATCCAGGCCCGTACTTTCGAGCGCCTGTGCCTGGGCCAGCTGCACGAAACCGTAGGGCCGCGCCCGGACGAGGACCCGGTGGAGCATTACCTGTCCGTCATCGCGGATAAGACCGGTTCGCTGGTTGCTGCTTCCGGCCAGCTCGGTGCGATCTTCGCCGGCGCCGATGAGGCCTACGAGGATTTGCTGGTGGAATATGGCGAGAAGGTGGGCGTGGCGTTCCAGCTGGCCGACGACGTCATCGATGTCACCGGCGTCAAGGTCAAGTCCGGCAAGTCCCCGGGTACCGACCTCCGTGAAGGCGTCCCCACGCTGCCGGTCCTGTTCCTGCGCCGGGATGCCGCCGCAGGCGACCAGTCCGCCGTCGAACTTTTGAAGCTTATTGACGGGGACCTGACCTCTGATTCCGCGCTGGCCGCTGCCGTGGCCGGTTTGCGCGAACACCCGGTCACCGCCGAATCCTGGGTGGTTGCGCGCCGCTGGGCGGACGAAGCCATCGCCGCCCTGGCGCCGCTTCCTGAGGGTGTGGTGAAGGCCTCGCTGTCCAACTTCGCGCTGGCCGTGGTGGACCGCGCCAGCTGATTTTTTGGATGCCCCGAAGCCCGGCTCCTCGAATGAAAAGGTGCCGGGCTTCCTTGCGTCTGCTCAGCAACGGCCGGCCTTTGGCTTAAATGCAATAGCCCCGGTTCTCAGCAACGTTACGAGTCATACGTTGCTGAGAACCGGGGCTATATCTCCGTTCGCATCAGACCCGCCGGAGGCGTTTAGCGGATCCATGAACAGCATATGACAGATCTGTCACAGAATGCAAGCCTGATGTTATTGCCCGTGTCATATGCACCCACGCCTTCGTGGGGCAGATCGCGGGCGGGTATGCGCCTTCCCGGACAGGGGAGCGGCGTGTGCGTGTCGAAGTGCCCCACGACGGCGGGGTTGTCCACATGGCGCAGCCCGGATCTGCCGCCTAGCGTAGTTCAGGGGCACCGTTGGGCCCATGGATATTGAGACTTTCCTCAACCTTCGCGCGGGAGTGGCCCGGGCAGGTTCTTTGCGCCGAGCCGGGTTTTCCCGGACTTCCCTCGACAAAGCCTTGACCGCCGGGCGAATTGTTCGCATCCGGCGAGGCATCTACAGCTTGCCCAAGCAGGCCGGCGTGCTGGGATTGGCCCTGCGGCACAACTCTCTGCTGACGTGTCTATCGGCCGCGCCGATGTACCAGTTGTGGACGGTGCATAAGGCCGGCGCCGTGCACCTGAGCCCGGGTCACAAGAGGACACCGCCGGGGACGCTGACCCACGGCCGCTGCCCCCACCCAGTCCACCCTTGGCTGCCGATCGCCGGGCTGGCGGACGTCCTCATACACGCGTTGCGCTGCCTGCCCGAGGTAGAGGCGCTCGTCATGGTCCAGTGCGCTGCCCAGCGGGGGGACGTGACGGTGGATTTCCTGCGGCGCAAGCTGCCCGGAAACCGAAACGCCCGCGCCAGGTCGGTCCTGGACAGCGTGATCCCGCGGGCGGATTCCCTGCTTGAGGTGCTGGCCAATTACCACTTCCGGCGGGCCGGGCTGCATGTCCGCCGGCATGTCCCGATTCCAGGCGTGGGCGAAGTGGACTTCTTCATTGAGGAGTGCCTGGTGGTGGAAACCGACGGAAGTACTCATTTGGAACCACGGCAAGTTAAGAAGGATCGCAAGCGCAACAACGCCACGGTCAGCGGCGGACGTCTCGTCCTCAGATTCGGCTATGACGACGTCGTCCATCACCCCGAGCGGATGGTAGGCGAGGTATTGGCAGTACTGGAGCAGTCCCGGCGGGGAGCATTCGGCAGCAGTTAGGGCCGCCGTCGTGGGGCACTCCGGGCCTCATAGCCGCAGAAATGGGGTTGGATTGCGGCGGGTTCGTGTCGAAGTGCCCCGATTAGGCCGGTAGACACTGCCAAACCCGGCCGGGGGGCGGGCCGGCCTAGGACCAGCCGAACAAATCAGTCCTCTTCGTCGTTGAAGGCCCACTCGAACATGTCGAAGACGAACTCCGAGAATGTCCCTTCTTCGCTCTTCCACTGGGCCCGGGCGTTGTTGCGGCGGTACACGATGGGATCGGGAACGCTGAGGTCGCCCACGCGGAAGCCCCAGGTGAACTGTTCCTCTTCATCTTCGAGGAACATCAGGAAGCCTTCGTCATCAACTTCCAGCTCTTCGGGGTCCCAGAAGTAGTGGTAGGCCTCCATGAGGTCCTCGCAGCCGCCAACGGCCTGGTAGAACTCCTTCAGCACCAGCGGAACCTGGAACTGGTGTTCGGCGAGGGCCGCGTCCAGTTCGTCCGTGGCCAGGCCGTCTTCTTCCTGCCATTCGTCCTCGAGATATTTCGGAACAAGCGAGCGGAACTTCTCGAGGAACATGTCAGTCATGGTCCCAATCCTAGCTAATCGCGGCCGCCTCCAGAGCCGCCCCCCACACCCCGCCGGTGCCAGCCGCGCACGGCAAGCGGGGCCTGCCAGGAACGGCGCCACGCCACGACGCGGAAGGTGAACACCACGGCGGCGATTGCGACAGCCGTCAGGACATTAAAGGCGCCCGCAACCCACAGGACGGCGGTCAGCGCCGCCCCCAGGAAAGCCGGGAGGGCATAGATGTCCTTCGGGTTGAAGAGCTCGGGCACCTCATTGGCGGTGACGTCGCGCAGCAGGCCGCCTCCCACCGCCGTCATCACTCCCAGAAGTACCGCCGCTACAGGGTTCATGCCTGCCGCTAGGGCCTTGACTGTCCCCGTCATGCAGAACAGCGCCAGCCCGCCGGCGTCGAACAGGAGCAGCAGCGAGGTGTACCGTCGGACGCTGGTATAGAGGAAGTACACCAGGACGGTGGCCAGCAACGGCGGGAATAGGTAGGCAGGGTTGCTGAACGCTGCCGGCGGGCCGTCGTCGAGAATCAGGTCGCGGATCAGACCGCCGCCCAGGCCCACGAGGGATGCCAGGAGCAGCGATCCCACAATGTCGATGTTCTTCCGCGCCGCCAGGAGGGAGCCGGATACCGCGAAGAAGAAAACGCCCACCAGGTCCAGCCACACAGGAACGTTGTTAAAGGCGAATGTCATGGGCATCCCGGCTTCTTAAAGTGGGCGGACAGGGCGGCTCCAACGCTACGCTAGCTCCTATGAACAACCCGATCATGATCGCCTGTGCCCACGGGACGTCCAGCAGCCAGGGCGCCGCTGAGGTCAACGCCCTGCGTGCCGCGATCGCCGCGCTGCGCCCGGGCCTTGATGTGCGGGAGGCCTACGTGGACGTCCAGCAGCCGGACCTCGTGGACGTCGTGGCAGGCCTGCCTGACGGCGCCGAAGCCGTGGTGGTGCCTTTGCTGCTGAGCGTGGGGTACCACGTCAAAGTGGACATCGCACGGGCCGTGAAGAGCAGGCCGGGGAGCCTCGCAGCCGCGCCGCTCGGGCCCGATCCCCGCCTCGCCGCCCTGCTCGACGAGCGACTCCGTGAGGCCGGCGTCACCGACCGCGACGCGATCGTCCTCGCCGCCGCCGGGTCCTCCAACCCCAATGCCGCGGTCAGCGTGGAAGAACTCGCTGCCCAGCTCGGGGAACTGCGGCGGAACCGGACTGTGGCCGCCTATGGTGCCTCGGCCAAACCCTCAGTGCCCGACGCCGTCGCCATGCTCCGCGAGGAAGCGGCCGGAGGTGCCGGGGCAGGAGAGTCCGCAGGAGCCGTGGACGACGGCGGCCGCGTGGTCATCGCCTCCTACCTCCTCGCGCCGGGGTTCTTCCACAACCAGCTCGCCAAGGCGGGCGCGGACCTCGTGACGGAACCACTGCTGCCGTCGGACGTGCTCGCGGAGATTGCGCTGGAACGGTTCGACTTCGCCGTCGCACGCGGTCAGTAACGGGGCCCCGGGCGCCCCTGAAAACAACGGTGCGGCGAATCACAGGAGTAGGGCTTCTTCAAGGCTCGCCGGTGGTTCGTGACGAAATGTTTCCCTAGGTGACTCAGCGTTTCCCGACCCTTTGTGACGCAATTCGGGGGCACCTACAGTCGATGCATGACTGATACAGCTCTAGCCGGAGCGTCCGCGGACCCCGCAGCCGCCAAGCGCCCTGCACGCCCCTCCCGACCCGCCGCAAAGCCGCACGGGCAGTGGAAAGTGGACGGCAAAACCCCCCTGAACGCCAACGAAACCTGGAAGCAGGAAGACGACGGCCTCAACGTCCGCGAGCGTATCGAGACCATCTACTCCAAGGACGGCTTCGACGCCATCCCCGGCGAGGACCTCCACGGACGCTTCCGCTGGTGGGGCCTGTACACGCAGCGCAAGCCCGGGATCGACGGCGGCAAGACCGCAACGCTCGAGCCGCACGAGCTGGAGGACAAGTACTTCATGCTGCGCGTGAGGATCGACGGCGGCGCGCTCACCACCGAGCAGCTGCGCGTCATCGGCCAGATTTCCGTTGATTTCGCCCGTGACTCCGCCGACCTCACTGACCGGCAGAACATCCAGCTGCACTGGATCCGGGTGGAGGACATCCCTGAGATCTGGGCCCGGCTGGAAGGTGTTGGCCTGTCCACCACCGAGGCCTGCGGCGACGTTCCCCGTGTCATCCTCGGCTCGCCCGTGGCCGGCATCGCCAAGGACGAGATCATCGACCCCACGCCGCTGATCGCGGAACTGGGGGAGCGGTTTATCGGCAACCCCCTGTTGTCCAACCTGCCGCGCAAGTACAAAACGGCCATCACCGGCCACCCCAGCCAGGACGTGGTCCACGAGATCAACGACTTCGGCCTGGTGGGCATGGTCCATCCCGAACTGGGCGCCGGCTATGACCTCTGGGTGGGCGGTGCGCTGTCCACCAATCCGATGCTGGCCAAGCGTCTCGGCGCGTTTGTCCGGCCGGAGGAAGCAGCCGACGTGTGGCTCGGCGTCACCAGCATTTTCCGTGACTACGGGTACCGCCGCATGCGCACCAAGGCGCGCCTGAAGTTCCTGCTGGCCGACTGGGGCCCGGTGAAGTTCCGCCAGATCCTGGAGGACGAATACTTGGGCTATAAGCTGGCCGACGGTCCCGCCGCACCCAAGCCCACCTCCCCGGGCGACCACATCGGCGTGCACGAACAGAAGGACGGCAAGTTCTTCATCGGCGCCACCCCGCTGGCCGGCCGCCTTTCCGGCGCGCAGCTGGTGAAGCTCGCGGACACCCTCGAGGCCGCCGGCTCCTACCGCCTGCGCACCACGCCGCACCAGAAGCTGGTGGTCCTGGACGTTGCCAAGGACCAGGTTGAGCCGCTGGTTGCCGAGCTGGATGCGCTGGGCCTCTCCGCCCGCCCGTCCGTGTTCCGGCGCGGGACCATCGCCTGCACCGGCATCGAATACTGCAAGCTGGCCATCGTGGAAACGAAGGTCACCGCCGCGACCGCCGTGGCCGACCTCGAACGCCGCCTGGCAGACCTCGCCGCCTCCGGTGAACTGCCGCACGCACTGTCCCTCCACATCAACGGCTGCCCCAACTCCTGCGCCCGCATCCAGACCGCGGACATCGGACTTAAGGGCATGATGCTGCCAACGCCCGACGGCGATCCCTCCCCGGGTTTCCAGGTCCACCTGGGCGGCGGGCTGGCTTCGTCCGACCGCGAAGAGGCTGGCCTGGGACGCACCGTCCGCGGCCTCAAGGTGTACGTCGAGGACCTGCCGGAGTATGTGGAGCGCGTCGTCCGCACCTTCGTTGCCCAGCGCGTCGAAGGCCAGACCTTCGCCGAATGGGCCCACGCAGCAGAAGAGGAGGCCCTCCAGTGAGCAAGCACGCCCTCGGCGTCGACCCGGTGGTTGAGCTGACCCCGGTGGGTGCGACCGTCGAAACCAAGGCCGCCCTCCGCACCCACGACGAACTCAAGGCACTCGCCGAAGCCGGCGCCGCCGAGCTCGGCTGGGACGCCCCCGCCCGGGACGTGATCGCCTGGGTCGGGCGCAACTTCGACCTGCCCGCCGTCGCGGTTGCCTGCTCCATGGCCGACGCCGTCCTGCCGGCCCTCGTCGCGGACCAGATGCCCGGCGTCGACGTCCTGTTCCTGGAAACCGGCTACCACTTCAAGGAAACGTACGCCACGCGCGATGAAGTGGCCGCGAACCTCCGCGTCAACGTGGTGGACGTGCTCCCCGAGAACACGGTTGAAGAGCAGGACCGGCTCCTGGGCAAGGACCTCTTCGCCCGCGACGCCGCCCAGTGCTGTGCCCTCCGCAAGGTGGCCCCGCTGCAGCGCACCCTGGCCGGCTACGAGATCTGGTTCACGGGCGTCCGCCGCGACGAGGCTCCCACCCGCACCAACACCCCGCTGGTCGGCTGGGATGAAAAGAACGGGCTGGTCAAGGTCAACCCGGTGGCCGCCTGGACGTTCGACCAGCTGGTCCAGTACTCCGAAGACAACCTCCTGCCCGTCAACCCGCTGCTTTCCCAGGGTTACCCCTCGATCGGCTGCCAGCCCTGCACCCGCAAGGTGGCGCCCGGCGATGACCCCCGCGCCGGCCGCTGGGCCGGTTCCGACAAGACAGAATGCGGACTACACGTATGAGCACCCTTAACGACACTCTGGTATCGACAGGCTCGGTTTCGACAGGCTCAACCATCGAGATCCCCACGCGCCTCTCCAGCCTGGACACCCTCGAATCCGAAGCCATCCACATCATCCGCGAGGTTGTTGCCGAGTTCGAGAAGCCTGCGCTGCTCTTCTCCGGCGGCAAGGATTCCGTGGTGATGCTGCACCTGGCCACCAAAGCGTTCTGGCCGGGCAAGGTCCCGTTCCCCGTGCTGCACGTGGACACCGGCCACAACTTTCCCGAGGTCATCGAGTTCCGCGACCGCACGGTGGAGCGCCTGGGCCTGAAGCTGGTTGTCGGCTCCGTCCAGGAGTTCATTGACCGCGGCGAACTGGCCGAACGCGCCGACGGCACCCGCAACCCGCTGCAGACCGTCCCGCTGCTGGACGCCATCCAGCAGAACAAATTCGACGCCGTGTTTGGCGGCGGCCGCCGGGACGAGGACAAGGCCCGCGCCAAGGAGCGCATCCTGAGCCTGCGGGACGAATTCGGCCAGTGGGACCCACGCAACCAGCGCCCCGAACTGTGGAACCTCTACAACGGCCGCCACACCGTGGGCCAGCACGTCCGCGCGTTCCCCATCAGCAACTGGACCGAGCTGGACATCTGGCGCTATATCGAACGCGAGAACATCGAGCTGCCGGGCCTGTACTACGCCCACGACCGCGAAGTATTCTCCCGCGACGGCATGTGGCGGGCGGTGGGCGACGTTTCCCAGCCTCTGCCGCACGAAGAGGTCATCATCAAAACTGTCCGCTACCGCACTGTGGGCGACATGTCCTGCACCGGCGCCGTCGAATCAGACGCCGCAACGGTGAGCGACGTCGTCGTCGAAGTTGCCGCCTCCACCATCACCGAACGTGGCGCCACCCGCGCAGATGACCGCATCTCCGAGGCCGCCATGGAAGACCGCAAGAAGGATGGGTACTTCTAATGACGTCCACGATTTCGACCAGCTCAATCACCGAGCTCGAGGCAGCACTGCCCACCACCCTCTTCCGGTTCGCCACCGCAGGATCGGTCGACGACGGGAAGTCCACTTTGGTGGGCCGCCTCCTGCACGACTCCAAAGCGATCCTCGCAGACCAGCTCGACGCCGTTGCCCGCACCTCCGCGGACCGCGGCTTTGGCGGGGCTGGAGCCACGGGCACGAAAGCGATCGACCTGGCCCTCCTGACGGACGGCCTGCGTGCCGAGCGCGAGCAGGGCATCACCATCGACGTGGCCTACCGCTACTTCGCCACGGACCAGCGCAGCTTCATCCTCGCGGACTGCCCCGGGCACGTTCAGTACACCAAAAACACGGTGACCGGCGCGTCCACGGCGGATGCCGTCGTCGTACTTATTGACGCCCGCAAGGGTGTCTTGGAGCAGACCCGCCGGCACCTGTCCGTGCTGCAGCTGCTGCGCGTGGCGCACGTGATTGTGGCCGTGAACAAGATCGACCTGGTGGACTTCAGCGAGTCCGTATTCCGTGAAATCCAGGCAGACGTGCAGCAGGTGGCCCGGGAACTGGGCATTGGCTCCGCCGAACTGGGCACCGCGGACCACCTCGACGACCTGCTGGTCATCCCGGTGTCCGCCCTCGACGGCGACAACGTGGTGGACCGTTCCGAGCGCACTCCCTGGTACGACGGGCCGGCCCTGCTGGAGGTCCTCGAAACCCTGCCCGCCGCGGACGAGATCGACACGCAACTGGAGAGCTTCCGCTTCCCCGTGCAGCTGGTCATCCGGCCGCAGGGTGCGCTGGCTCCCGACGCCCTGGCCGCCGGCCTGAACGTCGAGGCCTACCGCGACTACCGCGCCTACGCCGGCCAGATCACCGAAGGTTCCGTGAAGGTGGGCGACAAGGTCTCCGTGCTGACGCCGGGCCAGTCGCCGCGGACCACGACGGTCATCGGCATCGATTTCGCGGGGGAATCGCTGGAGGAAGCGTTTGCGCCGCAGTCGGTGGCGATCCGCCTGGCCGAAGAGTTCGACGTCGCCCGAGGTGACACGATTGCTGCCGCCGGCACTGTCCGCGAAGCCTCCGCTGACCTGTATGCCGCACTGTGCTGGCTTTCGCCCAAGCCGTTGCGGGAAGGCGCCAAGGTGCTCGTGAAGCACGGCACCCGCACGGTCCAGGCGCTGGTCCGCAGCGTCAGCGGCAAGCTGGACCTGGCCTCCTTCAAGCTTGAGGGCGCGTCCAGCCTGGAGCTCAACGACATCGGCCACGCGCAGCTCCGGCTGGCCGCGCCGCTGCCGCTGGAGAACTACCTGCACCACCGCCGCACGGGCGCGTTCCTGGTGATCGACCCGCAGGACGGCAACACGCTGGCTGCCGGCCTGGTCAAGGACCACCCGGGCGACCACGAGGACGAGCGCTACTCCATCTGAGTCCAGCTTGAACTGCCCTGCCCCGCATAACTGGTGCTGCCCAGCACCGATTATGCGGGGCAGAGCCGTTCTTGCGTGCTTCAGGGTTGGGGCGGCTACCAGTTAATCCGGCCGGCCGACCACCACTTGTGCGGGACTGTGGGTGATATAACCGGTCAGCCAGGAAGACAGTGCCCGCACCTTCTGCTGGAATCCGGACAGGAGCGCCAGGTGGACCAAGAGCCAGGACACGAAGGCGAGCGGACCCTGAAGTTGGATTCGCTGGCGCCCGATTTCAGCAACCGCCGCGCCCCTGCCGATCATCGCCATGTACCCCTTGTCAAGATATTTGAAAGGCCGCCGGGTACCGCCCGTGAGGTCGGCATAGATGTTGCCCGCAGCCCATTTCCCTGCCTGCTGCGCGACGGAACCCAGCTGCGGCAATCTTGTCCCGGTGGAATCGGTCATGTTGGCGGCGTCACCGAGGACGTACACGCCCTCGACGCCGGGCGCAGTCAGGTCCGGTTTGACGTCGACGCGTCCGCCCTTGCCCTGCGGCACGCCCGAGCGGGCAATGATGTCGCCGGCCTTCAGGCCACCGGCCCACACCACCACACGGGTTGGTATGGCCGTCCCGTCGGCCAGCGTCACGCCGTCGGCCCTGACCTCTGTCACGCCGACCCCCAAGTGGAGCTGGACGCCCATCTTAGTCAAGCGTTTCTTGGTGTACTCCTGCGACTTCACCGAAAAGGCACTCAAGACAGTCGGAACCATGTCTACCAAGTGGACGCGGCACCGGCCTGCGAGCTCCGGCGAAAAGTATTTCGGCACCACGAACTTTACGGTTTCCGCCATGGCACCGGCGGTTTCCACACCCGTGGGGCCGCCGCCGACGACGACGACGTCGACGGAGCCTCCTGACTCCCGATCCGCGACGTCCAGCAGGTGGGTGAGCCTGGTTCCCAGCCGGGTCGCGTCGGTGACCGAATACAGCGGAAAGGCATGTTCCTCGGCGCCCGGGGTATTGAAGAAGTTCGGGACTGCGCCTGGCGCGATGACCAGAATCTGCGCCTCGAACGTGTCACCATCGACGGTGCTCACGGTTCGGTTGGCTGCATCAATCCCTGCCACTTCCGCGGTCAGCACCCGCACCTTCCGGACGCGCCGGAAGACGGACCGAAGCGGCCGGGCAATAGCCGACACCCCGATCTGGGATGTCGCCACCTGATAGAGGAGCGGCTGGAACTGGTGGTAGTTGTTGGCGTCGACAAGCAGGACGTTCACGCCCTTGCGACCCAGTGTTTTGGCGGCCGTTTTGCCTGCGAAGCCGCCCCCGACCACGATGACCTGGTATGTGTGTTCCATCCGTGCAACCTACTCCACCTGAAGCCGGTGGAACAGTGCCATGGGGTCTCTTCGCCTTGATCCTGGACGAGAAGCCGCGCACCCCGTCAAGGTTCGCCACAAACTGTGGCAGCTCATCACCGTCGAAGCGGGACTGACCCGGCTGTTGGCCGCGTCCTCCGGCGTCGGCAATGTGACGCCGCGTGAACCCGCGTGACCCCCCGTTTCTGCTTCATTGAATGGGTTTATGCCACTCCCTATGGTGAAACCATGACAAGTTCCAAGCCCGGGATGACCCGCATCGTGGCAGGCGAAAGCGCAGTACCCCGTCGCAAGCGTGCCATCGAGGCTGCCCTGGCCATCGGACTCGTCTTACTGATTGCCGTTGGTGCCGTGGTGGCCTCCAATATTTCCCGGGACGCGTCGGCAGAGGCTGCGATTCCGGCGCCCACGCCGGCCGCAGAATTGAAATTGGGCTACTTCGGAAACCTGACCCACGCGCCGGCACTGGTGGGGGTCAAGCAGGGGATACTTGCCCGCAACCTGGGGAACACCAAGCTCAGCACCGAGACTTTTAATGCCGGGCCTGCCGCGATCGAGGCCCTGAATGCCGGCGCCATCGACGCCACCTATATCGGCCCGAACCCGGCGATCAACTCGTTCGTCAAGAGCCGAGGCGAATCGGTGAGCATCATCGCCGGTGCGGCCGCGGGCGGCGCGCAGTTGGTGGTGCGCCCGGAGATTAGTTCCGCCGCGGATCTGAGGGGCAAGATCCTGGCGTCGCCGCAGCTTGGCGGGACGCAGGATGTGGCACTGCGGGCGTGGCTGTCCGCGCAGGGCTACAAAACCAATGTTGATGGCAGCGGGGACGTGGCCATCAACCCCACGGAGAACGCGCAGACGCTGAAGCTGTTCCAGGACGGAAAGCTCGACGGCGCATGGTTGCCTGAGCCGTGGGCGTCCCGTTTGGTGCTCCAGGCCGGAGCCAAGGTCCTGGTGGATGAAAAGGATCTCTGGGACGGTTCGCTGTCCGGCAACGCCGGCGAGTTCCCCACCACCATCCTGATCGTGAACAAGCAGTTCGCCGCCGCACACCCGGACACCGTGAAAGCACTGCTGCGCGGCCACGCCGAGTCAGTGGCGTGGCTGAACACAGCTCCCGCCGGGGAAAAGTCCAGCGTCATCAACTCCGCCCTGCAGGAATCGGCGGGCGCAGCACTTCCCGCCGATGTCCTGGAACGCTCGCTGCAGAACGTCATCTTCACCGTGGACCCGCTCGCCGGAACCTATCCCAAATTGCTTAAGGACGGCGCAGACGCCGGCACCACCAAGCAGGCCGACATCACCGGACTGTTCGACCTCCGCGCCCTGAACGAAGTCACCGGGGGTTCCATCTCCGCCGCTGACCTCGGCCAGGACTGACCGCGCAGCCACCGCATCACCCCTTATTTAAGGACGGGACCATGCCAGTCGTACTGGAACAGCTGGGCAAGCGCTTCGGCGACGGCGCCCCGGTGCTGGAGGATGTCAACGCCACCATCGGCGCGGGCGAGTTCGTCGCGCTCCTCGGCGCCTCCGGCTGCGGGAAATCCACGCTTCTGAACATCATGGCGGGACTGGAGGTCCCGACGTCGGGCGCCCTCGAAGTACCCAGCGACGGTGCCGCGTTTATGTTCCAGGACGCCGCGCTCTTCCCGTGGCTGACCGCGCGGGAGAACATCGAGCTGGCCCTGAAAATGCGCGGGGTGGGGAAGGCTGAACGCCGGAGTAAAGCCGGTGAACTGCTGGACCTGGTGCACCTTGGCGAGGCAGGGGACAAACGTCCGCATGAACTCTCCGGCGGCATGCGCCAGCGCGTGGCCCTCGCCCGGGCGCTGTCGCAGGACCGGCAGTTGCTGCTGATGGACGAGCCCTTCGCTGCCCTCGACGCCATCACCCGCGACCTCCTCCACGACGAGCTGGAACGCATCTGGAAGGAAACAGGGCGCACCATCGTCTTTGTCACGCACAACGTCCGTGAGGCTGTCCGGCTCGGCCAGCGCGTGCTGCTGCTGTCGTCCCGCCCCGGCCGGGTGGTCCAGGAGTGGGCCGTCACCGAGGAACACCGAACCGACGCCGGCCTGGCCGGACAGCTGACCGGGGTCATCACCGCCCGGCTGCGTGAGGAGATTCGCCGCCATGCCAAGTAAGTTCCCCAATCCGGTGGTTGAACCGGTCGAGACCAAGCCGGTGGTTGAGCTTGTCGAGACCAGGCACATCACTGCGGCACTGACCCGAACCTCCACCGGGCATGAGGACCTGCGTGAGCTGGAGGCCGGGCTCGATTCGCTCCAGTCTGACGCTGCCCGCAAGCACCGGATCGACTGGAGCCGCGTGCTCCTGCCGGTGGGCGCACTGGCTGTCCTGATCCTGATCTGGCAGTTCTACGTCTCTCTTGGCCTGAAACGGCGCGACCAGATCCCCGGGCCGCTCGACGTGCTCGGCCAGCTCGGTGTCCTCTGGGGCGACGCCAAACTGCAGGACGCTGTGTGGACTTCGCTGGAACGCGGGATCGTGGGGTTCCTGATCAGCGTGGCCATCGCCACTCCTGTCGGGCTGTTGCTCGCCCAGGTTGCCCCGCTGCGCCGCGCCTTCGGACCCCTGATTTCAGGACTGCAGGTCCTGCCATCCGTGGCCTGGGTGCCGGCCGCGATCATTTGGTTCGGCCTGACCGACGCCACTGTCTACTTCGTGGTGTTTATGGGTGCGATTCCGTCCATCATCAACGGCCTGATCTCCGGCGTGGACCAGATCCCGCCGCAGTACCGCCGCGTGGGCACAGTCCTGGGTGCGAACCGGCTGCAGATGGCCCTGCAGATCGTCCTGCCGGCCGCGCTGCCCGGGTATCTCGGTGGCCTCAAGCAGGGCTGGGCGTTCTCGTGGCGGTCCCTTATGGCCGCGGAAATCATCGCAGTCGGCGGGACCATCGGCTTCGGCCTGGGCTCCATGCTAAACCAGGGCCGCGACCTGTCGGACATGACCATCGTGATGGCCGCGATCCTGCTGATCCTGGCCGTCGGTATCCTGATCGAGCTTCTGGTGTTCGCGCCGATCGAGAAGCGCCTCCTCCGCAGCCGCGGCCTCCTCGCCGGCAGCACCCGCTAACCCTTTCGGCACACCAGCTTCACGCAGAGCCCAACGGCTAGTCCCGCCGTCGGGCTCTGCTGTCTTCCGGCTGCCGAACCGGGGCACTTTGACTCGGACACGCCGCAGCTCGGGCCGCTGCGGCGGCCGATCACCCTCAATGTGCCCCGCGACGGCGTCCGACCGTGGCCCGCCACCAAAGGTCAGGTCCCAACGGGCCAAGGTGAGGGGAACGGCGGTGGTCCCAAGATCTCGATGCCGCCGTTCAGCCGCCCTGATTCACGGATCCGGTCAAAGTCAACGACACCGGCGGCGTCATGGTCGCCGAGTGGCTCGCTGGCGCCGTCATAGAAGGACTGGGCCGCACCTGGGGTTTGCAGGCACAGCATCCGCGTACCGTCCTGCAGCACTTTGAAGGCATGCGGAACACCCCGCGGAGCCATGGCCATCCCGCCTGCGGCCAGCCGGTGCTCGGTCCCGTCCATGTTCAGCAGGATCTCCCCGGCCAAGATGTACAGTGTCTCGTCGGAGTGCGGATGGGTATGCAGCGGGGTGACCTTGTTGAGGGCCATCGCGTCCTCGAAAAGCAGGAACGCGCCCGCTGTCTCGTCACGCGTTGCCTTCCACGTGTGCACGCCGCCGCCGAAAAACCACCGTTTATCGCCTTCGCCAGGCTGGCGAACTACTGGCTCATTCGTCGAATCCATGCTGATCGCCCCGATAATTTAGACTCGTGGGATTGATGTCCCATAACAAGACTGATGTACCATGAGAACCGTGTCAAGGCCTTATACCGACGGCGGGAGAACCAGCCAGAAGCACCGCACACGCGACGCTCTGGTGAACGCTGCCCGAAGCCTCGTCGCCGCCGGGATCTCACCCACTGTTGATGAGGCGGCACAGGCAGCTGGGATCGCCCGAAGCACGGCCTACCGCTACTTTCCCGGCCAGCGGGAACTGCTGGCTGCCGCCCACCCGGAAACCGCGCGTACATCGATGCTTCCGGCTGATCCGCCTGAAGGGGTGGCGGAACGGCTGGACGCCGTGGTTGTCGAATTCACTGGCATGATCCTGGAAACCGAGGCCCAGCAGCGGACCATGCTTCGACTGTCGCTGGAGCCGGCCGATGGACAGGAGCGGAGCCTGCCGTTGCGTCAGGGACGGGCCATCGCGTGGATTACCGAGGCGTTGGCCCCGCTGCAGGGAGACCTGTCCGACGATGAGATTCATCGGCTAGTGCTGGCGGTGCGCAGCGCCATCGGAATCGAATCCTTGGTCTGGCTGACCGATGTGGGCGGACTGAGCAGGGCGGATGCCGTCGCATCGATGCGATGGTCGGCCAACGCTCTCCTTAATCAGGCTTTGACGCAAGGACCGCCGCCCGCCTCATAATGCGCCTAACCGGGGCGCTTTGACACGGACACGCCGCACCTCGAGCCGCTGCGGGGTTCAGTCACCTTCAATGTGCCCCACGACGGCACCCCTGCCACGCCAGCTCGCAATGTGACGCAGGATTACCCCGCGTGAACTGGTGTTTCCGCGTCGTTGTTAGTGAATGTGCCGCGGCCCTACCGTTGATCCATGGCAATCCAGGATATTTACCCCACGGCGCTGCGGCTGCTCGGCCGTCCCGTGCTGGTGGTGGGCGGCGGCCCCGTGGCTTCGCGCCGCGCCAAGGGCCTGCTCGACGCCGGCGCACAGGTCACCGTCGTGGCTCCCGCTGCCTCGGCCGCGCTCCGCGAACTGGCCGACGCCGGCCTCCTCACCTGGACGCAGCGCACTTACCTCTGCACCGACATCGACGGCGTCTGGTTCGCCCAGACGGCCACCGGGGATTCCGCAGTGGACACCCAGGTAGCGGCCGACGCCGAGGCGCAGCGGGTTTGGTGCGTCAACGCCTCCGACCACGAAGCCTCCGCCGCGTGGACTCCCGCCGTCGCTGTAGTTGATGATGTGCACATCGCCGTGAACGCCGGGGGAGACCCGCGCCGCGCCATGGCCCTGCGCGATGCCGTCGCTACCGCGCTGGAAACCGGCGACCTCCCGCTGCGTCGACGTCGGGCCCACCGTGGGTCCGTCGCCCTCGTAGGCGGCGGCCCCGGCGACACCGGCCTCATCACCGTCCGAGGCCGCCGGCTCCTGGGCCAGGCCGACGTTGTGGTCGCGGACCGCCTCGGCCCACGCGAGTTGCTTAACGATCTCGCACCGGACGTCCGCGTGGTCGAAGTAGGCAAGACCCCCGGCCATCACCCTGTACCGCAGGCTGAGATCAACCGGATCCTGGTGGACGAGGCGCTCAAAGGCCACCGCGTGGTCCGGCTCAAAGGTGGCGACCCGTTTGTGCTGGGCCGCGGCGGCGAGGAAGCCGAATACTGCCGCCAGCACGGCGTCGAAGTGGAAGTGGTCTCCGGCGTTACGTCCGCGATCTCCGTTCCCGCGGCGGCCGGCATCCCCGTGACCCACCGCGGCCTGGCGAAGGGCTTCAGTGTGGTCACCGGCCACGAGGAACTCTCCGAGGTCCCGGCCCGGGCGGACCACACCATTGTGCTGCTGATGGGTGTGGGCCAGTTGCGGGAGTCGGCGTCCGCCCTGGGCACAGCCGGTCTGCCCGCGGACACCCCGGTTGGTATTGTTGAAAACGGCTATTTGCCTAATCAGCGCGTGACGATTGGCACCCTCGGTTCCATCGCTGACCAGGCGGAAGCCGCCGGCGTCGCAAATCCTGCCGTGATTGTGATTGGCGACGTCGTCCGCGTCAGCCCGTTCGCGCCGTCGCACTTCAGGACCGCCAATTACAGCACCATCGCCCCGAACAGCCCCCGAGTCCTGACCACCTAGTCGGGCCGGAACGAACAAAAGGAACACAGCCGTGTCATCAAGCACCTCCGTAGGATCTGCCGAGCGTCCGCTGCGCGTTGCCGTTGTGGGCTCCGGCCCGGCCGGCGTCTACGCCGCGGACATCCTCACCAAGAGCGAAGCCGTCAAGAGCGGCGAGCTGACCGTGAGCATCGACCTCTTTGACCGTTACCCGGCACCCTACGGCCTGATCCGCTACGGCGTGGCCCCGGACCACCCGCGCATCAAGGGCATCGTCAACGCCCTGCACAAGGTCCTGGACCGCGGCGACATCCGGTTCTTCGGCAACGTGGACTACGGCACGGACCTCTCCATCGAGGACCTCCGCACCCACTACGACGCCGTCATCTTCGCCACCGGCGCCATCAAGGACGCGGACCTGAACATCCCCGGCATCGAGCTGGACGGCTCATACGGCGGCGCGGATTTTGTTTCCTGGTACGACGGACACCCGGACGTGTCCCGCGATTGGCCGCTGGACGCCAAGGAAATCGCCGTGATCGGCAACGGCAATGTGGCCCTGGACGTGGCCCGTGTCCTGTCCAAGCACGCCGATGACCTGCTGGTTTCGGAAATTCCGGACAACGTTTACGCCGGCCTGAAGGACTCGCCCGTCACGGACGTCCACGTCTTCGGCCGCCGCGGCCCCGCTCAAGTGAAGTTCACCCCGCTGGAGCTCCGCGAGCTGTCCCATTCCAAGGACGTGGACATCATCCTCTACGCCGAGGACTTCGAGTTCGACGAGGAATCGGACCGCCAGATCCAGAGCAACAACCAGACCAAAACCATGGTGGGCACCCTCACCAACTGGATCGCCGAGCAGCCCGAGGACCTTTCCGAGCTCACGGCTTCCCGCCGCCTGCACCTGCACTTCCTGCACAGCCCCGTTGAAATTTACGACGACGCCGACACCCCCGGCCGCGTTGCGGGCATGAAGTTCGAGCGCACCGAGCTGGACGGCACCGGCAACGCCCGCGGCACCGGCGAGTTCGTGGACTACCCGGTCCAGGCCGTGTACCGGGCCATCGGCTACTTCGGTTCCGCCCTGCCGGAGATCGAATTCGACCACAAGAAGGGTGTTGTCCCGAACGACGGCGGCCGCGTCCTGGATGCCGCCGGCACCCATGTGCCGGGCATCTACGCCACCGGCTGGATCAAGCGCGGACCTGTCGGTCTCATCGGCCACACGAAGGGCGACGCACTCGAAACCGTGACCTACCTGCTGGAAGACCGCGAAAACCTTCCGGTGGCCGAGGCACCCGAGGCGGACGCCGTCGTCGAACTATTGGACGCCCGCGGCGTGATGTTCACCAGCTGGGAAGGCTGGCTGGCCCTGGACGCCCATGAGCTGGCGCTGGGTGCCGCAGCCACCGAGGCTGGCGGATCGCACGGCGTTGAGGTCAAGCGTGAGCGCATCAAGGTGGTGCCGCGCGAGGACATGGTTGCCATCTCCCGGGACGGCGTAGCTGCCTCCGTCTAAAGCCTGCGCCGTTCCGGACAAAACAGTGCAACGGGGCCCACGCCCGCAGGGTTCCCTGGCCGAGCTCGCGAGGCTAGGGTGCGGGTGGGGAGGGTCACTTCCTGCCCACCCGAAGGGGGTTTATTGGGCCGTAAGTGACGCCGCGTTGCTTTAAAGCGGCGTGGCGTTCAACGCCCGGCTGAGCGTCCCGCCCCGCCTGCGGCCATCAGTTCCAGCCGCTTGAGCGTCTCGCGGTTCCGAAGGTCGATCAGGGGGTTTCGGACCGCTTTCGGCACCAGCTTGCCGGGTCCGCGGATGGCGTCCTCGGCGATGGTGACGCGGCATTGGGTGCCCAGGTCCTCCAAAGTGATCACCACTTTGGCCTCGCCCAATGGCCACCCCCGCGCCACCAGTTCGAGCGAGCGGCCGGATTCGACGGCGGACACCCGGGTGCTGTCGTTGATCACCAGCGGCCAGGCGCCCACGGAGTGGTGGAGCCTTGAGCCGGGTCCGGGCCAGTGCGCGTCGACGGCCCGGATCCGTGACGCGCCCACCACCCAGCCCGAGTACAGCCACCCGGCGGCGATCACGTTCCAGACATCCTCGGCCGGGGAGTTGAATAAACGGTTCACGGTGGACATTTGCGTTCCTTCGTTCGGTGGTGGGACTTGGCACGCCCGGCAGGGCCTGCACGCAGCCGCGCCGGCCACATCCGTGGTCACATCCGCCCGAACCGGGCCCGGACCAGTGCGAAGAGGCCGTAGCAGATGAAGCCGGCCCCGATCGCGACGAGCAGATACGGGCCGAACGGGTGGTCGCGGAGTGCCTTCAGGCTGCCGTCAAGCCCGGTGGATTCTTCAGGGGTGTGCTTCGCGGCGGCGATGACAAAGAGCAGCCCGGCCAAGTTGAGCGCGATGCCTTTGGCCACGTGCCCTGTGACACCCAGGGAATCGATCAGTTTTCCGCGGCGGGTGCCCTCAAAGCGGAAAAGTTCTTCCTTGAACCCGCGCCGCAGCCCCTTGATCACGAAGTAGATGCCCACGCCCATGATGGTCAGGCCGAGTGCCACCAGCACAGGCAGCCCGAATGGCGTGTTCAGGATTGCGGTGCTGAAATCACGTGTGGTGTCGCCCGAATCGCCTCGCATGCCGACGGCGAACCCCGCGAAGCTGAGCCCCACGCTCCCGTAGGCAACGGCCAGAAATCCGGAGGAGACCAGCTTCCCGAGCCGTTTCGCCCGGGGCAAGTGCCGGGCACGGACAGTGGCTTCGCTCAGCTGCCACAACGCCAGACCGGAGCAACCCACCACACACGACCACAGCACAGCCGGTCCCCACGGGTTTGCGGCCAGCTGCCCGATGGCCCCGGTAGCTTCCGCCTGGCCCGGCTGCCCGAAGGCAAGGGAGATGGCAATGGCACCGACGATGATGTGCAGCAGGGCCATCACCGCGAATCCTGAGCGCGCCACAATGTCCAGCGCCTTGGTATCCGACGCTTCCTCGACGGCGTCTGCCGCCTCCCTGATGCTGGATTCCCCGTCTGCCATGGCCTAGCCGTTCATGGGCCCCTCTGCGTGCAGCTTGCCGGCGCCGGGACCCTCAACATGGATTGTGCAGCGTACCACCAGCTTGCCCGGGGCGTGATCCAGTTCCGCGAGGCTGTCGTCCGCACTCAGTGCGGAGAGGACTTCAGAGCCCGAGACCACGGCGACCCCCTTGGCCTGGGCCGTCGCCCTGGCGTTCTCCGAGGCTTCGCGTTCCAGGCCTGCCAAGTCACCGCCGTCATTTTCCCGGACGGGGTCGCCAAACGCCCAGCCGAACAACGTCCCTGTTCCCATGGCGACGATGTTACGCGTATCCGCTGCTGAAGACAGGGTTTCGTAACATTAGTAAGTGTGCTTACGATGGCATGAGCTTGACCTACAAGGGACCAGTTAGACCGCACCAGCGGCATTTCGGAACCAGTACAACGTGAGGAATACACCATGGCAGGAAATCTTATTGCCCGCTCCGTCCACGACCTGACGGCTGCGGCGTGGTTCGGCGGGTCACTGATGGGCGCTATCGGGCTGAATGGGGCGGCTGCGGAGGCCAAGGACCCGGCCGAACGTACCCGTCTCTCCAGTGAAGGCTGGATGAAGTGGGCCCCGGTCCAGACGGCGGCCTTCGCCTCCCATCTGGCGGCCGACCTCGCCATTGCCTGGGAGAACAAGGACCGTATCGCCAAGCAGGACGGCGTGGCCCGCGACACTGTGGTCAAGACGGCAGTCACGGTGGCGGGCGCGGCCGTGACACTGTACGCGGGCATCCTCGGCAAGAAGGTGGAGAAGCTCGCGGACGAGGGTGCGCGGGGCGCCACTGAGCCCAGCCCGCAGGCGTCCGATGAGCTGAAGACGGCACAGCAGCAGCTCAAAATCCTTCAGTGGGCCATCCCCGCCTTCGCCGGCGCCGTGATCATCCTCGGCGCCAAGCACGGCGAGATGCAGCGGCCCAAAAATGTGTTCGCGGGGCTGCGCCCGTAGCGTTTTACGGCGCACCCGCAGCAGCTCTCAACGCGATAAGGCGCGACGGCGGTCCGGCACGTGGGTGCCGGGCCGCCGTCGTGCGTGTTGCCTGGGATGCACAGATGTGCCTGAGATGCGCAGATTCGCCGGCGCACCTGATATAGCCAGTGCGCCCGGGAATGTGCGCGTCGACATTGAAGAGCCGGCGCGAAATCCGCGAGGCCGTCAGGCGGGCTCGGCGCGCAACCTGGCTGGGGCCGAAGCAAAAGGCTGGACTACGCCCGCAGCCACTCCGCGCAGGAGTTGAGGTTCTGGCTGACGCTGGCCACGGCGGCGGCGGCGTCGTGGGCCTCAATGGCATCCACCAGGGCGCCGTGGCCCTCGTTCGTCAGTCCATCCAGGCGGCCCCTGCGTTGCTGATTGAGCATATCCTGGTGGAACACGTCGCCGAAGCTGACGTAGAGCTCGTGCAGCAGCGGGTTCGCGGACGCCTGGGCCACATGCGCGTGGAAGTCCCAGTCCGCCCGGGCCCACCCCTCGAAGTCGGCCGCGTTCCAGGCGACCTCCCGGGTGGCGAGCACGGCACGCAGGGCGGAGACGTCGTCGGCCGTTGCATTCCTGGCGGCGAGGCGGGCGGCCTGCGTGTCCAGGCCGAGCCTGACTTCGAGAATGTGTTCGTCGGTGTGGTCCTGATAAATCCGGCGGGCGGCGCCGGAGATTTCGCTGGTGGCCCGGACGTACGTGCCGTCGCCGCGGCGGACTTCCAGCATCCCGCTGTGGGCCAGGGCCTTGATGGCTTCGCGGAGCGTGCCGCGGGAGACGCCCAGGCCCTGGACCAGTTCAGTCTCTGAGGGAATGCGCTGGTCCAGCGGCCATTCGCCCGAGTGGATCATCAGCCGGAGTTTGGCCGTGACCTCGTCGGCGAGGGGCTGGCGGTGCGAAGTGCTCAGGGTCATGGAATCCTACCTTTTCCGGGCGGCGATGGGGCTGCGCGAGATCAGGTGGGCCACCATAACCTGGACCACCGCGAGGCCCAGGAGCAGTGCCACCGGCAGGGTCCAGCTCCCGGTGCTGCCGTACAGCAGGCCGGCGCCGAAGGGGCCCGCCGTGGCCAGCAGGTAGCCGGTGGACTGCGCCAGCGTGGACAGGGCCGTCGTTTCGGCGGTGCTTGTCCCGCTGCGGCTGATCATCACCATCACCAGCGGGAAAATGCCCAGGCCAAAGCCGAGCAGGACAGTGGGGATGACGGCCAGGCCCACGGGCAGGAACAGCAGCGACGCCAGGCCGGCCACCATGATCAGGCTGACAATGTACAGAGCCGGCCGCAGCATCCCGGGCCGCGAGCCGATGGCGATGATCACCATGCCGGCGGGCGCTGAAACCAGCTGCATCAGCGCGTACAGCAGGCCGCTGTCCGCCGCATTGAGGCCCATGCTGATCAGCATCGAGGGGAACCAGCTGATGAGCGCATAGGCGAGCAGCGCCTGCAGGGTGAAGATCGCGGTTAGCAGTTGGCCTTTCCGGGTGCGCAGCAGGGGCCACGGCGAGATGTGGGCTGCCGTGCTGCGGACGCGGTTCCGGTGCGTGTGCAGCACCATGGGGAGGAAACCCAGGAACGCCGCCACTGCCAGGAATCCGATCGTGCCAATCGCTGAGGAGGGTGAGCCGAGCGCCAGCGCCATCGGGACCACCGCCACGGCTGTGACAGTGGCGCCGGTGGTCATGGTCACGGTGTACAGCGCCGTCATCATCGAGGTGTGGTGGGCAAAGTGCTCGCGGATGAACGACGGCATCGCCACGTTGCAGACCGCCAGGCCGGACATCCCAATCACCGTGCCCGCCAGCAGCATGCCCGTCGCAGGGATGCCGCGCAGCAGCAGCCCGCCGGCCAGGAATGCCAGTGCCAGCAGGATGGCCTTCTCAACACCCAGCCGTCCGGTCAGCCAGGAAGTTGCCGCCCCCGCCACCGCAAAACAGAGGGTTGGGATGGACGGAATGATGGCCGCCACCAGCGGTCCGTAGCCCAGGACCTGCTGCAGATCGTGCAGGAGGGCAGACGCGCCGGCAATCCCGGCGCGCAGGTTCAATCCGATGAGCACCAGCGCAAGGACCCCGAGGACGACGGCGGACCGCGGCTTGGGCGGTGAGGATTCCAGGGCAGGGGTTGCGGAAACGGCGGCGGGCATTACATAAGGTTAGACGTTAGACGTTTGATGTCTAGGGTTCTGTGGCGAACCTCTCCCGGCTGTTCATGTGGGCATTAGACTCGGGCCAGCCCAACTTAAGCCGTGGGCCCCAGCCAAAAGGAAGGACGGCTGAGCATGTCTTCCCGGGAAGTTGAGGTCGAAAAGAAGTACGTCGTCGGCGATGACGCCGGAGTGCCGGACCTCGCGGAAGTCCCAGGTGTGGCCCGCGTGGGGGAACCACACGAGGATACCCTGGAAGCTGTCTACTTCGACACGGAGCGCCATGCCCTCGCAGCCCGCGGCATCACGCTCCGCCGCCGCACTGGAGGGTCCGACGCCGGCTGGCACCTGAAGCTGCCTCTGGAGAACTTCGAGGGTTCGGGCAGCGCCGGCTCGGCTTCAGGACCCCAGCGCCGCCGCGAGCTTCATGCCCCGCTGGGCCAGCCCGGCGTCGTGCCTGACAGCCTGCTGGCACACGTGCTGGCGTACCTCCGTGGCGACGCCCCTGCGCCGGTGGTCCGGCTGGAAACCAGGCGCACCACCTACCCGCTCTATGGTGACGACGGTGTCCACCTCGCGGACCTGGCCGATGACCGCGTCAGCGCCCAGATCCTCGGAAGCACCGCCGAGCCCGGTGCGGAACGCCAGCCACAGCAGTGGCGGGAGTGGGAACTCGAACTGGTGCACGGCAGCCAGGACCTGTTCCCAGCCGCCGGGGAGATCCTGGCCGCCGCGGGGGCCCGCCCGGCCGGGCACGGTTCCAAGCTGGCGAAAGCCCTGCGGGGAGCGGTCACGGCGGCCGGCCCTGAAGCCCAGGCCCCCGGCCCGGCGTCCAAACCGCCAAGCAGGAAGGGACCGGTTTCGGACCTTGCTATCGCCTACCTGGCAGCGCAGATCAGCGAAATCCTGGCGCACGATCCCGGCGTGCGGCTGGAGGGGCCCGAAGCGGTGCATAACCTTCGCTCGGCCGCCCGCCGCGCCCGGTCTGTGCTCGCGGCCTACCGGCGGCTCTACAGCGCCGTCACCGTGCGGCGGCTCCGCGAGGAACTGAAATGGCTCGGGCAGGTGCTGGGATCGCCGCGCGACGCCGAAGTGATGCTTGGCCGGCTCCGCGGGCACGCGGCGGAGCTACACCCGGAGCCTGCCTCGAAGGCTGCGGCGGACAGGCTGGAACAGGAACTCGGCAATGCCCTGGACACCGCCTACCGGAAACTCCAGAAAGCGCTGCTTTCCGAACGGTACTTCCGGCTCCTGGATGACCTCGAAGCGTTCCGGGATCATCCTCCGGTCCGGCCGGACGCCGCAGCACCGGCCCGCACAGCTTCGGGCAAAATCGCAGGCAAAGCCGCCAAACGGTTGCAGCGCGCGGCCCGGACGGCCAAGCGTGCCCGCCGGGGAACCCAGCACGAGACCGCCCTCCACCAGGTCCGCAAGGATGCCAAACGGCTGCGGCACGTGGCGGAATCCGTAGTCCCCGTGCACGGCAAACGCGCCAGGAAGATTGCCAAAGCCGCGCAGCGCCAGCAGAAGATCCTCGGCGATTTTCAGGACAGTGTGGTGGCCCGCGACCTGCTCGCCAGGCTCACCGCGGCCCCGGACCTCTCCAACGACATCGCCTCGGCCTACGTCACGCTCCACGCCCGGCAGGTCCAGCTGGCAGCTGAGGCCGAAGCCAAGTATTGGAAAGCCCGCAAAGAGTCCCGCCACCTCCTGCAACGCGGGGTCAGATAACGCCGCCTGGAGGGGCATTGTTGGGCGTGGAGTGACCCCGCGTTGCAGTTGGTTAGGTAGTTAGGGAGGTCAGCCGCCTTGCCGGGCGCCGAGCCTGGCCACGGCCAGGGCGAGCCACAGCTGCACCCGGTCCGCCGTGACGGCGGGGTCGTAGCCGGTCAGTTCGGTGATCTGTGCCAGCCTGTAGCGGACGGTGTTCCGGTGCAGGGTCAGGGCTTCGGCGACGGCGGCCACTGACCCGTTGTTGGTGAGGTAGCTTTCCAGCGTGGTCATCAGCTCCGAGCCGTGGGCCGCATCAAAGGTACGCAGCGGACTCAGGGATTCGTTGGCCATGTCAGCCAGGGGGACGTCTTCGCTGGCCAGCAGCAGCGACGTCAAACTCAGGCGTTCCGGTTCGTTCACCGGCAGGCCATGGCTGGCCGCGTCCCGGGCCTCGAAATAGCTCCAGCGCAGGCCGTTCGGCTTCATGTACGCGCCGCCGATGCCGATCGTCGCGTGGATCCCCGCCTCGGCCAGGTGGTCGCTGAGTTGCCGCGCCAGCGCAGGCGCCGCGCCGCCGTCGTCGTGCACCACAACCACCAGGTCCTGCCCGACGACGGCGGCCGCCGCGTTCTCCAGAACCTGCGGCACGGAGGTGGTCACCAGGGCCTTGTGATGCGCGGCGGAAACCGCCAGCAACACCACGTTCCTGCGGGTGCTGTTCAGGCCTACGCCCGCCAGCCGGCGCTGGGCCTCGCTGGTCTCCAGAGCGCCGTGGATGACGTCCTCCAGGACCTGGCCGCACAGGGCGCGCCGGGCCTGGCGCTGTTTGCCCATGTTGTTCAGCTCCACGCTGATCAGGTTCTGGGCGTAGCCGATGATGCCGGAATCCTCGAAGGGCTGGCGGACCCACAGGGTGCAGGCATCGCGGCGGCCGGTGGGAATCGGGAAGGAGGCCCAGGTGTCTGCCGCGGGCGGTTCGGTGCTGCTGTTGTAGAGATGGGCGGTGAACTGGGTGAGGGCAACGTCGGTGCGAAGCATGCCGCCGAGGTGTTTCAGGAGCTGGCCCAGGCCGCCGCCGGTGAGGAGCGCTCGCGCCAGAACCTGGTGGCCGGCGATCAGCCGCTCCAGCTTGGCTACATGATCGGCGGACTGCGCGTCGGCCACCAGCTTTCCGATGGCGATGAACGGCGTCTCGTAGGGGACCCGGACCACCGGAAGCCCCCAGCGGTTGGCCTCGGCAATCAGGGCCGGCGGAACATCGTCGTGCGTTAACCCGGTGCCGAACCCGATCCCCACAGCGCCCGCGCGCTGGACCTGGCGGACGAACCGCCTCTGCTCCGGCGCGGACCGCAGCCGCATGCCGGTGGTCAGGACGAGTTCCCCGCCGTTGAGGAAGCGCTGCGGATCCTCCAGTTCCGTGACGGCCACCCAGTTGATGTCGTGGTGCCAGGTGGTTTCAGCCAGGCCAGCCCTGGACAGGCCGAGGGACTGCACGCCGAGCAGCATCGCGAGGGAAATGGCCATAACTCAAGGATAGCCAGGCGTTGGCCGACCGCACTAAGCCTGGGCCCAAACGGTGTGCAGGTGGCTATTCCCTGGTGCGGGGCTGGGGCATAGGCTCAGAGCAGCCGAAAACATCGCGCCGGCTCTGGTTTTTCCCTGAAAGAGGTTGTACATCGTGGTTCAGACCTTGCAGAACTTCATCAACGGTGAGTTTGTCACCCCGGCCGGCACCGGCCTGCTGGACATCGTCAATCCCACCAACGGTGATGTGGTGGCGAAGTCACCAGTCTCGGTGCAGGCAGACGTCGACGCCGCCATGACCGCCGCCAAGGATGCCTTCAAGAGCTGGAAGCACGTCACCCCGGGGCGGCGCCAGCTGATGCTCCTCAAGCTTGCCGACGCCGTCGAAGCCAACAGCGACGAACTGGTGGAGGCGCAGCACCGCAACACCGGCCAGGTCCGCAGCCTGATCGCTGCCGAGGAAATCGCCGCCGGCGCCGACCAGCTCCGCTTCTTTGCCGGGGCGGCCCGCATCCTGGAAGGCAAGTCCGCCGGCGAATACTTCGAAGGCCACACCTCCTTCGTCCGCCGCGAACCTATCGGCGTGGTGGCCCAGGTGGCACCGTGGAACTACCCCTTCCTGATGGCCATCTGGAAGATCGGACCCGCCCTCGCCGCCGGCAACACGGTGGTACTCAAGCCCTCTGACACCACGCCGGAATCCACTCTGGTGCTGGCCCGGCTGGCCGGCGAAATCCTCCCCGCCGGTGTGCTGAACGTGGTGCTGGGAACCGGCGAAACCGGCGCCCTGATGGTGGAGCACAAGGTCCCCGGCCTGGTCTCCATCACCGGTTCGGTCCGGGCCGGCATCGCCGTGGCCTCCGGCGCCGCGAAGGGCCTCAAGCGCGCCCACCTGGAACTCGGCGGCAAGGCCCCGGCCATCGTGTTCAAGGACGCGGACATCAAAAAGAGCGCCGCGGCCATCGCCGAATTCGCGTTCTTCAATGCGGGCCAGGACTGCACCGCCATCACCCGGGTGCTCGTGGAGGATTCGGTCCACGACGACGTGGTGGCAGCCATGGTGGAGCACACCAAGACCCTGCACACCGGCTCGCAGAACGATGAAGACAACTACTTCGGCCCGCTGAACAACGTGAACCACTTCAACGCCGTCACCTCCGTGGTGGAGCACCTCCCGGAGAACTGCAAAATTGTCACCGGCGGCCACCGCGCGGGGGAGAAAGGCTTCTTCTTCGAACCCACCATCGTCACCGGCGCCAGGCAGACAGACGACATCGTGCAGAAGGAAACCTTCGGCCCGGTCATCACGGTGCAGAAATTCAGCACCGAGGCGGAGGCTCTGGAGCTGGCGAACGACGTCGACTACGCCCTCGCCTCCAGCGTCTGGACGTCCGACCACGGCACGGCCATGCGGATGAGCCGCGACCTGGACTTCGGCGCCGTCTGGATCAACACCCACATCCTCCTCACCGCCGAAATGCCCCACGGCGGATTCAAGCAGTCCGGCTACGGCAAGGACCTCTCCATGTACGGAGTGGAAGACTACACGCGCATCAAGCACGTGATGTCCGCCCTCGACGCCTAACCATTTCCCGGTGGTTGAGCCTCCCCACCGGCGCCCTAACCTCGCTTCGCTTCGGCCAGGGAACCCTGCCGGCGGGGGCCCATTCAGTAAAGAAAGTAGACTCCCGTGAGCACCACAGCAAGTGAAATCACCTTCCGCCTGGAGCAGAAGCGCCGCGTTCAGGCCGACTTCCCGGGCCCCAAGTCCATTGCCCTGACCGAACGCCGCCGGGCCGTGGTTGCCGCCGGCGTCGCCTCGAGTGTCCCGGTGTATGTGGCGGATGCCGACGGCGGGATCATCCATGACGTAGACGGCAACTCCTTCATCGACCTCGGCTCGGGCATCGCGGTGACCAGCGTCGGCGCGTCCGATCCCGCCGTCGTCGGGGCCGTGAAGGAAGCGGTGGGGCACTTCACCCACACCTGTTTTATGGTCACCCCCTATGAGAGCTACGTTGCCCTCGCCGAGCAGCTGAACCGGCTCACCCCCGGTGACCACGAGAAGCGGACCGTGCTGTTCAACTCCGGTGCCGAGGCAGTGGAGAACGCCGTCAAGGTGGCGCGCCTGGCCACGGGGCGCGACGCCGTCGTCGCCTTTGACCACGCCTACCACGGCCGCACCAACCTGACCATGGCACTGACCGCCAAGGCCATGCCGTATAAAACCAACTTCGGCCCGTTCGCGCCCGAGGTCTACCGCATGCCGATGAGCTACCCGTACCGCGAGGAAAACCCGAAGATCACCGGTGCCGAGGCCGCACAGCGGGCCATCACCATGATCGAAAAGCAGATCGGCGGCGACCAGGTCGCTGCGATCATCATCGAACCGATCCAGGGTGAGGGCGGCTTCATTGTCCCGGCCGACGGGTTCCTCCCGGCACTGGCTGACTGGGCCAAGGACAAGGGCATCGTGTTCATTGCCGACGAAGTCCAGTCCGGCTTCTGCCGCACTGGTGAGTGGTTCGCCGTGAACCACGAAGGCGTTGTCCCGGACATCATCACCATGGCCAAGGGCATCGCCGGCGGCATGCCGCTGTCCGCGATCACCGGCCGCGCCGATCTGCTCGACGCCGTCCACCCGGGCGGCCTGGGCGGCACCTACGGCGGCAACCCGGTGGCCTGTGCCGCGGCCTTGGCGGCCATCGGCTCCATGGAGGAATACGACCTCGCCGGGCGGGCCCGCCACATCGAGGAGCTCGCCACAGGGCGGCTCCGTGAACTGCAGGCAGAACTGGCCGCCGCCGGTTCCGCCGTCATCGGCGACATCCGGGGCCGCGGCGCCATGCTGGCCATCGAACTGGTCCAGGCCGGCTCCAAGGCACCGAACCCGGAACTTACCAAAGCTGTTGCCGACGCCTGCCTCAAGGAAGGCGTCGTCATCCTCACCTGCGGCACGTACGGCAACGTGATCCGCCTCCTGCCGCCGCTGGTCATCACCGATGAACTGCTGAGCGACGGCCTGGGCGTCCTGGCTGCGGTCATCAAAGCCAACGTGTAAGGGCGTAAGTAGATCCACATGTAAGTACGAAAAAGGCAGCCCCCCGCCATGCGGGGGGGGCTGCCTTTTTCGTTGTCCTGGGGTCTCGCCTGGGGCAGGTACCTAATGCCCCCTCCCTAGTCATGGGCAACTACCTAATTCCCGGGCCCTACAAGGGCACTTTCCGTAAGTACCCGAAAGAATCTTTTAGAGTACCGGCTACTCGTGTTTGGCGTTCGGAACGATACGTAACTTGGAGCTACCAACGGGCCCGTCAACGGCTCCTGGAAGGCCCAACTCTGAGGAGACTCGTCATGAAACCGCGCGACAGTATCGAAACACCGGAGACGAGATTGGGGAGCGTCGTCGATGTTTCCGGCCTGATACGTCGCCGCCCGGCCTCAGAACTCGGAGCCCAGTTCCCACTCCTGTCAGCCGCCTGGTAAAGACGATGCCGTCCGAAGGCGCCTGACGACAGGGACTTCCACCTACACAGGGTCCTTGGACGCCGACCTGGCTACGCCCCCGAAGCGGAAGCGACGACCCAAAGCCAATGAACACCTTGCCCGAGACAGGGGAAATGCAATGACTCAGCTTTCAACGGACACCGAGGATCGGACCAGCGGCACCGCCGCCGCTTGCACGGGTCCCGCAGGGGAGGGACTCCGATGACGCATATCGAGAGCGTCGCCGTGGTTGCACAGGCGACCTTCGGCCGGGATGGCGCGATGTTCGAGAGCCTGCTCGGCTTCGTGTCTCAGCTGAGCGTGGTGCTGTGGGGCCTGGTGATCCTCACTGTGGTCCTCCGCTTTGTCGGCATCCGGAGCTATCGGCACGGCGCCGCCCGCAAGGCTCGCAGGGCCCTCGTCGAAACCCTGGCGCCGAGCGCTGCCGATCCGGCCGCCGCTGTGCCCACCGCCACGGCCGTGATCGACCTTGTCCAGCCGGACACCGGCCGGCTGACCGGCGCCGGACAGGTCCGCCTGAGCATGTACGGGCCCACTGCGGCCGAGAAGGACGCTAAGCTCGTCCACACTGAGCTCGTCAACGCCCTGACGATCGACGCCGGCACGAACGCCACGATCGAACAGGTCCTGCAGCCGGCCGAGGCGCCGGCCGCCGTCGCCACGTCCGTGAACGTGCCGCGCCACGAGCCTCGCAAGTGGCGGACCGGGCACCGGTCCGCCGCGAAAGTGACCGCGCTTGCCACCAACTCCACCGAGGCCTGAGCATGGACATCGCGCTCGTGACGTTCTGGCTGTTCGCCGGCGTCAGCATTCTCTACGTCATCCACTTCGGCCTGTACATGGTGGGCGCCAATTTCTACGACGTCTGGCAACAGCGGCGGAAGGGGATGACGGGCGTGCGGCTCCCAGCCCAATACGGGGCGGAGTGCGCGGCGACAGCCACCTGGACCCGCCGTGCCCTCCCCGAGGTGCCCGGGCTGGTCTCCATCGTCATCGCCGCCCACAACGAAGAGGCGGTGATTGTTCGGACGCTCGACTCCATCCGGCGGAGCACTCACCGCTCCCTCGAGGTCCTCCTAGCGGATGACGCGTCCGCCGACCTCACCGGTCGGCTGGTCCGCGACTACCAGGTGCGTCACCCGGACATGGACCTGCGCATCGTGCGGATGCGCAAGAACGTCGGCAAGGGTGCTGCGCTCAACTCGGCGCTTCGCCGGCACGCGCGGGGTCAGTTCGTGATGACGCTCGACGCCGACTCGGTCATCGCGTCGGACACCATCGCGAACGCGCTGTCCTACTTCGACGACCCGTTCGTGGCCGGTGTCGCCGCAAACGTGCAGATCCTGGAGGAGACGACGGTGCTCGGCATCCTGCAGCGGTTCGAGCACATGATCGGCTACCGCTCGAAGAAGCTTTACTCGCTGCTGAACTGCGAGTTCGTGGTGGGTGGGGTGGCCTCCACGTATCGGATGCGCGTGCTGCGCAAGGTCGGCTTCTACGACACGGACACCGTGACCGAGGACATCGGCCTGAGCGCGAAAATCACCAGCCTGGGCAACCGGCGCTTCCGGATGGTCTATGGCGCTGACGTGGTGGCGAAGACCGAGGGCGTGCTCACGCTCCGCGCGTTGGCGAAGCAGCGCTACCGCTGGAAGTACGGAAGCATCCAGAACCTCATCAAGTACCGCGGCATGATTCTCAACCCAAGCCGCCGGTACACCGGCACCCTGACTTACTATCGGATGCCGATGGCGCTGCTCAGCGAGTTCACGCTGCTCATCTCGCCCCTGGCCTGGACGTACGCGGTCTACTGGTCGCTGGTCACGCAGACGCCCGCACTGCTACTTGGTGCGTACGCGACCATCACCGCCTACACACTGGTGACGATCTGGATGGATGAGAACCTGACTGCGCGTGAACGCACCCGGCTGACCATCTACGCACCGACGGCGTACTTCCTGTTTTACATCATGGACCTGGTGCAGCTCACAGCGGCGCTTCGTTGCATCGTGCGCTCGCGCGGCCTGTTCCAGCGTCCCGAGATCAACACATGGAAGTCGCCTCAGCGGGCTGGCAGTACGGCGGTGGTAGCTCGTGCCGCGTAAGCGCCGGTTGGTTGTCCGGGTGCTGCTGAATCCGCTGGTAGTCATCACGTTGCTGGTCGTCATGATCACTGCCGGGTGGCTGATGTACACCGGTGGAAAGAGCATCATCGCTCAGGCGCGGCCCGGCGCGAACCTGTTCCCTGCGCTCCAGGTGACCGCCGCGGCCGTTCCGGTGCCGTCTGGCCCGTCGGCGCCCGCCGGAACGGTAGGTGGCTGGAACGTCAGCCACACCGGGGATGCCCAGACCTCGCTGGAGCTTGTCAAGGGGCAGATGGACGATCAGGCGCTGAAGCTCGACATCCCCCGGTACGTCTCTGGCGATGTCACCCTGACTAGTCCACGGGTGAATATAAAGCCCGGTGAGAGCTACCTGTTCAAGGCGTTTGCCTCCAGCGACGAGGACTTCAGGCTCCTGGCCCGCCATTACCACGCTGACGGCAGCACGACTCTGGAGCAGCTGCGGAACCCACTCGAGCGACCGGGGAATTCCCCGTTCACGGTGAGCGACGCGTTTAATAGCGGAAACACCACGACCGCGGTGGAGTACGTCTTTCGGCTCACGTCTAAGGGGACCCTCCGGGTCGAGGGCGCCTACCTCGAGGCGGCGGATGACGTCCGGGTGGCGCCCGCCATAACGACAGGCCCGAACCTCATCCCCAACCCCAAGCTTGCAAGTGCGGAGCCGGGCGAACCCACCTCCTGGTCCACGTACACCTCCGGGTTGTCCACCGTGGAGTCAGGTCGAAGCGAGGACCAGGCTGGCAGCTTCCTCTGGACCCGCACCTCGAACTACGCGAGCGGCGAAGCGAAGTGGCAGTACGAGCCGGTCCCGGTGACCACCGACCGCTACTTCGAGTTCGCCGCGACCTACCGGTCCGAGCGCGACGTGGACGTGGTGGCGGAGTTCGAGCTCGCGAACGGTGGCCGTGCGTTCAGAAGCCTGGAGACGATACCGCCGGCGGGAGAGTGGACGACGATCAGGGAGTCGTTCCAGGTCCCCGACGGAGCGAAGACCGCGTTGGTCACGCTGGTGTCGCACGGGAACGGCACCACCGGCGTCCGCGACTATTCGCTGATCGACGTCACCAAGCCAGGACCCCTGCGCTGGGGGCAGCCAATGGTATCGATCACGTTCGACGACGGCTGGCAGTCGGTGTACGACCGCGCCCTGCCACTGCTGAAAGAGCACAACTTCCGGTCCACCCAGTACGTCAATGCCAGCTCCATCGAAACGCCGAACTTCATCACGGCCGCCGAGGTGCAGCAGCTTCACGCGGCCGGACATGAGATCGCCGCACACAGCTTCGAACATGTCGATCTCACCTCGATCGGGGTCGACCGGCTGGACCAGCAGCTGCGGAAGAGTGAGGAGGTCCTGGCTGCTGCCGGCGTCAGCACCGACGACCTGGCAACCCCGTACGGACGGTCCGACCCCCAGGTCGACTGGTACGCGAGCAAGTACTTCAACATCGTGCGCGGGACTGACGACGGCATCAACACGCGGCAGAACCTCCAACCGCACGATTTGAAGGTGCTTTACATAACCGACGAGACCACGCCGGAGACCTTGGCCGGAGCGCTCGCAGAGACATCCCGAATGAACGGTTGGCTCATCCTCGTCTACCACCAGATCGCGACCCCCCAGTCGACCGGCACCCAGGAAGGCACTATCGCGGCGGACCGGAGCACCATCACCAGCGACGTCCTCGCCGCGCAGCTGAAGCTCGTGGCGAAAAGTGGCATCCAAGTCCAGCCGGTCGCGCAGGCGTTCAAGCAGTTGCAAGGCCCGTGACCACCATTCGGCGGGGCAACCCGGCGACGTCGGTCACCCGAAAAGAACGGATGAACTCATGACCAGAACCAGATCCAGCATGGCGCGGGGGCGCGCCAGGCTCGCCACCATCGGGGTGGCGGTGGTGACCATGGCCGCCGCTCTGCTGACGCCCGGGGTGGCGAACGCCGCGGTGGACAACCCCGCGCCCGGGCCGCTGGTGTCCTTCACCTTCGACGACGGCATGGCCAGCGCGCTCACGCAGGCCGCGCCCACACTGCAGAAGTACGGGCTCACGGGCACGAACTACGTCATCACCGACTGCATCGGCATGACAACCGCGCCGAACACCTGCCGCGCCAACACTGATGTGCCGTATATGACGTGGGCCCAGGTTAGGCAGCTGCGGGACACCTACGGTTGGGAGATTGGATCGCACACCGTCGACCACCAGTGCCTCGTGAGCGTTGGAAACGACTGCCAGGCCACCAAGCTGACGGCCGCCCAAGTCGACGCTGAGCTGGCCAACAGCAGGTCTGCGCTGGCGGCACAGGGCATCACTGCCACCGCGTTCGCGCCGCCATACGGCGACTACGACATGTCGGCGCTCGCCCAGGTGGCCAAGTACTACAGCTCGATGCGCGGCTTTGCCGATACGGGCAACAACATCTGGCCTCTCGGTGACTACCTGCTCCGTGATGTCCCCGTGCAGGAGGTCACCACCCCGGTCGCCAATTTGAAGGCCCAGGTGGACGCCGCGATCGCTAACAAGCAGTGGGTCGTCTTCACCTTCCACGACATCAGGCCCACCCCGAGCCGGGTCCCGGACGACTATCAGTACGGCACGGCGGAGCTGGGCGAGCTCGCCGCCTACGTGCAAACGAAGGTGACGGCCGGCCAGATCAAGAACGTCAACGTCAGCAAGGGCCTCGTGAATGGGTCGCCGAACAAGATGCCGAACCCGACGTTTAACACCGGCATCGCCGATGGCTGGCGGACCGACGCCCCGGCGACGATCACCGCCGACGCCGCGAACAACGGGAGCTACCCCGACTTCGCCAAGTCGGTGAAGCTGGTCTCGGGCGCCACGACGGGTCACTTGTTCTCGCCGGCACTTCCCGTGTCGCCGACGACGAATTACATGTACAAGGCCTTCCTCAACGTGGCTTCGATCACCACCGGTGAGGTCGGGTTCTACGTCGACGAGTACAACGCCGCCGGAGCCTGGGTCTCCGGGCAGTTCCGCAAGCGGGAGAATACGCGGTGGGTGGAGTCGATGAACTTCACCTACACGCCGAGCTCGACCAATGTGGCCTCGGCGAGCCTGCAGATCTGGGTGATCGGCACCGGCATCACGGCCTACGTGGACAACGTGCAAATGCTGGCGCTCGGCGCTGAGGCGACGCCGCCGCCGGCGTCCAACCTCGTTGCCAACGGTACGTTCGACGCCGGTATCAGCTCGGGCTGGACGACTGACTCGGCTGCCACCATCGTGGCCGACGCAGCGAACCACGGGAGCCCGGCCAACCCGGTGAACTCGGTCAAGCTGACCGCCACCACGGCGAACAAGCACCTGTTCTCCCCGCAGGTCGCGGTGACGCCCGGTAGCTACAAGATCGCCGGGTACCTCAACGTCGCGGCGCGAACCAGCGGTGAGGTTGCCTTCTACATCGACGAGTACAACGCCGCCGGGCAGTGGATCTCCGGGCAGTATAAGCTCGGTGTAGCGGTCGCCGGCGTGACCAATGTCGACCTGACGTACTCGCCCAGCACGGCTACTGTGGCCAAGGCGAGCGTGCAGGTCATCGTCCAGGGCAACTCGGGAGTGCAGGCCTACTTCGACGACGTCCGCTGGACCAAGCCCTAACGACGAGGAAGAGGACACAGGATGGCCGGGCGCGCGCACGCACTGATGGTGGTGCTGGCGTCCGGCCTCCTGCTCGCCCTCGCGGCCTGCACGCCGAACCCGACACCGGAGCCCGACATGGTAGACCTGCTCCAGCAGGATTGGCAGCACACGCCGGGGGTGACGGTCGAACAGGACGGGTTGCAGGTCGCGGCCACCACAAGGAGCATCGTCAAGCAGGGCGGCGGGGGAAGCCAGTCGAACCCGCCGCTGAACCTGGCCGGCACGCACCTGGTGGCCAAGGGGGACTTCTCCCTCAGCGTGTCACTAACCGATGTGACAGCCGATGCGTCCTGGACCGTCTACGACAGCCCGCCGGTGATCGCCGACGAGTTCCGGATCGAGCCGGCGGGCCTGCGCCTCACCCTCCGCGGCGACAACCTCGAGATTGCGGTCTTCGACGGCTCGCCCCAGCATGACGTGACCAACCCTCAGCCCGCGCACGACGAGCACGTGACGGTCTCCGATCCGGCGGCCGCGCTCTCGGTACGCCGGTCCGGGGGCACGCTCGAGATCGCGAGCGGCGGGAACACCGTGTCATCGATGCCACTCGGCGCGGTGTTCGAGTCGGGGAAGCTCTGGCTGGGGCTGTCCAGTGATGGCGGTTCCTTCCAGGTCAGCTCCCTCACCGCCACGGCTCCGAAGGGCGCCTCGCTGAGCGCCGCAGGACCCGCAGTCGCGCAGGCCGAGCAGTCGGCGGACGGGCTGCAGGCCCTGGCCGCCCGGATGCGGCCGGACTTCAAAATCGGTGCGGCGGTGGCGCTGGGTCCGCTTGGCTCAGACCCGGACTACGCGCGGGAGTTCGTCGGCAACTTCGGCGCCCTCACGCCGGAGAACGCTATGAAGCCGCAGTTCCTCTCCCCACAGCAGGGCGTGTACACGTTCCAGGAGGCCGACGCGATCCTCGCGATCGCCGAGCGCAAGGGCATGGCGGTGCACGGCCACACCATCGCCTTCACCGAGGCGATGCCCCGCTGGATGAGGGATCTGCCCAGCGGCTCGGAGCCGGAGCGCCGTGCCAGCTCCAAGGCCCTGCTCGACTACGTGACTACCGTGGTGACGCACTTCAAAGGACGGCTCGACTCGCTCGACGTCGTCAACGAGCCGTTCGACGTCGACCAGGGGACCAGTTTCCAGCAGAACATCTGGTACCGCGTCTTCGGGCCCGGCTACCCGGCGGTCGTCTCCAAGGCCGTCTACGACGCCGATCCGGACGTCAAGCAGTACATCAACGAGAACGGGGCCGACGTGCCGGGGCCCCGCCGGGACGCCCTGCTCAAACTCGCGCTCAACACCAACGCGCTGGGCGGGCACATCTACGGCGTCGGCCTTCAGGCCCACATCTACGACCTCGAAACCGACGCCATCTCCGCCAGCCACCTTACCGATACGCTCAAGCGCTTCGAGGACGCCGGGCTGCACGTCCGCATCTCCGAGAACGACGTCACGGACGGCCAGGGGACGGCCGCCCAGGCGAAGCAGTACGCCACGGTGCTGGCCACCTGCCTGCGCTCGTCCGCCTGCGTGTCCTACACGACGTGGGGCGTGGACGACCGCTACGACTGGCGGATCGACGAGAAGGGCAGCCTGCAGCAGGGCCACGACTTTCTGTTCGACGGCGGAAAGCCGACGCCTGCGTACGACGCGATGAGGCGTGCGCTGGGCGGCTGACCGTCGGGGCGTTATTCCAGGAACGCCGGGCTGAACAGCAGCTGCAGCCCTTCGGCAAGGGACTTTCCTGCTTTGCCGCCCCCGATGACAAGTAAATCCACGTTATGGGACTGCATTCAGCTTGGCCCGCTTCCTTGCTGTCGAGTTCATGCCTGCCATCCGCAGCATATCCACGGTCAGAACCAGCAGCGCCAGCCACACCACCCCAAAGCCGATCCACCGGCCCGGCGTCATGGCCTCCCTGAACACCACCAATGCCACCACAAATTGCAGCACCGGCGCCAGATACTGCAGCAGCCCGATGGTGGTCAGCGGCAGCCGCCGGGCTGACGCGCCGAAAAACACCAGCGGTACGGCGGTAAGCACGCCGGAGGCCGCCAGCAGCCAGAAGTGCCCGGCGCCCTGGCTGGCCAGCGTGGCCGAGCCGCTCAGGCCCAGGAACACCATGGTGGCCGCGGCCACCGGGGCCAGCACCATGGTCTCGACGCTGAGGCTGGTCACGGCATCCACCTTGGGGCCAACACGCTTTTTCACAAACCCGTACAGCCCGAAGCTGAAGGCCAGCGTCAGGGCAATCCACGGCAGTTTTCCGTAGCTCACCGTGAGCACGCCCACCGCTACAAAACCGATGGCGACGGCGGCCCACTGCAGGGTGCGCAGCTTCTCCTTGAGGACAAAAACACCGAGGAGGACCGAGACGAGGGGGTTGATGAAGTAGCCCAGTGAGGCTTCGACTGCCTGGCCGGTGGTTACGCCGTAGGTGTACGTCAGCCAGTTCACGGCGATGAGGGCGCCGGCGATGGTCAGGGCGCCGAACACGGAACGGTTCCGGAAGGCATTGCCGAGCGGACCCCAGGATCGCGTGGCGGTGATCAGCAGGACACAGAAAATCAGCGACCACACCACACGGTTGGCCACGATCTCCACAGGTCCGGCGGGCAGCAGCGCAATGAAGTACAGGGGAAGCAGCCCCCACAGCCCGTAGGCGCCGATCCCGAAGGCGATTCCCGCCGTCGTCTCTTTGTCTACAGCTTTGAGGGCGGGGGATTCGGCACCGGAGGCGTTCCCGCCCGCGGGCCCCGGGGACTGGCCTGGGGAGGTGGCTTTTGCTGAGTGGACGGATCCGTCGGGAGTGGGCACCTTTGCAATAACACCAGTTGTTGGACGCGTATTCCAGCCGTTAGTCAGTACGCTTGCCTTTATGGAACGGACAAACCGGCAGGATGCGGCCCCGTGAGGCTCCGCCGCAGCAACGCAAACGGCCGCGGCTACCGGCGCGTGGCCGCCGGCACGGGCTTCAGCTACCGCGACCTGGACGGCTCCACGTTGCCCTCGGGGACCGTCCGGGACCGGCTTGAAAGCATCGGGATCCCGCCGGCCTGGACGGACGTGTGGATTGCGCCGTTCGACAACGGACACATCCAGGCCACCGGCATGGATGCCGTGGGGCGGCGGCAGTACATCTACCATCCGGAGTGGCGTGAGCGGAAGGACCGGCTGAAGTTCGACCGTGCCCTGCAGCTGGCGGAGTCGTTGCCCACGGCCCGCCGCCTGGTGACACTGGACCTCCGAAGCGACGGCCCCAGCCGCGAACGCGTCCTGGCGGCAGCCTTCAGGATGCTGGACAGCGGCTCCCTCCGGGTCGGATCGGAGCAGTACACGAACGAGAACGGCAGCCGCGGCCTGGCCACGCTCCTGTGTGCGCACGTCCACGTGCGCAAGGAGTGCCTGGAGCTGAAGTTTCCGGCCAAGAGCGGCAAGGACTGGGAATCGGAAATCCACGACGCCGACCTCGCCGCCCTGGTGCGGACCCTCAAACGGCGCGGCGGTAACGCCCGTCTCCTGGCGTTCAAGAATGGCAGGGCCTGGCATCCGGTCACCAGCGCCGACATCAACGCCTACGTCAAGGAGCGCACGGGCCTGGACTTCACGGCCAAGGACTTCCGGACGCTGCACGGGACCGTGGCAGCCGCCCTCAGCCTCGCGCGCAGCGGACCCCAGGAGAAAGTGGGGGCACGCAAGCGCGCCATCAGCATGGCCATGGAGGAGGCGGCGGCGGTGCTGGGGAACACGCCGTCAATCGCCCGCAAAAGCTATGTTGACCCCCGGTTGCTGGACCACTTCGCCGCGGGGGAGACCATCGATCCGCACCGCGCGCAGTCCGCAGAATCCGAAGTCCGTGCGCTGCTGTACCGGGAAGGTGACGTGGTGCCGCTGCAGCGAAGCGGTTAGGCCCTGGCTGAACGCCGCATCCTGGCACGCACATTAAGGACCACGGCACATTTAGAATAGGGACACTGGGCGCACCCTGCACTATGCGCTTCCGTCGCAATCTCCTCGTTCCAGAAGGGCTCCCGGTGTCCAAACCAGGCGAAACCACCTCCAAGCGTCCGCTCCGCGTTGCCATTGTGGGCGCGGGACCAGCAGGTGTGTATGCGGCGGACATCCTGACCAAGTCCAACGGCGTCAAAGACGGGGACTTCGAGGTCAGCATCGACCTGTTTGAGGCCTACCCGGCGCCCTACGGTTTGATCCGCTACGGGGTCGCGCCTGACCACCCGCGCATCAAGGGCATTGTGAACGCTCTGCACAAGGTCCTGGACCGCGGCGACATCCGCTTCCTGGGCAACGTCACCTATGGCCGCGACCTGACCCTGCATGACTTCCGGGCCTTCTATGACGCCGTGATTTTCTCCACCGGCGCCATCAAGGACGCGGACCTGCGCATCCCCGGCATCGGGCTTGCGGGCTCCTTCGGCGGGGCGGACTTCGTGTCCTGGTACGACGGCCACCCCGATGTCCCGCGGGAGTGGCCGCTGGATGCACACGAAATCGCCGTGATCGGCAATGGCAACGTGGCCCTGGACGTCGCCCGGATGCTGGTCAAGCACGCCGATGAACTGCTCACCACGGAGATCCCGGACAACGTCTACCAGGGCTTGAAAACTTCGCCCGTCACGGACGTGCACGTCTTCGGCCGCCGCGGGCCCGCCCAAGTGAAGTTCACCCCGTTGGAGTTGCGCGAGCTAAGCCACATGAAGGACGTGGACATTGTGCTGTACCCGGAGGACTTCGAATTCGACGAGGCCTCCGATGACGCCATCCGCAGCAACAACCAGATCAAAACCATGGTCAACACCCTCACCAACTGGCTCGTGGAAGAGCACGCGGAGGCGGAAGAACCGTCGTCCCGCCGCCTGCACCTGCACTTCCTGCACAGCCCGGTAGAGATTTCCGACGACGGCGGGTCCGGCCATGTTGCCGGCATCAAGTTCGAGCGGATGGAGCTGGACGGAACCGGCAACGTGAAGGGTACCGGCGATTTTGTGGACTACCCGGTGCAGGCCGTGTACCGCGCCATCGGCTACTACGGCTCGCCGCTGGATGAGCTGGAATACGACGCCAAACGCGGCGTGGTCCCCAACGAAGGCGGCCGCGTGCTGGACGCCGAAGGCAACGCGGTCCCCGGAATCTACGCCACCGGCTGGATCAAACGCGGACCGGTCGGCCTGATCGGCCACACCAAGGGCGATGCCCTGGAGACCATCGGCTTCCTGCTGGAGGACCGGCTCACCCTGCCCCCGGCCCAGAACCCGGATCCGCAGGCCATTGTCGATCTGCTGCACGAGCGCGGGGTCGAATTCACCACCTGGGCGGGCTGGATCAAGCTTGATGCGCACGAAGCAGCCCTCGGCGCTGAGTGGTCGGAAGGTGAGCCCGGCACCGACGGGACCGCCGCCGTCGTACGTGAACGCATCAAAGTAGTACCGCGCAAGGAAATGATTAGCATCTCCCGCGCCTGATCCGAGTTTTTGTCCAGATAATGCGGCTTTTTCGCCCCCAAACGGGCATTATCTGGACAAAAACTCCGGAGGGAGTTCGATGACGAACCTGATCCGTCCGGCAGTTCCCGGCACCGATTCCGAGGGGCTGGCCCAGCGGCATGCCCTGGCCGCCCACGAGCAGCTCGACGCCCGCGCGTTTCCGGACACGCCGGAAATCCCCGGGCTGCGTCGGCTGATCCGCGAATCCTGGCAGCGGTCGGCTCGGCTGAAAGCCAATCCGGACAACCCCGAAGCGCCGCTTGCCCTGGATACGGATGAGCTGGAGGAATACCGCAGGCAGCACCCCCTGGCAAGCATCATGCCCGTGATCCACAAGCTACTGGTCCAGCCCAGCCACGACAGCGGGTTGCTGGTGGCGGTAGGGGACGAGGTTGGCCGGCTGCTCTGGGTGGAGGGGGATCCAGCCCTGCAGCGCCGCGCGGAAGGCATGATGTTCGTGCCCGGCGCTGACTGGTCAGAGGCCACCGTCGGCACCAGTGCACCGGGAACAGCCCTGGCGTTGGGCCGCGGCATCCAGATTTCCGGGGCCGAGCATTACCAGCGGTCCGTGCACGCGTGGAGCTGCACCGCCGTCCCGTTCTACGACCCGGATTCCGGCGCGCTGCTGGGCGTTGTGGACATCACGGGCAAGGCCACCGCGGTGGCCCCGCACACCTTGTCACTCGTCGAGGCGACCGTGGCCGCCGCGCAGGCGCAGCTGCGCGTTGAGCGGCTCCAGTTCGCGGCGACGCTCGCCAGCCGGCCGGCCCGACGGCGGACCACCAGTACCGTGCCCGGGTCCAGTCGGGCCGGGGGAGCCGGCTCCGGCGGGAAGGCAATCAGTCTCTACCGGAACAGCCTGCAGATCCTGGGCCGCGACCAGGCCGTGCTCAGCATCGAAGGCAAGACTGTGGTGCTGTCCGCCAGGCACAGCGAAATCCTCGCTCTGCTCAGCACGCACCCGGACGGCCTAACGGCTGAGGAACTCAGCGACCAGCTCTACCCGGGCGGCGGTTCCACCATGACGCTGCGCCCGGAAATGGTCCGGCTGCGCAAGATCCTCCAGCAGCTCAATCCGGCTGCCGTCCCCACATCGAGGCCGTACAAGCTCAGCATGGACCTGGTCCCGGACAGCGGCCAGGTGCTGAACTGCCTGCAGCGGGGCGCCCACCGGATCGCGCTGGAAATCTACCGCGGCGCCGTGCTGCCGCGGTCTGAGTCCCCGGGCATTATCAGGCTCCGGGCTCGGGTCTCCTCCCTGATGCGTGAAGCGGTGCTGACCGACGGCAGCGCCGAGACGCTGCTCAAGTACGCGGCACTTCCGGAGGCGAAGGACGACGTCGACGTCCGGACTGCCGCGCTCAAGCTGCTGCCGCCGCGATCACCCAAACGGGCCGCCGTCGTCGCCGACCTTGAACGGCTGGAAGCCGAACTCGGCGCCTAACCCCCGCCGCGGGTGCTCGAAGCCTGGGCCCACGCCTGCCGGGTCCCTGGCCGAGCTTACGAGGCAAGGGGAGCAGGTGGGACCGGCAGTGAGCTGGCTCACACACGCGCAACCTGACCGCAACCCTTACACTCCTACGCTGATGGCAACGGCGGCGCCGGCATCAAGGCGCCACCTCCGGCACAGCAAAGGAGCTAGCAATGACTGTTTACGCACAGCCCGGTACCGATGGTTCGAAGGTCACGTTCAAGGACCGCTACGAGAACTGGATCGGCGGCGAGTGGGTTGCCCCCGTCAAAGGCCAGTACTTCGAAAACATCACCCCTGTCACCGGCAAAGTCTTCTGCGAGGTGGCCCGCGGCACCGCCGAGGACATTGAGCTGGCCCTGGACGCCGCCCACAAGATCGCGCCGTCCTGGGGCAAAACCTCCGTGGCCGAGCGTGCTGCCATCCTGAACAAGATCGCCGACCGGATCGACGAGAACCTGGAAATGCTCGCCGTCGCGGAATCCTGGGACAACGGCAAGCCCGTCCGTGAAACCCTGGGGGCGGACATCCCGCTCGCCGCGGACCACTTCCGCTACTTCGCCTCCGCCGTCCGTGCCCAGGAGGGCCGGCTGTCCCAGCTCGACGACGACACCACCGCCTACCACTACCACGAGCCACTCGGCGTCGTAGGCCAGATCATCCCGTGGAACTTCCCCATCCTGATGGCCGTCTGGAAGCTGGCCCCCGCCCTGGCCGCGGGCAACGCAGTGGTGCTCAAGCCGGCCGAGCAGACGCCGTCGTCCATCCTGGTGCTGATGGAGCTCATCGGCGATCTCCTCCCGGCCGGCGTCCTCAACGTGGTCAACGGCTTCGGCGTCGAGGCCGGCAAGCCGCTGGCCTCCAGCCCGCGGATCCGCAAGATCGCCTTCACCGGCGAGACCACCACTGGCCGGCTGATCAGCCAGTATGCCAGCCAGAACCTCATCCCGGTCACCTTGGAACTCGGCGGCAAGAGCCCCAACATCTTCTTCAACGACGTCGCCGCGGACACCACCGACGCCTTCTACGACAAGGCCCAGGAGGGCTTCGCGCTCTTCGCGTTCAACCAGGGCGAGGTCTGCACGTGCCCGTCGCGTGCCCTGGTCCAGGAAGACATCTACGATTCCTTCATGGCCGACGCCGTGGCCCGGGTGGCGAAGATGATCCAGGGCAATCCGCTCGACACCGAGACCCAGGTGGGTGCCCAGGCCTCCAACGACCAGCTTGAGAAGATCCTCTCCTACATCGACATCGGCAAGCAGGAGGGCGCCAAGGTGCTCATCGGCGGCGCACGCGCCCAGCTCGAAGGGGACCTGGCTGGCGGCTACTACGTCCAGCCCACCGTGTTCGAGGGCCACAACAAGATGCGGATCTTCCAGGAGGAGATCTTCGGCCCTGTTGTTTCGGTGACAAAGTTCAGCGACTACAACGACGCCATGGGCATCGCCAACGACACCCTGTACGGCCTCGGTGCCGGCGTTTGGTCCCGCAACGGCAATGTTGCGTACCGCGCCGGGCGTGAAATCCAGGCAGGCCGCGTCTGGGTCAACAACTACCACGCCTACCCGGCGGGCGCCGCGTTCGGCGGCTACAAGTCCTCAGGCATCGGGCGGGAAAACCATTCCATGATGCTGGACCACTACCAGCAGACCAAGAACCTCCTGGTCAGCTACAACGAAAACAAGCTCGGCTTCTTCTAGGCCCTGCCCACCTTCAACCGGCATATCACCGCTACAACAACGCAAGGATTTCGCCAATGACGACGACGATGCAAGCAGCAGTAGTAACCGAATTCGGCAAGGATCTCCAGATCCAGGACATCGCCGTTCCCACACCGGGGCCGGGGGAGGCCCTGGTCAAGGTGCTCACCACCGGCGTCTGCCACACCGACCTCCACGCCGCAGAGGGCGATTGGCCCGTGAAGCCGTCGCCGCCGTTTGTCCCTGGCCATGAAGGCGTGGGTGAAGTTGTGGCCCTCGGTGAGGGGGTCACTGACCTCGCCGTTGGTGACCTGGTCGGAAACGCGTGGCTCTGGTCTGCCTGCGGCGACTGCCAATACTGCCGCACCGGCTGGGAGACACTGTGCGAGGTGCAGCTGAACGCCGGCTACTCCGTTGACGGCTCCTTCGGCGAGTACATGCTGGTGGACAGCCGTTTTGCGGCCCGCATTCCGGCGGGCTCCGACCCCGTGGAGGTGGCACCTGTGCTCTGCGCCGGCGTCACCGTCTACAAGGGCTTGAAGATGACCGAGGCCAGGCCGGGGCAGTGGGTGACGATCTCCGGCATCGGCGGCCTGGGCCATATCGCCGTCCAGTACGCGGTTGCCATGGGGCTGCGTGTGGCAGCCGTGGACATCGCGGACGACAAGCTCGCGCTGGCGAAGGACCACGGCGCTGAAGTGACGGTCAACGCCCTGCACGAAGATCCAGCAGAAGTCATCCAGCGCGAAACCGGAGGTTCCCATGCAGTCTTGGTTACGGCAGTGCACCCGTCAGCTTTCGGACAGGCGATCGGCATGGCCCGCAGGGGCGGGACGATTGTGTTCAACGGACTGCCACCGGGTGACTTTCCGGCGCCGATCTTCGAGATTGTGCTCAAGGGCCTGACTGTCCGCGGCTCGATCGTGGGGACCCGGCAGGACCTCGAGGAAGCACTCGATTTCTATGCCCAGGGCAAGATCCACCCCACGGTCTCAGTTCGGGAGCTCGGGGAAGTCAACGCCGTCCTTGACGAAATGAAACACGCCAAGATCGACGGCCGTGTGGTGCTGAGGTTCTGATGCCAGCGACAAGGCTTAACGCCGCAGTGACGCTGCCTGGGGAAGATTTTTCCCGGGTGGCGCTCACCGCGCAGGCCGTGGAACTGCTGCAAAAGCTGTGGCTGCAGCACGGGCCGCTCATGTTCCATCAGTCCGGCGGCTGCTGCGATGGCTCCGCTCCCATGTGCTATCCGGCCGGCGAGTTCATCACCGGCGATGCGGATGTCCTGCTGGGGCTGTTTGATATTTCGGACGGACTTAAGCCGGAGCCGTTGGAGTTTTGGATGTCCAGGGAGCAGTTCGAGTATTGGAGCCACACGCACCTGACGGTGGATGTGGTGCCGGGCCGGGGGAGCGGCTTCTCGGTGGAAGCCCCCGAAGGCAAGCGCTTCCTCATCCGGTCCACCCTGATGACGGATTGGCCTGTTTAGACAATACTTAGACAATTCGACGCAGTAACCCTTGGGGCCCTCCGAAAGGAGGGCCTCAAGCTGTTTCCCGCATTAAGTTCGGCGCTCTGCCTGTCTCACCATTCGGAAGGATTGCGAGCAGCTTCCCGCTGGGCCGTAAAGTTGATAAGTCCGTTTCCCCCAAAAATCAGGATCAACTACTCATGAACCTTCTCCGGACCAAATCCATCGAGCAGTCCATCGCGGACGCTGATGAACCCGGACGCAAGCTCAAACGGTCACTCAGCACCTGGGACCTGATGATCATGGGCGTCGCTGTCGCAGTCGGAGCCGGGATCTTCTCGGTGGGCGCGAAGGCTGCGGCCAACTTCTCCGGCCCGGCCGTGACGGTCTCCTTCGCCATCGCCGCAGTGACCTGTGCCCTGGCCATCATGTGCTACGCCGAGTTCGCCACCGCCATACCCGTTGCCGGGTCCGCTTACGTCTTTACGTACGCCACCATGGGCGAGGTGCTCGCGTGGATCATCGGCTGGAACCTGATCCTGGAGCTCTTCACCGCCGCGGCCGTCATCGCGAAGTACTGGGGCATCTACCTCAGTAACGTGTTCGCACTGATGGGGGCCGATGTTCCTGCGGCCGTTTCCATCGGTGGCGTGGACCTCTATTGGGGCGCGTTCCTGATCGTCGCCGTTTTCACCGTTCTCCTGGTGCTGGGAACCAAGCTCTCGGCTCGCGTGGGCAACGTCTTCACCCTGATCAAGATCGCCGTTGTGCTCTTTGTGATCGTTGTGGGCTTCACCTACGTGAAAGTCGAGAACTACAGCCCGTTCGTCCCGGCCGCTGAGCCCACCGCCGGCGGCGCCGCTGACGTCCTCAAGCAGTCCTTCTTCGGCTTCCTCACCGGTGCCGCCCCTGCGCAGTACGGCACGCTCGGTGTCTTCGCGGGCGCAGCCCTGGTGTTCTTCGCGTTCATCGGCTTCGACGTGGTGGCCACGTCCGCGGAGGAAGTCAAGAACCCGCAGAAGACCCTGCCGCGCGGCATCTTCGGCGGCCTCGCCGTGGTGACGGTGCTTTACATCCTGGTGTCCCTCGCGCTGACCGGCATGGTCTCCTACACCGACCTCGCGGCGGCAGAAAACCCCACGCTCACCACCGCGTTCGAAGCCGTTGGCAACACCACCGCTGCCAAGGTCATCGCGTTCGGTTCCCTGATCGGCCTCACCACCGTCATCATGGTGCTGCTCATGGGACTGTCCCGGGTGGTGCTGGCCATGAGCCGCGACGGCCTGCTGCCGCGGTCCCTCTCCAAAACCAGCGACAAGCGTTCGACGCCGGTCCGCCTCCAGATCATCTGCGGCGCCGCCGTGGCACTTGTGGCGGGCCTGACCAACGTGGACCTGCTCGAAGAAATGATCAACATCGGCACACTGTCCGCGTTTGTGATGGTCAGCCTGGGCATCCTGGTGCTGCGCAGGAAGCGCCCCGACCTGAAGCCGTCCTTCCGCGTGCCGTTCGGCAAGGTCCTCCCGGTGGTTTCCGCCGTGCTGTGCCTGTACCTGATGATGAACCTGGCCGTGGAGACGTGGATCTTCTTCGCCGGCTGGCTGGTTATCGGCATCGTCATCTACTTCGCTTACGGCCAGAGGCACTCCCGCCTGAATGAAAAGTTCGCTGCGGCCAAGTCTGCAGTGGATAATGCGCCCGAGAAGGAAATGGCGTCCCGCCCTTAGTACCCAACTCTTCGCACAGCACCAACAGAGGCATCCCTCCGCTCCAGGCGGCCGGGTGCCTCTGTTGGTGCCCGCCCTATATCGTTACTGACATGAGCGAAGTCCAGAGCCCACCCGTTTCGGCCATCCTTTAGGCCAACCCGGTGGTAGCCGTCCTCCGCGCCCGGCACGCCCGGGAATACGCGCCGGTGATCGAGACCCTGTCAGCGGCGGCGTGCGGTCCATCGAACTGACCCTCAGCGCCGACGGGGTCTTTGACCTCCTGCCCGACCTCAAACGGCAATTCGGCGGGGACCCGGAAATCGGCGTCGGCACTGTCACCTCCGGGGACCAGGCCCGCCAGGCGCTCGACGGCGGCGACCTTGCAGCCCTCACGGTCCGGTCCCGCCAGCTGAGTGCACTGGTGGCGGAAGCGGTCCAGGCGAGGATTACGCGGTGACCTTCACCGACGTCGTGACCTTCGGCGAAACCATGGGCCTGATGAAAGCCGACACACCCGGCCCGCTGGCCCAGGTGTCCTCCCTCAGCCTCGGCATGGGCGGTTCCCAAAGCAACTTCGCCATCGCGCTGCGCCGGCTCGGCACTTCGGTGACGTGGGTTGGCCGCGCCGGCAACGACAGCCTCGGCGAACTGGTGCTGAGGGAGCTCGCGGCCGAAGGGATCGTGGTGGACCCGCTGCGCTACGAGACGGCACCCACCGGCTTTATGATCAAAGAGCGCCGCACCATGGACCAGCTCAGGGTCTGGTACTACCGGTCCGGAAGCGCAGGTTCGCGCTTGGCCCGGACGGACATCCCGGCCGGCCGGATTGCCAACGCCCGGCTCCTGCACCTCACCGGCATTACCCCCGCACTGTCGCCGTCCGCTGCGCAGGCCGCCCAGCACGCGCTCGATATCGCGCGCGATGCCGGTGTGCTGGTCTCTTTCGACCTCAATTACCGGGCCGCGCTGTGGTCCGCCGACGACGCGGGAAAGGTCTTCCGCAGCTTTATCACGCAGGCGGACATTGTGTTCGCCGGCGACGATGAAGCCGCCATTGCGGTAGGACCAGCGGAGGATCCCCTGGAGCTCGCCCGGCGGGTTGCCGCCCTGGGACCCGGTCAGGCGGTCATCAAGCGCGGGGCCGCGGGCTGTGCCGCTGTGATCGACGGCGTGGAATACTCGCAGGACGCCGTCCGGGTCAACGCCATCGATACCGTGGGCGCCGGTGATGCGTTTGTGGCCGGCTACATTTCGGACCTGCTGGCTGGAGCCTCGGTCCAGGAACGGCTGCTCACCGCGGTCCGCACCGGAGCCTTCGCCTGCCTCGTGCCGGGCGACTGGGAGGGCACGCCGCGCCGCCATGAGCTTGCCTTGCTCGACGCAACCGAACCGGTGGCACGCTGACGCATATCCGACGCTGCAGGGAGGGTCTGGATCGGCGCCGCGGCGCTGGGTACGGCACACCGTCCTGCCCTCCCTAAGATGGATTCATGGCCCGCCCCGCAAAACCGGAGCGCAAAGCAGAGCTGCTGAGCGCAATCCTTGACTACCTGATGGACAAGACGCTGGCCGAACTGACGTTCCGCACCCTGGCCGAAGGCCTGGGCATCAGTGCGTACGCGCTGGTTTACCACTTCGGTAACCGCGAACAGCTGATCACGGAAGTCATCCGCTCCATCGAATCCAGACTGGACAGCATGCGCAGCACTGACGTCCGGGAGATCAGCCGCGAGGCCTGGCGGGCGTACCTTCTTGAGTCGTGGCAGTGGACCATGGCCCAGCGGAACCGGCACCTTGCCCGGCTGGAGTTTGAGGCCACGGCACAGGATATCGTCGCCGCTGAACCCCGGGGCACAGCCCAGGAGCATTTCCGCATGCTGCATTACAAGACCCGTGACTGGCTGATGGTCCAGGGTGTTGCCGAGGAGTTTGCCGACACCGATGCACGGCTCTTTACGTCCACGTTCTACGGGCTGCAGTTCGACTTTGTGGTGATGAACCAGCCGGAGGCGGCAACGAAGGCCTTTGAGCTGATGCTGACGGTGTTCTTCAACAACCTCGAGTACCGGCAGGCGGCCGCCGGGGAAGAGTCCAGCCACGAAGAGCGCAGCCATGAAGAGTCCAGCCACGACGGCGCCAGGTAAGAAGTGGTCCGGTAGCCCCTGCGTTCAGCTGAACCCTTGCGTTCAGCCAAACTACTGCCTTCAGCCGACAGCTGTTACGGCGCGGCGTGACGGCCCACCCACTCCACCAGGGGCCGCAGCTGGTCCCAGAGCCCGGCTACCTTCCGGGCTGCATCGGGCGATTCCACCCAGTCCGGCCGGCCCAGCTCCATGCCGGCGGAGAGCGACTTGTGCTTAAGCAGCTCCGCCCGGGGATGGTCCCGGTCATAAGCGCGCGGCACAGTTTTGAGTTTCTCGCCCTCCACCGCAAAGCCCGCGGCAGCCACACCGTCCACGATGTGCCGCAGCGATTCACCCGGGCCGGAGGCATCCACCGAATTTCGGAACCGGGCCAGTTGCGCAGGAGTATGGGAATGGTAGCCGCCACCGACCAGCAGCCCGTCAGCGCTGATCTGCAGGTAGTAGCCCACGCCTTCCTGGACTGACGCAAAGGCGCCCTGGGCCGTCTTATATGGCGACTTGTCCTGGGCAAACCTGATGTCCCGGTTGGGACGAAAGATCTTGCCCGGCCCGAACCGCGGCTCTAGCTCGGCCAGCAGTGCCGCGACCGGGTCCCGGACCAAGGTGTTGTAGCTGTCTTTGTGCTCCAGCCACCACTCCCGGCTGTTGTTGTCCTCAAGCTCGGCGTAGAACGCGAATGCTCCTGCAGGGATGCCCTGGAATGTGTTCATGCAGCGATCCTAGGTATTCGAACAAAGTCCAGCCAGAGCCCGCATCACGTATGTGGATAGCGTCACATTCGGGCGTAAAATCGAACATCAGCTGACGCCTTCCGCCATCCGGCTACTGGCGTCAGGAGGATAACGATGGGAAGAACAAGTTGACCCTTGAATCTCTCATGCCAGAGAGTGCGAACAGCGGCGCATGGGGGCGTCTCACTCCCGTGCCAGTGCACGAAGGAGTGTCATGAAACGTCGTACCGTTATCGCTGCCCTTGCCGCAGCATCCGTCCTGGGCTTGTCAGCCTGTGGGTCCGGCTCACCGAGTTCCCCCGGAGGCGGCACCTCCACTGCAGGGGCTACGGGGGCACGGAACTGACCAAGATCAGCGTGGGCGTTATCCCGATCGTGGACTGCGCCCCGATCTACCTGGGCAACAATCAGGGGTTCTTCAAGGATGAGGGCCTGCAGTTAGATATTCAGACCGCCACCGGCGGCGCAGCAATCGTGCCGGGCGTGGTCAGCGGCAGCTTCGACTTCGCCTTCTCCAACTTGATTTCCGTGATGGTCGCAAAGGACAAGGGTCTCGACCTCAAATTCGTTGCCAACGGCGCGTCCAGCACCGGCGAGCGCGGCAAGGATGTGGGTGGTATCGTCGTCCCGGCCAGCTCGAGCATCAACTCCGCCAAGGACCTCGCTGGCAAGACCGTCTCGGTGAACAACCTGTCCAACATCGGCGACACCACTATTAAGTCGGCCATCGAAAAGGACGGCGGCGATCCCTCCAACGTGAAGTTCGTCGAGGTCGCCTTCCCGGACGCCCCGGCTGCGCTGGCCAACAAGCAGGTGGACGCGGCCTGGATTCTGGAACCGTTCGCTTCCAAGGCCGTCGCCGAGGGCGGCACCGTGGTCTCCTGGAACTTCGTCGAGAGGAGCCCGGAGCTGGACATCGCCGGTTACTTCACCAAGTCTGACACCATCAAGAACAAGGCGGACCTGACCGCGAAGTTCACCCGGGCCATGAACAAGTCCCTCGAGTACGCGCAGGCAGGCGCACCCACAGGAGGTCCGCGACCTCGTGGGCACGTACACCAAGATCGACGAGGCCGCACGAGCCAAGATCGTGCTGCCGCGCTACAAAGTCGACTTCAACAAGGACGCCTTCAAGACCCTCGGTGACGCTGCCGCCAAGTACGGCACTCTGACCAAGGCGCCGAACGCAGGCGACCTCCTCCCGTGAGTGCAGACGCTCTAACCTCCGGCGGTCCCGTCCCCAGCGTGGGGCGGGACCGCCAGTACGTCCGCAAGGTGCCTACGAAACAGCTGCTCGGCTTGGCCGGGATTGTGGGATTCCTGGGCACCTGGGAACTCATTCCGCGGCTGGGCATCATCAATGAACGTTTCCTCCCCCCGGCCGGCGATGTCATTGTGGCACTGGTGCGGGACGTTGGGCTGACCGCATTCTGGATCTCGGTCGGCGAAACCATGACCGCCTGGTTCCTGGGCCTCGTCATCGCCGTCGCCTTGGCGGGGTCCGGCTTGCTGCCACAGTGGCGCTGGTCCTGGCCATCACGGCGGAACTGGTGATCGGGTCGCCTGGCCTCGGGCGTGAGATCGCCCTTGCCCAGTCCGGCGGCGCCATCTCGGGCATGTATGCCCTGGTGCTTGCCACTGGCCTGATCGGCGTGGCAATTAACGCACTGATGCGGTTCATCGAAAAGAAGACTCTTTCCTGGCATTCCTCCGTCCGTTCCGAGGTGATTGTGTGAAAGCCCTGAAGACCCTTGGCCACCTGCTGGCGTTGCCGGTTTTGCTGGTCCTGCTCTGGTGGGCCTCAACCCTCGGTGCCGTCAACTTCTTCGTCCCCACCCCTGCCACCCTGGTCAGTAAATTCGGCCAGGTCTGGTTCGGCCCCCGCTTCCTCTCCGACGTGCTGCCCAGCATCGGAAGGCTTCTGGTCGGCGTCGTCGCAGCCATCGTGATCGGCATCGTGGGCGGGGTACTCATCGGCTCGGTCCGATGGCTCCGGGCCCTGCTGGAACCGACGCTGGAGTTCTTTTGCGCCAACCCGCCGCCGGTCCTGGTCCCGGTCCTGATCCTGTTGATGGGCATCAGCGACTCCATGAAGATCGCTGTCATCATCTCCGGCTGCGTCTGGCCTGTCCTGCTGAACACCATCGAAGGAGTCCGGGCTGTCGACGGGGTGCTCTCTGATTCGGCCCACACCTACGGCATCGACGGCTGGGCCCGTGTCAGGTACCTGGTATTGCCTTCGGCCAGTCCGCAGATCATGGCAGGGGTGCGCCAGTCGTTGTCCCTCGGGCTGATCCTGATGGTCATCTCCGAAATGTTCGCCTCGTCCTCGGGGCTTGGCTTCACCATCGTCCAGTTCCAGCGGTCCTTCGCCATCCCGGAAATGTGGTCCGGCATCGTGGTACTCGGTCTGCTGGGCGTGGCTTTGTCGTTCATTTTCCAGTGGGCCGAGCGAAACATCCTGCGCTGGTACCACGGCCAGAAAGAGGTAGAAAATGCAGCCTGATCCCACCCGCCCGGCTCCGGAGGCCATGCTCTCCGTCCGCGGCCTGAAGAAGGTGTACCAGACCGACGGCGGCGACATCGAGGCTGTGCGTAACCTGACCTTCGACCTGCGTGCCGGCGAACTTGCCTGCCTCGTGGGTCCCTCCGGGTCCGGGACAACGTGGAGCTGCCGCTGAAAAACCAGGGGGTGCCCAAGGCTGAACGGGACAAGCTCGTTGACGAGGCCCTTGAGGCGGTGGGCCTTGCCCACGTCCCGCGCTCCTATCCCTGGCAGCTGTCCGGCGGTATGCAGCAGCGCGTGGCGATCGCCCGCGCCATTGCGTACCAGCCCGAGGTCCTGCTGATGGACGAGCCGTTCGCGGCTGTGGACGCGCGGACCCGGGCGGATCTGGAGGACCTGATCCGCACCATCTGGAAGAAGTTCGGCGTGACGGTGCTTTTCGTTACGCACGACATCGACGAATCGGTTTACCTCGGCGAACGCGTCATCATCCTCTCCAGTTCCCCGACCGTGGTCCAGGAGGACATCATGATTGACCTCCCGGTGGAGCGTGACCAGTAGGAGACCCGGTCCCTGCCGCGCTTCACCGAACTCCGCCACCACGTGTACGAGCAAATCCAGCGCGCCAAAAAGGGCCACCGCCCCGCGGCGGCAGGTGAGCCGGAGACGCTCACACGCTCCTAGCCCCTATAAGTGAGGCGTGCGCGTCAACTCAACGCTAGAAACAACGCCACAAACTAAACAACCCGCCACGAAAAATCGTGGCGGGTTGTTTTGTTGTGCCGCAAGGGGCCTCAAGTGGCGAATTAGCCGATCTTGTTGGCTGCCTCGGCGTCGGAGTCGGTGGAACCGGCGCCGAGGTTGGCGCGCAGCTTGGCGCCGAGCTCGGCGTCAACGTTGGTCCAGTACTGGATGGCCCGTTCCTTGATCTCGGGGGTCTTCACGCCGCCCACAGCACCGGTGAGGGTGTCCAGCAGGCGGGCCTTGGCGCCGTCGTCGAACACTTCGCGGTACAGGGCGCCGGCCTGGACGAAGTCGCCGTCCTCGGCACGGAGGGAGTGTGCGGAAAGCGTCAGCTCGCCGTCGTTCTCCCAGCCACCGGCCGGGGAAGCCGGCTCAACAGCGGCGGGGCCGCCCACGGAGTTCGGTGCGTACACCGGAACGGAGGGAGCGTTGAAGCTGAAGCGCCCCTGGCCGTCCTGGCTGTAGTTGTTGACCTGGCTCTTGGGCTGGTTCACCGGGATCTGGGCGTGGTTGGTACCCACGCGGTAACGGTGTGCATCGGCGTAGGAGAAGATGCGGGCCTGCAGCATCTTGTCCGGCGAAGCGGCGATGCCCGGCACGAAGTTCGACGGCGCGAAGGTGGCCTGCTCGATCTGCGCGAAGTAGTTCTCCGGGTTCTTGTTCAGCTCCATGGTGCCCACGTGGATCAGCGGGTAGTCGGCGTGCGGCCACACCTTGGTGAGGTCGAACGGGTTGAAGCGGTACGTCTTGGCGTCCTCGTATGGCATGACCTGGACGTGCAGTTCCCAAGACGGGAAGTTGCCCTCGGCGATGTTTTCCTGCAGGTCGCGGATGTAGAAGTCCGCGTCCGAGCCGGCCAGCCCTTCGGCCTGGTCGCCGGTCATGGCCTTGACGCCCTGGTTGGACTTGAAGTGGTACTTGACCCAGAAGCGCTCGCCCTCGGCGTTGATCCACTGGTACGTGTGCGAGCCGTAGCCCTGCATTTCACGCCAGGAAGCCGGCAGGCCGCGGTCGCCCATGAGCCAGGTGACCTGGTGTGCGGACTCGGGGGACAGGGTCCAGAAATCCCACTGCATGTCAGCGTCGCGCAGGTGGGTGCCCGGGAGGCGCTTCTGGGAGTGGATGAAGTCCGGGAACTTGATGCCGTCGCGGATGAAGAAGACGGGGGTGTTGTTGCCCACGAGGTCGTAGTTGCCCTCGGTGGTGTAGAACTTGACGGCGAAGCCGCGGGGATCGCGCCAGGTGTCAGGGGAGCCGCTCTCGCCGGCAACGGAGGAGAAGCGGATCAGCATGTCCGTCTCGGTGCCCGGCTGCAGGAACGCTGCCTTGGTGTATTTGGAGACGTCCGAGGTGGTCTTGAACGTACCGAACGCGCCGCCGCCCTTGGCGTGGACTACGCGCTCCGGGACCCGCTCGCGGTTGAACTGGGCGAGCTTTTCGATCAGGTAGTGATCAGTCAGGATGATGGCACCGTCGGCACCAACTGACTGGGAGTGCGCGTCGGACGTGACGGGGGCACCTGACTGGGTCGTTGAAATGGCAGTCATTGTTCTCCTATTTCTTGATTACTTGGACGTTCTGGAGGGAAAGTTGTTGGGACTGCTGGCAGTCCTGGCAGATGCCCTGGTACATCACATCCGCGATCTGGATGGTCATGGGCTTGGCGTTCGCATCCCAGTGCGGGGTGAGGCAGGGCGCATGTCCGACGGCGCATTCCACGTCCTCGACGCGTCCGCAGCTGATACAGATGGCGTGGTGGTGGTTGTCACCGACGCGGGTCTCATACAGGGCGGGGGAGTGCGGCGGCTCGAAGCGGCGCAGCATATGCAGGTCGGTCAGGTCCCCCAGGACCACGTAGACGGACTGTGCAGTGAGTTCCGGGAGCTCTGTGCGTGCGGAGGCCAGAATGCTTTCTGCCGGTGAATGCGGGTGGTGTTCGACGGCGGCCAGCACGGCGAGCCGCTGCTTGGTCACGCGGCGGCCGTGTGCCCGCAGGGCAGCAGCCCATGCATCGTGGCCGCCAAGGTGTTCCGTCATGGTTTCTATTTAACCACTTATTTTGATTTTGTCACAATAAGGCGTGGCTAACTTCCGGCAGATTCAGGAACTCCTGGAGGGGGTTAACTGACTCGCCTGCCGAGCGGCCCAGGGCATGGACTTCCCGCCCTACCGAGCCCGGATCCGGCGCCACGCAGCTCAGTCCGGTGACGCCGCGGCCTCCCGTCAGTCCCTGCACGGCGGCGCCCAGCGCCAGCAGGAGGCCGGCAGTCAGTGCTCCGTCCGATGCCGGTGACACGACGGCGTGGTGGTCGCCGGCCGTCAACGGGGGCGCGGCCGCAATCAGTTCAGGCAGCGGCGCGGCTTCCGGCGAGGCGGGCTCTCCCGAGTGCTCCCCAGCCAGGCGGCGCAGCGCGGTGCGCAGGCCGCCGTCGTACTCCGCGAGCTCCTCTTCTGCCGCCGGTACGCGGCGCTGGGTTGGAAGCAGCAGCTGTTCACCCAGAGTGACTGGCTCGCGGTCCCAGCGCCCGAACTGGTGGAACGTTGGGGTGGACGATTCCGCCTCCGGCTCGCCGATGGCTGTCCCGATGGGGTGCCACTGGTGCGCAAACACCACGGTGCAGCGCGTGGCACTCAAGAGCGGCGCGCAGGCCATCAATCAGCCGGCGCGGAGGGCCATCATTCCCACGCTGATCGGCACGGAACTGCTTCCCGCGGCCAACGCGCTCAGCATGCTTTCGTTCGGCTGGCCATGACAGTGGGGCCGCTGGCCGGCGGCCCGCGCGTGGGGGACCTGCTGGCCGGGGGCGGGACTAAGATCTTGAGTGAGGGCTGGGTCCTGCTTCTGGGCGGAATGGTTTGCGTGCTGGTGGCCTGGGTGGCGGCGCAGCTGCGGCCGGGTTTCCGGAAGTACGATGCCCATGATCCGGTGCCGTAGTTCCCCGCCCGCTGGCGAACCCTGTGGGGGCCCTGCTGAGGCTGACCCTGCCGGGGCGACGTGAAGGAGCGGACGTGCACAAACATCACAACGGCCTGAAGACCGCAGCGCTCTTTGGTGTCCTCTGGGCGGTGCTGCTGGGGCTGGGCGTCCTGATCGGCCTCAACACCCGCAGCGCGGCGCCCATCTGGATCATGGCGCTGGTGGGTGTTGCCACCACGGCGTACGGCTACTGGAACAGCGATAAAATCGCCATCCGTTCCATGCAGGCCTACCCCGTGACGGCGGCCCAGACGCCGCAGCTGTACCAGATTGTCCGGGAGCTGTCTGTGCGTGCAAACCAGCCGATGCCGCGCATTTATCTCGCGCCCACCATGAATCCGAACGCGTTCGCCACTGGCCGGAATCCCAAAAACGCGGCCGTCTGCTGCACCGAAGGCATGCTGCAGCTGCTCGACGCCCGGGAGCTTCGCGGGGTCCTGGGCCACGAGCTGATGCATGTGTACAACCGGGACATCCTCACGTCCTCGGTGGCGGCCGCGGTGGCCGGTGTGATCACCTCGGTGGGCCAGATGCTGCTGTTCTTCGGCGGCGACCGGCGCAACTCCAACCCGCTCTCGATGCTGGCCATGGCGCTTCTGGCGCCGTTCGCTGCCTCACTGATCCAGCTCGCCATTTCGCGGACCAGGGAGTACGACGCCGACGAGGACGGTTCGCAGCTCACAGGCGATCCGCTGGCGCTCGCCTCAGCTCTGCGCAAGATTGAACAGGGTGTCCGGGTTGTCCCGCTTCCGCAGGACCAGAAGCTGGTCAACGCCTCGCACCTGATGATCGCCAACCCGTTCCGCGGCGGCGCAATGACCAAGCTGTTCGCGACGCACCCGCCCATGGGGGACCGGATCGCCCGGCTGGAGCGGATGGCTGGCCGTCCGCTTAACTGAGGCCAGCCGACAAACAGCGCGCCGCCGTCGTCCGCTGCTGAGGACACGCAAACGGCCGGGTGAAACGCAATCGGGCTGGGGACACCGAAATTCCGGTGTCCCCAGCCCGATTCTGTGTCCCGTCGCCGGACCAGTGTCCTTGCTGCGGAAGTCAGGCCGAGAACAGCCCTTCGCCGTCCGAGCCATCAGTGAAGTTGTAGCCGCGGCGCAGCATCCGCGCACCCTTGTTCTGCTCCGCGTGGGCTATCCGCACATGCGCATTGGCGGCGATCAGCGGGTGGCTGGCCAGGCCGCTGGCGGCAAAGTCGGGGCGGTGAACTCCGTCCCGCCGGAAAGCGGGGCGCCCTCCGCCTTGGTCCTGCCAATCAGGTTCTCCTGTTCCCGGAGCGAGGTCCGGTCCCAGATCTCGATGTGCATGCGGATGCGGCGGGCCACGAGGTAGCTGCCGCCCTCCATCCAGGCCTCAGTGGCCGGGGCGCCGCCGGGCACCCAGATGTGTTCGTCCAGAAACGCCGGGTCTTCGGACTTGACGTTGTTGGTCCCGTCCTTGAAGCCGAAGAGGTTCCGCGGCGTCTGTTGCGCCCGCGAGGTGGAGGACGTGCGGCCGAAGCCCAGCTGGGACCAGCGGACACGCGCCTTGCCGAACGAGATGCGCGCCAGGTTCCGGATGGCATGCACTGCTACTTGGGGGTCGTCGGAACATGCCTGGACGACCAGGTCCCCGCCCGTTCGCTGATAGTGGAGGTCATCGCCCGGGAAATGCGGCAGGTCGATCAGCGCAGCCGGCCGGCGGCCCTCCAGCCCGAACCGGGCCGTGTCGTCCTTCCCGAACAGTGTTGGGCCAAAGCCGAAGGTCAGCGTCAGGAAAACGGTCCGGGCCCACCGAAATCGGTGGTCCCCGGACCCTTGGCGCGGCGCGGCGCGTTGCCGGTGCCGCGCGGTGCCGGTGCCGTGTGGCTAGCTGCGGAAGTTAACGAACTGCAGGTCAGCCTCGTCAAAGTCCTTGAGCAGGGCCATGACGGCCTGCAGGTCATCGCGGGACTTGGAGGAGACGCGGAGTTCGTCGCCCTGGATCTGGGACTTGACTCCCTTGGGCCCTTCATCGCGGATCAGTTTGTTGATCTTCTTGGCCAGGTCCTGCTCGATGCCTTCCTTGATGGAGGCTTCCAGGCGGAACTCCTTGCCGGACGCGAACGGCTCGCCGGTGTCCAGCGACTTCAGGGAGATGCCGCGGCGGATCAGCTTGGACTGGAGCACGTCCAGCACTGCCAGGACGCGTTCCTCCGAGTTGGCCTTCATCAGGATCTTCTCGCCGCTGAAATCGACCTCGGCGCCCACGCCCTTGAAGTCGTAGCGCTGGGTCAGTTCCTTCTGCGCCTGGTTCAGCGCGTTGGCCACTTCCTGCTTGTCCACTTTGCTTACGACGTCGAACGTTGACTCGCCGGCCATGACTCTCCTTGTGCTGATGGTTGCCCTCCCATTGGCTCTGGAAGGGCGTGGATCTCTGCATTCCAGCCTAATACGGATCGGCTCTGGCGCTACTGCGCATCCTGCATGATTGACGATTCACAGTTCCCTCCTAGCCGACGCACTGCGGGAACGAAGCTGGGCAGGCGAGAGTTGAACCAGTTGGAACAAGCACGAAAGGGAAGCTATGCATCGCACCGCAGTCCATTACGTCACCCGAACCACTGCCGCAGCCGCCGGAGCAGTCGTCACGGCCGCCACGTCCGTCGTCGCCGCAGCCCTGGCAGGATCCATTGTTTTCAGCCCCGTACCGGACGCCTCTGCCCGCATGGATGGCGTCAGCGAGGACCTCCGCCGGGCAGTGCAGCTGAATCAGATCACGGCGGAGCAGGCTGTTAGGTTCGAGGCAAAGCTGGCGGGGCGGATTCTTGGGGAGGCCTGATTTCGCTCTTCTTCCGCGGAATTGCAAGGCTTTTGGGGTCCGTCTCCGTGGCGGAGCGGCTCGATTCGATTCTTCGGCAGAAGTTCTGTAAAGTTGTCTTGCCCGCGGTTACTGGAAGCGGAACGGCCCGGAAACGGACGTTCTGCAGACTGCAGCCGGGGGTGATCTTCTTTTGAAGTTCGGCAGATTACCCGAGCGGCCAAAGGGGGCTGACTGTAAATCAGCTGGCAACGCCTACGGGGGTTCGAATCCCTCATCTGCCACCCAAGGAAAAGCCTCCGGAACCACCAGGTTCCGGAGGCTTTTTTGTGCCCTTCAGCGCATGGCTTCTGACGGCGCCTCCCGCAGTCCTTCGGCGGCCCCGATTCCCCTTCCGTTGGACTACTCCCCGCGGGGTCGCAGGGGAATTGACCATGCAAAGGGGAAAAGACAGGCCCAAAATCAGGGGAGGAATCGTCATCGACAGGCGCTCGCGGCCCGGCGTAGGCTGGCAGCATCGGCGCATGTGCCCCCGATGCCCTGCGTCGATTCATCCATCGATGAAGGAGGACCAATGAGTGTTGTACGTGAATTCATGACTACGGATGCGCGCTGTATAAAGGAGAACCAGTCCCTCGTTGAGGCTGCCCGGATGATGCAGGACCTGGACTGCGGGTCGTTGCCCATCTGCGGCGATGACGGCAAGTTGAAAGGCCTGATCACCGACAGGGACATTGTGCTCCGCTGTGTTGCCGCCGGCCGTAATCCGGGCGAGATGATGGCCCGTGACCTCGCGTCGGGCAAGCCGCATTGGATCGATGCCGACGCGAACATTGATGCCGCCATCGAGATGATGGAGCAGTACCAGATCCGCCGGCTGCCGGTCATTGCTGACCACAAACTGGTGGGTATCATCAGCCAGGGTGACATCGCCCGCAACTATTCCGAAGAGCGCGTCGGCGAGCTCGTGGAGCATGTCTCCGCACGGAAGCCGATGTAACGCTCCCACTTAAGGCCTTGTCCGCGGCTCCCGGCCTTGAACGTTCGGAACTGCGGACAAGCTGAGGAGCGGTGCCTGCTATGGCAGTTCACCGCGACGTGGGTGGTCAGTTAAGCGCAATCAGCAACATCTGGTTGGTCCCCGGGATGCAGGTCTGCAGGATGGCCCGGGGGAAACCGCCGAAGACCCGGATGACGTCGTTGGTGGTCCCGGGATTGGGGACCTGCCCGCGGGCCGTCGCCGTGTAGGTCCCGTAGCCGGGGATACTGATGGTCTCACCCACGGCAATGCCGGAGAACCGTGCCCAGCCGCCACAGAAATCGTGTTCAGTTATGAAGAGGGAGTAGCCATCGTTGGGCGTGTAATGGATAGGCCCGATGCACGCATCAACCATGGACTGGCCGCCGGCGCCCGCAATATAGATAGTCCGGACGGCCGGTGCCGCCGGTACCAGGGGAGCAGGCGCAGGGGCGGGAGCGGCGGCCGCCACCGATGCGGTAACAGGCGCCTGCGCCGGTGCTGCAGCTGGTGCTGAAACCGCGACGGCGGGACCCGTCAGTTTCAGCGTCTGGCCGGGAACGATGGTGCTGTATCCGCTGAGTCCGTTGGCTGCGAGCATGGCACCCATGTCCACGCCGTGCGCGGCGGCGATCGTACCCACGGTGTCACCGGCAACCACGGTGTACAGGTTGTTGTCCACTGCCGGTGCCGGTTCAGGGGCGCTTGAGGGCGGTGCCTCGGCCGGCGTTGCCGCCTCCGGTGCCGCCGCAGCAACTGCAGCTGCCCCCGGTTCAGCTGAGCCAGCGTAGGTTTCATCCAATGGTGCCGGGGCCAGCGGCCGGGCGACACGCACCACCGGTGGGTCCGCCGTCGTGATGACCGCTGCCGGGGCCGGTGCCCCAGCAGTCGTTGCCACGGGTCCTATCAACGTGGCAAGGCTGACGGAGGCGACCACGATGGCGCAGGCCATGCCTAACCACAGCCTGTTGTTGACCGGTTTGTGGCCTGGTGTGAGATCGACCCGTGGCGCGCATGTTTCGAAATTCCGGCGGGGTAATTCGGAATGGTCTACGGTCAACTGCTTCATAGGTGGCCTATCGAGCGTCGGCCCGGCAACAGGTTCGGTGGGGAGGCCACGGCTCCCATGCAGGACGGATCGAGATGTGGTGCGCCCCGCAGTTCCGGAGTATGTCCGGCGACGCACGGCGCACGATGGGAGGCGCCCGCATACCCAGAAGATACGGATGCTCCGCAATGAAGCGGCATCACCCACCCCGGCATTGGAGGATGCGCCAGCAACTTTGTTCGGCCCTAGGAATTTCGAGTCTAGGAAGCGCCCGCAGGCGGGGCACGAGTAGGGACTACCCTAATATTTCAGCCGGATACTTGGCCCGCCATCAGTTCCATACTCAAGAGTTTTCCGGAACTACCTACCCACGGCCGTGGCTGTCAAAGGGGACTGTCAATACGCGCGGGGATCCCTAAGTTCGGCCACCTGGCGACGCAGCGCAGCGATCTCCGCCACGAGATCCGCCAGTTCCGCGCGAACCGGTTCCTCGGCGGACTCCACAGCGGCCTCGGTGGACTCTTTAACGCGCTGGACCAGCCAGGGCGCGATGGACGCTGTGACCACACCCAACACAGCAATGCCGCTCATCATGAGGCCGCCGAAACCATCTGGCCAACCGGCGTCACAGGGTACATGTCGCCGCAACCCACCGTGGTGAGGGTGGTGATCGCCCACCAGACGGCGTCACCCAACGTCAGGATCTTGGCGCCGGGTGCGGATTGTTCCAGGTCCAGCACTGCCAGCGCGCCCACGAATGCCAGCAGCGCAGCTGATCCGGCCACGTAGGTGACCACCCGGCCGCGGAGGGTCTCGCCAACAGTCCGGTGCAGCACGGAGAGCAGCGTCACCAGCCGGAGCAGCCTGAGCGGGCGGAAAACGGGAGTGCCACAATCAGGAGCTCATGCAGGTTCCAGAAAAACCAGCGACGGCGGTCGGTGGCCAGCCGAAGGCTCGCGGCGTAATCGAGGGCGAAGATCCCCCCAGGTCAGCCACATCACGCCCTCAAGTCATTCCGCTCCGCTGCCGTCAACGCGGCCCACCACCTGCCAGGCACAGGCCGCCAGGAATGCCAGTGCCGTCCCAATCAGCGGTAACTCGGCAAGGTCCCGGTAGCGTTGTTGCGTCGTCTGCCACATCCTACGAGGCTGTCCTTTTGCCGCGGATTTGCCGCTAAGTTACCACCGGGTAACATTAGGGCATGCACCTGCTCCTGCGCACCCTCCTGATGCTGTTCACGTCCACCCGCCGTTCGGCGCTGACCATCTGGGACACATCATCCCTGCCGCTGCGGGTCCTGCCAACGGACATCGACATCGCCATGCATGTCAACAACGGCATGTACTTCTCCCTCATGGATCTGGGCCGGTTCGACCTCATGGTCCGCAGCGGCGTCTGGAAAAGGATGCGCCAGCGTGGCTGGAGTCCGGTGGCGGCGGGGGAGACCATCGCCTTCCGGAAGTCGCTGCAGCTTTGGCAGCCGTACACCATCGAAACGAAGATCATCGGACTGGACGCCAAAGCTATCTACTTCGAGCAGCGTATGGTGGCCGAAGGAGAAATTTACGCGCGTGCCTACATCGCCACCCGCCTGGTCAGCAAGGGCAAACCTGTCAGCCAGGCGGAGATCCTGCGCGAGTTCGGCCAGCCACCGGCGGACCTGGTTCTGCCGGAATGGATCCACGAATGGCGTGAGACCAATGCCCTGCCGGGCAGCCGTACCCCGGCGCCGCACCTTTGGGACGCCACAGCCTGACCGCCACAGCCTGACCACCGCGGCCTGACCGCCGCGGCCTGACCGCCACAGCCTGACCGCCGCGGGCCGCCGGAAGTCGCGCACCCTACGTGCCGACGTCGCGCCGGTTCACCGCCACCGCAGCAACGGCCACCAGGGCCACGGAGATGCCCCAAAGCCAGACCGCCGCCGCCCAGTCCGCCCCGTTGGCCACCGGCGCGTTCCCGTACGCCCAGTGGTAGGGGCTCAGGTTCAGCAGCCACTCGACGTCGGGGCTCTGCCGGCCCACCGCGTTGAAGACGTATCCCAAGACGCCGACGGCGGCACCTGCGGCGAGCCCGTAGGTCCGCCGCCCGGACATGGCACCGGCGCACAGCGCAGCGGTTCCGGTCAGCAGGGACAGCCCGGCGAACAGGACGGACGCGCCGAAAAGGTACTCCGGCCGGATAGCCAGCTCGGCCGAATCGTTCAGCAGCCGCACCAGCACAAAGACCAACGCCGCCAGCAGCACCACCCGAATTAGCAGGGACAGTGCGCGTTCAAGCACCACCTGGACGCGCGTCACGCCGTGGGCAAGGGTCAGTTCCAGCTGGCCGGATTCCTCGTCACCGCCCACCGCGGCGGCTCCCCACCCCACGGAGGCGATGGTCATCAGCAGGAACCCGATCAGCCCGAAGAGCGTGGCCTGGGTGTAGCCGGGACCGGTGGCCATCTGTTCGTAGTTCAGCGCCTTGGTCATCTCCGCCGGGAGGGCATCAATCAGGTCCTGCATCTGCGCGCTCCCGCCAATGGACGGGTACAGCGGCAGGTACAGGAACGTGGCGCCGGCCAGGCCGGCCGCCCACGCGAGCGTTGAGCGCCAACTGTCGAGGAACGCGCGCCGGAACAGCGGCAGCGTGGTGCTCACCTGGCAATCCTCCGGGTGCTTGGATCCTCCGGGGCTGAATCCCGGGGGATGGAATACAGCTGCAGCACCGATTCCTCCAGGTCAGGCTCCTCCAGGACAAGGTCCTTTAATTGCAGCGTGCCCAGGGCCTTGACCAGTGGCTGGATGGCACCTTCCAGCGTGGCGGATACAGTGACGGTGCCGTTGGACTCCAGTAGCTCCACATGCCCGACGCCGGGCACCGCTCCCAGCAGCGCCCCGGCGTCGTGCGCTGTGATGCCGTCCGCCGAGAACCGAACGTGCCGGACGGCACCTTCCCGCAGTCCGCTGACCGACTCGACGGCGATGATTTTGCCGTCCCGGAGGATAGCCACCGTGTCTGCGGTCTGCTGGACTTCGCTAAGCACGTGGGAACTGAGGAAAATGGTCTGCCCCTGGTGCTGCGCTTCCTGCACCATGGCATGGAATTCCTGCTGGACCAGCGGATCCAGCCCGCTGGTGGGCTCATCGAGGACCAGCAGTTCTGGGTTGTGCATAAACGCCTGGACCAGGCCCAGTTTCTGCTTGTTGCCCTTGGACAGCTTGCGGGTGTGCCGGTCGAGGTCCAGTCCCAGCCGTTCGGCCAGCGCGTCGATCCTGCCCGGAGAGACCGGACCGCTGATCGCCTCGTAGTGGGACAGCAGTTTCCGGCCGGTCACCCGTCCCTCGAGGAACAGTTCGCCCGGAAGGTAGCCAATCCTGCGGCGAAGCTCGGGTCCACCCAGCCGCGGATCCTCGCCCAGGACGCGGATCGCCCCCGAGGTGGGGCGGATGATGTCCAGCAGGCAGCGCATGGTGGTGGTCTTCCCTGCGCCGTTGGGGCCGATCACGCCGAACACGGACCCGGCCTCGACGGCGAAATCCACCCCATGCAGCACTTCGCGGCGGCCGAATTTCTTGGTGAGGGACCTGGTGGCGATAGCTTCGGCCATGCGCCCTCCTGTTCGGCAGTCAGCGGCTGTTGAACTTTTACGTTAGGCGCCGAGGCGCCCGCTGTACACGGCGGGCAGCGGATATTCCCGATGACGCGGGGAGCGAACAGGGTGCCCGCGGCCGGGACATCCGCCGGCGCCTCGCGTACCGTTGAAACCATGGCTACCGTAGACATCACAGGTGAACAGTTCGCATCCACCATCGAAGGCAACGACATTGTGCTCGTGGACTTCTGGGCTGAATGGTGCGGTCCCTGCAAGCAGTTCGGGCCCACGTACAGCGCCGTGTCAGAGAAGCACTCCGATGTCGTGTTCTCCAAGGTGGACACCCAGGCCGAGCAGCAGCTCGCCGCCGAGGCCGGCATCACGTCCATTCCCACGCTGATGGCCTTCCGCGAAAAGGTTCTGGTTTTCTCCCAGCCTGGCGCGCTCAACGCCCAGCAGCTGGAGCAGGTTGTGGACGCCGTCAAGGCCCTGGACATGGACGAGGTCCACGCCCACGTCGCGGGCTTGCAGGCGGACGCCGCCGCCGGCAGCACCCCGGGTGCAGCCAAGAGCTCGGGTCCCCAGGACGGCACGCAGATTCCCGACGCCTGATCCCCTCTTGGCTGCAACGTGGGCCCCACGCGCGCAGTGTTCCCTGGCCGAGCTTGCGAGGCGAGGAGCGGGTGGGGACAGTCACTTAACTGCAACGCGGGTCACTTTCCGCCCAATAACTTAGGTTTTTTGGGCGGAAAGTGACCCCGCGTTGTACATGGGAGACTAAATGCGCTCGATCTTGGCGGGCTCGGCCAGCAGCGCGCTGAGGGATTCGTCCAGGTCCTGCACGGCAATGCCCTTGGAGTGCTTCGCGAGGTCCTCCTCGGACGCCCACTGTTCGGTCAGGACCAGCTTCTCTTCGGTGGCCTCGGTCAGCTCGTACCGGATGCAGCCGGGCTCGCTGACCACCTCATCGATCGCGATTTCCAGTGCGAGCTTCACACGGAAGAACTCGCCGTCGTTGGGGATGAACGTTGCTTGCAGGTCGATGGGTGCACTCATGGATTTCACAATACCGGGCGTCAGCCTGTGGCCCGATTCCATTGCGCCCGTCCAGTTGGTAGCGTGCCACCATGCGTGCTTACACAGCCGGGGACACTGACGTTCCGCTCCTTGAGGAAACCATCGGCGCGAATTTTGAGCGGGTGGCGGCCGAGTTCCCGTTCCACGATGCATTGATCGAGGCCGCGGCGGTGCCCGGCGGTGACGCCCGCCGCTGGAGCTACACCAAGATGAACGACGACGTCGATCGCCTCGCGCGTGCGCTGCTCGCCTGCGGCGTCGCCCAGGGGGACCGGGTGGGCATCTGGAGCCCGAACTGCGCCGAATGGACCCTCGTGCAGTACGCCACCGCCAAAGCCGGCGCCATCCTGGTGAACGTGAACCCCGCCTACCGCAGCCACGAACTGGAGTTTGTGGTGAAGCAGAACGGCATGCGCATGCTGGTCACCGCGCCGTCGGACCGCAACAGCGACTACGTGGGGATGGCCCGCAACGCGCTCGCGGAGTGTCCAGACCTCCGCGAACTGGTCTTCCTGCCGGATCCCGGCGTAGACGGGCTCGACGCCGGCGTCCCCCAAAGTGAGGCAGAGCTGACGTACGCCGAGCTGCTCAAACGGGCTGACGCCGTCGGCCATTCCGCCCTGAAGGCGCGGATGGCGGAGCTGCTGGCGCACGATCCCATCAACCTGCAGTACACGTCGGGGACCACGGGCTTTCCCAAGGGCGCCACCCTGACCCACCACAACCTGCTTAACAACGGCTTCTCCATCGGTGAGATGCTGGGCTACACGGACCATGACAGGGTGGTGATTCCGGTGCCGTTCTACCACTGCTTCGGCATGGTGATCGGCAACCTTGCCGCTCTCAGCCACGGCGCTGCCACCATCATCCCGGGCCGCGGTTTCACCCCCGGGGCGGCGCTGGAGGCTGTCCAGGATTTCGGCGGCACCTCGCTGTACGGCGTGCCCACCATGTTCATCGCCGAGCTCGCGCTGCCGGACTTCGGCTCCTACGATCTGTCCACCCTCCGCACCGGTGTGATGGCCGGCTCGCTGTGCCCCATCGAGGTGATGAACCGGGTCATTTCGGAGATGCACATGGTGGATGTGGCCATCTGTTACGGCATGACCGAGACCTCACCCGTCTCAACCATGACCCGGCACGGGGACACCCTCCAGCAACGCACCGAAACAGTGGGCCGCACCATACCCCGGCTCGAAAGCCAGGTCATCGACCCCGGCTCCGGAGAGGTGCTGGAGCGCGGCGCCATCGGCGAGCTGTGCACCCGCGGCTATGCCGTCATGCAGGGGTACTGGGCAAAGCCCGACAAAACCGCGGAAGCCATCGACGCCGACGGCTGGATGCACACCGGTGACCTCGCCCGGATGGATGAGGAGGGCTATGTGGTGATTGAAGGCCGGATCAAGGACATGGTGATCCGCGGCGGCGAGAACATCTACCCGCGCGAGATCGAGGAATTCCTGTATACCCACCCGGCCGTCCAAGACGTACAGGTGATCGGCGTCCCGGATGCCAGGTACGGCGAGGAGCTCATGGCGTGCATCATCCTGAACCAGGGGGCGGCACCGCTGGACGAAGCCGCCGTCGCGGAATTCTGCCGGGGAAAGCTGGCACACTACAAAATCCCGCGCTATGTGGACCTCCGAGAGAGCTTCCCCATGACTGTTTCCGGCAAGATCCGAAAAATCGAGATGCGCGAGGAGGCGGTGGCCCGGCTGGGCCTCTGACCGCCGTTTACGATCTATCAGGCCCGGGATGCGGGCGTTGCGCCGAAGCGTTTACGTGCCAAGGACCTGGTTGGCGGCGGCCGGCTGATTCGGGTGCACGCCGGCCTGGACCCGGATTTGGTTCAGCGGGCACGCGTGCTCAGCGTCGCCACACCGGACGCGTGGGTGTCCCACGAGACCGCGGCCATTCTCAACGGGCTGGGTCTTCCTCCCTGGCTGGGCCAGGAACCGCGCATCTATCTCAGTAAGCAGCACGCACTTCCCCGGGTACGGCGCCCCGGCGTCATCGGTCACCGTGTCCACGTGGTTCCGGTGGGAGTGGTGGGCGACTGACGGGATCCGGGTCAGCGGGCCCGCCCGGACGTGGCTTGATCTGGCCCATACGCTGCCGCTCCGGTATCTGGTGGCAATGGGGGACCCGCTGATCCGGGTTCCGCGACCCGAACTGCAGTTCCGTACGGACCTGTTCACGGTCCAGCCGTATCAGCCACCGTCAGGGTGAAACAGAACTCCCCGAAGCTGTTCCCCGCCCTCGTGCCCAAACAGATCGATCTCGACAAACCCCGGTACGGCATCGTCCCACTCGGCCCAGGTCCGGACCGGGATCTGGGACTTCAACAGCGTGCCTGGCTCGGTAAGCGACCGTCCGCGCAGGATCAGTTTGGACCGTTCGCCGGCGAGTTTGCGGTCGATGGTCGCGGCGCTCATCCGCATCAGCAGCCCGGCCTGTTCATCGGTCAGACTTACGTCCACCCTGTCGGTTAGGGCGGGGGCACAGCGTGCGATCCGACAACCTGCTCAAGGGGCAGGCCACCCCATGCTTCCTGACCCAAAAAGAAGAACTCCAGATCTCCGACCGTCTCTCGGGCGGGCACTCCCGGCTGTCCGGCTGAGTCCGGGCCGAGGAGAGAGCGGACCTCTCATAGGTCGACGGGTAAGCGGCAGGTACGGCACGTCAATGGTCACAGTAGGCAGACTATGGGCGCACCCCAGCGCCCTAAACGTGGCCGGGATGCCGGCATCGCCTATGACTTCGCGAACGGGGCACCCCCCAACTGACCGTGTAGTGAGGGATCGGCGCGGGGACGCCCTGCGTTTATTGCTGACGGAACCACGCCACATGGCGGTGGCAGCCACACCATCTCGCGGAAAACTGGCGCTAAGCCCTCCCCGGTCGCCGAACACCCCCGCCCGGGCAATATTCTTCAACCGGCTCGGCACGATCCGCGACCGTTCCTTCGAGCAGCAGCGCTGCAGAACCAGCGGGCTGAACATCAACCTCACCGCCGACTACACCTGGCCGCCTGCCAACCACATCAAACCCGGCAAATACAGGCCACTACGACGCTCGGCAAAACCTTTGCGTCGGATATTTCACAATCACAAGCCACCCCGTTTAGGTGGTCAGTGCCGGCGGTGGTCCTGGATGGTCATCCGCGGCCCGAAAGTGGGTTTGCGGAAGCCGCTCAGGCCGATCATCCGGACCACCCGCTGGCGTTGCCCCGTCCACGGCTCCAACAGAGCCAGCATCCCGGCGTCGTCAGTCCGCCGGCCGGTCAGCGCAGCGCCCACATAGGCGGCGAGGTGGTAATCGCCCACGGCGATGGAATCCGGGCACCCATGGGTCCGCTGCACCACTTCGGCTGCGGTCCACACCCCGATGCCGGGAATGACCTGCAGCTTGGCCGCCGCCTCCACCGCGGGCAGGGCAGCGAGCCGTTCAAGCGCGACGGCGGAACGCAGCGCCCGCATGACAGTTGCGGACCGCTGCGGGCCGACGCCGGCCTGGTGCCACTCCCAGGAAGGGACGCGCAGCCACTGCGCGGGGGTGGGCTGGATGCGGAGCCCTTCGGGCGCGGCCGTGCCGGCCGCCGGCGCGGGCGTTCCGAATCGGTACATCAGGTACCGGTAGCCGCGGCGGGCTTCGATGACGGTGACTTTCTGCTCCAGGATGGTGGGCACAAGGCAGTCAACCACCCGCCGCGTGGAGGGCAGGCGGACCGCCAGGTTCCGGCGTCGGGCCTCACGCACCATCCGGGGGAGCGTGGCATGGAAGGCCGGTTCGTCAAAGGCCGACCAATCGTCGTAGGCGCCCAGCAGGCGGGGCACGCCGGCGAGACTGGCAGCGGAACCGGGCCCCCACGCCTGGGCGTCAACAGCACCCTGCTCTCCGGAGCCAGCGGAGGTGAGACGCAGGGTCACCGGGCCCTCCGGCGTCGTAAACGCAGTCCATAGCCCGTCCGGACGGGAGGAAAACGACGGATCCCCGGTGCCCCGCAGGAGGGGGCCGAGCGTTTGTTTCAGGCTGTAGGGACCATCCGGATGCCACCGGAGGGACGCGTCCGCGGCGGCGGCCAGCCGGGCGGGGGCGTCGGCGATGGTCATGTATTCATCGTCCCACGGCGGGCCGACAATGCAGCTTCCGGAGCCCCTTACAGACCGAAGAAGCCAGGACTAGACTCCATCGTGTGGCGCGGGGCGTCCGCGCCTTCCCCTCGCATTCAAAGGAGCATGCAGTGGCTGGAGTTGTGCATTTTGAGATCCCCGCCGATGACAACGGTCGTGCGAACACCTTCTACGAGAACACGTTTGGCTGGACCCTGAGCCCCATGCAGGGGATGAACTACACCACGGCCATCACCACACCGTCGGACGAACAGACCGGCATGCCGAGCGCGCCCGGGGCCATCAACGGGGCGCTGTTCCCGCGGACCGAAGGCCTCAAGACGCCCATCATTACGATCGATGTAGACGACGTCGATGCCGCGCTGGCCCAGGTCGAATCCGCCGGCGGTTCCGTGGCCCAGGCCAAGGACGCCGTTCCCGGTATGGGCTACTTCGCCTATTTCAAGGACACCGAGGGCAACATCCTGGGCCTGTGGCAAACCGATTCGTCGGCGGGGACCTGACCCTTGGGCAGGACCGGCCGCGGCAGGCGGTAACTTTGTAGTCATGAAGTACGCGCAGTCCGTCCTGGACCTCATCGGTAACACGCCGCTCATCAAGCTCAACCACGTGACGGAAGGCCTCAAAGCCACAGTCCTGGTCAAGCTGGAATACATCAACCCCGGCGGCTCCATCAAGGACCGCATCGCGGTGAAAATGATCGACGAGGCCGAACGGACCGGCAAACTCCTCCCCGGCGGGACCATCGTTGAGCCGACGTCGGGAAACACCGGCGTGGGTCTGGCGCTCGTGGCCCAGCAGAAGGGCTACAAATGCATTTTCGTGGTGCCGGACAAGGTGGGCGAGGACAAACGCGCCGTGCTTCAGGCCTATGGCGCCGAAGTGGTGGTCACGCCCACGTCCGTGGCCCCCGACAGCCCGCAGAGCTACTACAGCGTCTCGGACCGGCTCGTGACGGAAATCCCCGGCGCCTACAAGCCGGACCAGTTCTCCAATCCGGCCGCCCCGGGCAGCCACTACGAGACCACCGGCCCGGAAATCTGGCGTGACACGGACGGCCGGGTCACGCACTGCGTGATCGGCGCCGGTACCGGCGGCACCATCACCGGCACCGGCCGGTACCTCAAGGAGGTTTCCGCTCGCCGTGCCGAGTCCGACGGCGGCAGGGTCCGGATTGTTGGGGCGGACCCCGCAGGTTCGGTCTACTCCGGCGGTACCGGGCGCCCGTACTTCGTTGAGGGCGTCGGCGAGGACATGTGGCCGGACAACTATGACAAGTCCGTTCCGGACGACGTGATCGCCGTCAGCGACGCCGATTCATTTGCCATGACCCGCCGGCTGGCCCGCGAGGAAGGGCTGCTGGTTGGCGGCTCCTCCGGCATGGCCGTGGTGGCAGCGCTGCAGGCTGCCCGCGACCTCCCGGAAAGCGCGGTGGTGGTGGTCATCCTCCCGGACTCCGGACGCGGGTACCTGGCCAAGATTTTCAACGACCAGTGGATGCGCTCCTACGGCTTCCTCTCCGGCGGCGAGGAAGCATCCGTGGGCGAGGTCATCAAGACCAAGAACGGCGAACTGCCCGACCTGGTGCACATCCACCCGAACGAGTCTGTCCGCGATGTCATCAACATCATGAACGAGTTCGGCGTCAGCCACATCCCTGTCCTGTCGCAGGAACCGCCCGTGGTGATGGGCGAGGTCCTCGGTGCGGTTGATGAGCGGACCCTGACCAGCAAGCTGTTCCGCGGCGAAGCGAAGCTGACGGACAAGATCTCCGAGCACATGGGCCCCCGGCTCCCGGTCATCGGCTCGTTGGAAACCATCTCCGCAGCCCGCGAGCTGCTCTCCGACGTGGACACCGTGATGGTGACGTTCGTCGGCGCTCCGGTGGGAATCCTCACCCGCCACGACCTGCTCGCCTACCTCAGCAGCTAATCCTCCGTGGTTGCGCCTGTCGAAACCAGGATCGCGACAGGCTCGATCACCGCATGAAAGGACCGTCAATGTCTGTCTCTGAAAACCAGGGTTTCAACACCCGCGCTGTCCACGCCGGCCAGGCCTTCGAGCCCCGGACAGGCGCCGTGGTCCCGCCGGTGCACTTCAGCTCCACCTACGCCCAGGACGGCATCGGCGGGCTCCGCGACGGCTATGAATACGGCCGCGGCACCAACCCCACCCGTGATGCCCTGCAGGAGCAGCTCGCAGCGCTCGAAGGCGGCACCCACGCCTACTCCTTCAGCTCCGGCCTGGCCGCGGAGGACTCCCTGATCCGCGCCCTGACCCGGCCGGGTGACCACATCGTCCTCGGCAACGACGCTTACGGCGGCACCTACCGGCTCATCAGCCGGGTCCTGGGCGAGTGGGGGATCGGCAACACCCCCGTGGACATGGCGGACCTGGACTCGGTGCGCAAGGCTGTTTCCGCGAACAAGACCCGCTTCGTGTGGGTGGAGACCCCCTCCAACCCGCTGATGAAGGTCACCGATATTGAGGCGCTCGCAAAGGTGGCGCACGACGCCGGTGCCCTCCTGATCGTCGACAACACCTTCGCGTCGCCCTATCTGCAGAATCCGCTCGCCCTGGGTGCCGACGTGGTGGTCCACTCCACGACCAAGTACATCGGCGGCCATTCCGACGTGGTGGGCGGCGCCATTGTGGTCAAGGACGCCGAGCTCGCAGAGAAGATCGGTTTCGTCCAGTTCGCCGTGGGTGCGGTGTCCGGCCCGATGGACGCATTCCTTACTACCCGCGGGCTGAAGACGCTGGGTGTGCGCATGGACCGGCACAGCGACAACGGCCAGGCCGTGGCCGAATGGCTGCTGCAGCGCCCCGAGGTGGAGGCCGTCCTGTATCCGGGCCTGCCCTCCCACCCTGGCCATGAGCTGGCCAAGAAGCAGATGAAGAAGTTCGGCGGCATGGTGTCCGTCCAGTTCAAGGGCGGCGAGGCGGCGGCCCGCACGGTCGCCGAAAACACGCAGGTGTTCACGCTGGCAGAATCCCTGGGCGGCATCGAATCACTGATGAACTACCCCTCGGAGATGACCCACGCATCGGTCAAGGGCACTGAGCTCGCGGTTCCGGTCAACCTGATCCGGCTCTCCTGCGGCATCGAGGACGTGGAAGACCTCATCGCCGACCTCGAGCGGGCCTTCACCTTCCTCAAGTAGCACCTTCCAACTACCGGCACGAACCAAAAGGCACCCTGGCTTTCTTCAGGAAAGTTAGCTAGGGTGCCTTTATGGTACTCCGCTCCGACTGGTCCCAGCGCAACTGCAGCATGGCACGAGGTCTCGACATTTTGGGTGACCCCTGGAGCATGCTGGTGCTCCGCGAGGTCTTTTTCGGCAACGGGCGCTTCGACGCCATGAGGTCCCGGCTCGCCGTCGCGGACTCGGTGCTCACCAGGCGCCTGGCGGGTCTGGTGGAGTCGGGGCTGCTGGCGAAGAAGGCGTACGACGACGGTGGCCGCGCCCGCCAGGAGTACGTCCTGACCCCGAAGGGTGAGGACGCCCTCCCCGTCCTGAACGCCGTGGTTATGTGGGCGGAAAAGCACCTGCCGGCACCCTCGGACCAGGCCCACATGTTCGTGATCCATTCCGGCTGCGGCCAGCGGACCAGTTCCGCGGACACCTGCACCGGCTGCGGAGAACGGCTGACGGCCGCGAATACGAGCTGGCACAGCCTCACCCGGACGGACGCACCCGTGCAACTGGCCACCGCCGCGTGAGCGCCACGGAAACAGCCCAACGTCGCCGCCTGCACCCCGCCTGGATCGTCGCGGCCGTCGCCTTCCTGGCCCTCGTGGGAGCTGCCGGATTCCGGGCTGCCCCGGGTGTCCTGATGGTGCCCCTGCAGCAGGAGTTCGGCTGGTCCACCACCGTTCTGTCCGCAGCCGTCAGCATCAACCTGGTGCTGTTTGGCCTGACTGCCCCCTTCGCCGCGGCCCTGATGGAGCGGTTCGGGATCCGGGCCGTCACCGCCACCGCCCTGGTGCTGATCGGCGCGGGCAGCGCGCTCACGGTGCTGGTCAACCAGTCCTGGCAGATCCTCCTGACCTGGGGCCTTTTGATTGGACTCGGCACCGGGTCCATGGCGCTCGTCTTCGCCGCCACCATCGCCAACACCTGGTTCTCCAGGAGCCGGGGCCTGGTGATCGGCATCCTCACCGCCGGCAGCGCCGCAGGCCAGCTGGTCTTCCTGCCGTTCATCGCCATGCTGGCCCAGAACCCGGGCTGGCGGCAGGCATCGCTGCTGATCGCCGCCGGCGCGCTGGCGGTGGTTCCGCTGGTGCTGAAGTTCCTCAAGAACTCACCGGCCGACGTCGGCGCCTTGCCTTGAGGTGAAACGGCACCCGAGGAAGGAACGGCTGCGTTCCCGGCAGCGGACCCCGTGGACAGCGGGCGCAGCAGCAACGCCGCGGTGCGCGCCCTGCAGGTGCTCAAGCGGGCAAGCAAGGTGCGGACGTTCTGGGCGTTGGTGGCGGGATTCGCGATCTGCGGCGCCACCACGAACGGGCTGATCGGCACACACTTCATCCCATCCGCGCACGACCACGGCATGCCCGAAACCACCGCGGCCGGGCTGCTCGCCGTCGTCGGGATCTTTGACATCGTGGGCACCATCGCCTCCGGCTGGCTGACCGACCGCTACAACCCCAAGATCCTGCTGGCCGTCTACTACCAGTTCCGGGGGATCGGCCTGCTGGTGCTGCCGCTGCTCCTGAGCGCCAGCATCCAGCCGAGCATGATCGTTTTTGTGGTGATCTACGGCCTGGACTGGGTGGCCACCGTGCCGCCCACCGCGGCAATCTGCCGGAAAACGTTCGGCGCGGACGGCAGCGTGGTGTTCGGCTGGGTGTTCGCGGCCCACCAGCTGGGCGCGGCCGCTGCTGCCCTCGGCGCCGGCGTCATCCGGGACGCCACCGGCCAGTACACCTACGCCTGGATCGGCGCGGCGGCCATGTGCGCCATCGCCGCCGTCATCAGTGCCACCATCCGCAAGGACAAGGCTGTGAAGGAACCCGTCCCGGTGGCGGCGGCCTAGGCTAACCGCCGCCGAGATGGGGGGGCTACGCCGGGGTTTTAGGGGAGGTGTTGGCCGGGGCGGCCGGCTTCCCTGTGAAGTACCCCCGGGTCGACGGCAGGAACCGGCAGACTACCGCCAGCACCACGCCAAGGCCCAGGAGCGCCACGCCGCCGATGAAGGCACCGCCTACGCCGAAGATCTGCGTGTCGCCGTAGGCGGGATCCCACATCTGGACGGCGGAGATGAAAAACGCGGCCGTCAGCAGGAGAGCGCCCACCAGTGGAAGGATGCCGCGGAACCAGAGGTTGCGGGCCGAACCACGGAGCGTGGACCGGAAGTACCAGAAGCAGGCGAAGCCGGTCAGTGCGTAATAGAACGCGATGAACAGGCCGATGGCGCTGATGGAATCGCTGAGCAGGTTTTCACTGAGGAAGCTCATGGCCACGTAGTACACCACTGCGGCGGTGCCCATGACCTGGGTGGAGAATCCCGGCGTCTGGTTCCGGGTATGGACCTCGCCGAACTTCGGGGGCAGCGCACCGTGCACGCCCATGGACAGCGTGCCGCGGGCCGTAGGCAGGATGGTGGTCTGTGTGGAGGAGAGCACGGAGGCCAGCACGGCCACCACAATCAGCCAGCCCCACGGACCCAGGACAACATCCTTCATGGCCAGGAAGACGTCGGCCTGGTTGGCTTCGTTGCCCAAACCAATGCCCTCGGTGCCCACCGTGGCGTACATCATCACCAGCAACGCCACCGACACGTAAATGGCGACGAGGACGAAGGCTGAGATGACGGCGCCTCGGCCGGGCGTGGTGGACGGGTTTTCGGTTTCCTCGTTCACGGCGAGGCAGGTGTCCCACCCCCAGTAGATGAACAGGGCAAGCAGCGCCCCGTGCACCACAGCGCCCGGATCGGCGAAGGCGGCGGCCGGGTTGAACCACTCGAAATCGAACGCCTGGCCTTCCGGTGCACCCCCCGCGATGCGGACAATGATGGCCAGCGCGAAGATGCCCAGCGAGACATACTGCACATAGGTCAGGACACGCTGGACGTGCTCGCCCAGCCGGATACCCCGGTAGTTCACCAGCGTCATGAAGACAATAAACAGCACACCGGTGGCCGTGACAGCCACCTTGGTTCCGGCCAGCGAACCGTCGCCGATCAGCAGCCACAAATACTGCCCGGCCACCTGGGCCAGGTTGGCCAGGACCACGATCCCGGCCAGCGCAACACCCCAGCCGCCCAGCCAGCCAGCCCAGGGGCCGAACGCCCGGCGGGACCAAGTGAACGTGGTGCCGCAGTCCGGCATGGCGCTGTTCAACTCACGGAACGCATAGGCGATGAACAGGACGGGGATGAACCCGAGGATCAGGATCAGGGGAGTGTAATTCCCGTTGACGGCGACGATCAGGCCGAGAGTCGCTGCCAGCGAATACACGGGCGCGGTGGACGCCAGGCCCAGCATGACCGAGTCGCCGAGGTCCAGGATTCCCGCACGCAGCCCCTTGGCCGGGACGGCACCGCCGGACCGTCCGCCGGAGCCGCTGCCCGCCGTCGTCGTCTCCGTACTCACAGGGTCACCGGGCGCTGGAGGGTCAGGGGGCTCATAATGCGATATCTGCTTTGCTGGAGTGGGCCTGCGCTGAGAGCGGCGCCGGGGCGTTAATGGTGTTGGGCACAAAACGGCAGAAGTAATCGGTGATGGGGCCATCCGATTCCCGGATCCCGCAGCCTACGGACTCGCCGTCCACCACCCAGAGGCCCAGGACGGGGTGGTTGCCATCGAAATCGGGCAGCGGCTGGAACTGCTGGTAGCACCAGCCCTCACGGCCGTACCCGCCCGGCCGCTCCAGGCTGATGCCCTCGGCATGGATTTTGATGTTGTCGCCTTCGCGGCCGTGCAGCGGCTTGGCCACCCATTCCTTCAGCGGGCCTGGCTCGTTGAGATAGGCGGGCAGGAGGTTGGAGTGGTCCGGGTACAGGTGCCAGAGCGCGGCGAGCAGGGCTTTGTTGGAGAGCAGCATCTTCCAGGCCGGCTCCACCCAGCGGGGATTATGGGCACGCTGGAGCAGCCGGTGCCCGAAGGGCTCCTTCATCATCAGCTCCCACGGGTACAGCTTGAACATGGTGCTGATCATGAAGTTGTCCAGGTCCACAAAGCGGTTGAGGTTGGGGTCCCAGCCGATGTCGGACATGTTGATGCCGATGGTGGTCCAGCCCGCCTGGCTGGCGACGTCGCGCATGTACGCGGCCGTCATCCAGTCCTCACCGGATTCCTCCGCCTCCGAATGGGCGATGTGGAGGGTGCTCATGCCGGTGCGGTACTGCATCTTCTTCCACTGCCGGATCAATGCCTCGTGGATGCCGTTCCACTGATCCTTCTCCGGGAACACATCCTGCAGCCAGAACCACTGGGCCACGGCAGCCTCAATCAGGCCCGTGGGGGTGTCGGCGTTGTACTCCAGCATTTTGGCCGGGCCGCCCCGGCCGTCATAGATAAAGTCGAAGCGCCCATAGATGTCCATGTCGCCGGCCTGCAGCGATTCGGCGGCGAGCTCCAGGGCCTGCGGGCCGATGCCGATGTTCCCCATGGCACCCGTGGCCAGGAACTTCGCGGCCTCCAGGCACATCCTGTGCATGTCCTCGGCCTGGACTTCGAGTGACTCCACCTCGTCCATGGTGAATTCGTAGTAGGCGCCCTCGTGCCAGTATTCGATCTTCTTGCCGTCGGGCATGGTGGTGGTGGAAAAGACCAGGCCTTGCCCCTCGATCTTCTGCTTCCAGCCGGGCCTGGGCTCCGATAACAACCGCTTCACGCCTAACCCCCCGTGCTTCCGCCCTTGGAACTGCTGCCAAAGCCGCCCCTGCTGACAGTGCCGCCCTTGGTGTTGTACCCGGTGGACGCCTTGGCCCCGCTGGGGATGGTGCTGGTGTAGCTCGGGTAGGAGGACCGGTTCTGGCCAACCGCGGGCACGCCGGCACCTCTGGAGTAGAAGTACCACGCGAACAGCGCCCCGCTGCGTCCCGCGGAGCTGTTGCACTGGGTGTCTTCCACACGCTCGCCGGTTTCGTCATTGAAACAGACCTGGGCGTAATCGGCTTCATCCTGGTTGCTGGCCACCACGGCAGTGATGGTGCCGGCCAGGAGGGCCGTCAGACCCAGTCCCACCACCACGGTGCGCCGCTGGGAGCGCTTCTTGCGTGTTGCCACATCATGCGCCTGGCGCTCGCGGTCGCGGGCGAAGGGATCCACAGGGGTGACGGGTTCGTTCAGGAGTTCCGGGCGCAGCTCGGGCTTGGGCACCTGCCATGGCGGCGGCTTCGGCGCGTCCTTGGCTTTGTCCTTGTCCGGACCGCCAGTTTGGTCCTTGTCCGCGTCCATGACATCTTCCCTTGGTAGTCCGTGCTGCTTGGTAGTCCCTGCTGAAATCGGTGCTGAAATGGGCGCAACGGTGGGCCGGAAACTCAATCCTGAAATCAGCCTAGCCGCTGCCCCCACAGGCTGCGAGCGAAAACCTGGGGAGAAGTCCCCACCCCGCCGCACCTGCTCACCGAACCCGCGGGAACTTAGACTGGAGCCATGGAAACCGCATCAGTGCTAGCCGTCTGCCGTGTCCACCAACTCCTCGCCGATGAGGGGACCGTGGGGGTCACAGCCATCGACAAGCGCCCGGTGGCGGGCCCCGTCCGGGTCCACCGGCTGGGCGTCCACGGGGATGTCCAGGCAGACCGGATCAACCACGGCGGGGAGGACCAAGCCGTCTATGCGTACTCCCAAGCAGACGCGGACTACTGGGCGGCAGAGCTCCAGCGCGACCTGCCGCCCGGGATCTTCGGCGAAAACCTTCGCGTTGCCGGCATTGAAACCACAGGCGCCGTCATCGGCGAACGCTGGAAGATCGGGCTCGACGTCGAGTTGGAAGTGACGTCCCCGCGTACGCCATGTGTTGCCTTCCAGCGGCGCATGGACGAGCCCCGGTTCGTCAGGCGTTTCACCGAAGCTGGACGCGTGGGCGCCTACCTCCGGGTCATCCGCACCGGGAGCATCCAGGCCGGCGACCACATTCACCGCATCTTTGTGCCGAAGCATGGAATCACGGTGGAAAGGTGGTTCAGCGAACCTGACCTGGAGTCCATGGAGGCATTGCGGGATGCCGACGCCGACGGCGAGATCCGCCTGCAGCAGCCGGAATACGGGGCGGTATTCGAGCGGTTGCAGCGGCAGCTGGCCCGTTAACCGCTCCCTAAAGTGCCGCACAGGGAAGCCATGTGCGCAAGCTCACCGCCGCCGTCGTGCGTTCAATTAGCCGCAAAGCGGATCCGTACCTTACACTTGAAATATCCCCCACTCCGGAAATCCCTTATTCCTGCCCAATTTTTGAGGCAGGACTGGCAAGTGTTGGGGCCCGCTTATGCGATGCGGGCATTTTCATAGGGAGAGCCGGCTAAAGAAAACGCTGTACAGACTGCTGGGATAGCAGCCAAGAGATGCAGCGGGAAGTCCTGCCACGGGATTGCGAAAGCGCCGGACTTCTATGTGACCGGCCGGTCAATGGATGCCCGGCACCCACGGCACACGTACTGCGGCTCCGCTCACCTCGGGTAGTGCCGCCTGGCCCCCTATGGATGAGGAAATTTCCCTATGCCCGAAAATCAGAACGACGCTACCGCCGAAGCCGTAACCGCCGAAACCGCAGCCGTCGAGTTCACCGAAGCCGCTGCCCCGGCCGCAGCAGAGCCCGCAGCCGTCGAGTTCACCGAAGCCGCTGCCCCGGCGGCAGCAGCCCCCGCCGCTGAGACCGAGGCTCCCGCCAAGGTCGAGGAAGCGCCCGCTGCTGAGACCGAAAGCGCTGCCCCGGCAGCAGCCCCCGCCGCTGAGACCGAGGCTCCCGCCAAGGCCGAGGAAGCGCCGACCGCTCCGGCCAAGGCCGAAGAAGCCGAAGAAGAGGGCATCAAGTTCGCCGATCTCGGCATCGACGGCCGCGTCCTCGCCGCCCTGCAGGACGTCGGCTACGAAAAGCCTTCCCCCATCCAGGCAGCAACCATTCCGCTGCTGCTTGAAGGCCGCGACGTTGTGGGCCTCGCCCAGACCGGCACCGGTAAGACTGCAGCATTCGCAGTACCGGCACTGTCCCGCCTGGCCGAGCTCCACGACCTCAACGGCCCGTCCCGCAAGACCCAGGCCCTGGTCCTGGCCCCGACCCGCGAGCTGGCGCTCCAGGTTGCCGAGGCCTTCACCTCGTACGCCAAGCACATTGATGACTTCACCGTCCTCCCCGTCTACGGCGGCTCCGCCTATGGCCCCCAGCTCGCAGGCCTGCGCCGCGGTGCCCAGGTTGTTGTGGGTACCCCCGGCCGTGTGATCGACCACATCTCCAAGGGCTCCCTGGACCTGTCCGAGCTCCAGTACCTGGTGCTGGACGAGGCTGACGAAATGCTGCGCATGGGCTTCGCCGAAGACGTGGAGCAGATCTTCCAGCAGACCCCGTCGGACCGCCAGGTTGCGCTGTTCTCGGCCACCATGCCGAGCCAGATCCGCCGGATGTCCAAGCAGTACCTGAACAACCCGGCCGAGATCTCGGTGAAGTCCAAGACCACCACCGGCGCCAACACCCGCCAGCGGTACCTGCAGGTCATGGGCCCGCACAAGCTGGACGCCCTGACCCGCATCCTCGAGGTTGAAGAGTTCGACGGCGTCATCGCCTTCGTGCGCACCAAGATGGCCACCGAGGACCTGGCTGACAAGCTGAAGGCGCGGGGTTTCCAGGCTGCGGCCATCAACGGCGACATCCCGCAGCAGCAGCGTGAACGCACTGTCGACGCGCTGAAGGAAGGCCGCATCGATATCCTGGTGGCCACCGACGTCGCGGCCCGTGGCCTTGACGTTGAGCGCATCAGCCATGTGGTCAACTACGACATCCCGCATGACACGGAGTCCTACGTGCACCGCATCGGCCGCACCGGCCGTGCGGGCCGTTCCGGTGACGCCATCCTGTTTATGACGCCGCGGGAGAAGTACCTGCTGCGTTCCATCGAAAAGGCCACGCGCCAGCCGGTTGAGCAGATGCACCTGCCCACTGCCGAGAGCGTGAACACACTGCGCCTGGGCAAGTTCGCCGAGCGCATCACCGAGACCCTTGAGTCTGAGGATGTTGCGGCGTTCCGTGACCTCATCTCCTCCTACGAGGAAGAGCACAACGTTCCGGCGGCAGAGATCGCCGCTGCACTGGCCGTTATGGCCCAGGGCGGCCAGCCGCTGCTGGTCAAGGAGCTGCCGGCAGCTCCCGAGTTCCAGAAGCGCGAACGCTCCAAGGACGGCTTCGGTTCACGCGGCCCGACCCGTACGCTCACCGAAGGCAACGCCACCTACCGGATCGCCGTCGGACGCCGCCAGCGCGTTATGCCGGGTTCCATCGTGGGCGCCATTGCCAACGAAGGCGGCATCTCCTCGGCCCAGATCGGCGGCATCGACATCCGGTCGGACCACTCCCTCGTGGAGCTCCCGGCGGATCTGAGCCCCGAGCAGCTGCGCGCGCTTTCCCGCACCCGGATCGGCGGCGAGCTGATCCACCTCGAGCTGGACAACGGCCGCAAGTCGTCCGGTGGCGGCGGCGAGCGTGGCGGTTACCAGGGCAACCGTGGCGGCGACCGCGGCGGTTACTCCGGCGGCGGCGACCGTGGCGGCAACTTCAAGGGCAACGGCGGGTTTAAGAAGGAATTCCGCAAGTCCGACGGCGAGCGTTCCTCTGCTGATCGTGGCGGCCGCTCGTACAGCGACCGTTCAGAGCGCAGCGTAGGTGCCGACAGCGGTTCCAGCCGCGGCCAGGCCAGCGACTCCCGTTTCGGCGGCCACGGTGACGGCTCACGCAAGCCCCGCACCGAAGGCGGACGTGACTTCAACCGCAAGGGCAAGTGGTAACCGTCAGGTAGTCTGACAAGTTTCCCCCCGAGGGGCCGGCTTTCGAGCCGGTCCCTCGGCATTTAATTTGCACAGGTTTCTGCGATGACCCTCCCGGGCAACTGAGTCCTTGGCTCCGCGGACCTCAGCCCGTACGCTCGAGGGGCTACCGATGGCGTAGCTGTGAGCGGTCCCGGCCCGCCTTTGGGGCCAGGTCCGCCGCAAAGTACAGCGAAAGGCATCAACGTGGGATTCCTTGACGATCTGAAAAAGAACCTCGGCATGGGCGACAAGAACGAACAGCATAACGAACCCCAGACCGGTCGAGACACCAGCGCCGGCAGCAATACCGACCAGGCCGCAGCCGATGCGCAACCCGACCAGCAGGCCGCCGACGCGCAGGCCGCAGCTGACGCCGCAGCCGCCCAGCAGGCCGCCGACGCAGAGGCAGCGGCCAACCAGGCCGCAGCTGACGCCGCAGCCGCCGAGCAGGCAGTAGCCAACCAGACAGCAGCAGCACCCGCGCCGGCCGCCGCTGCCTCCGAGGTTGTGGTTGAGGCCGGCGACACCCTCAGCGGTATCGCCGCACAGTTCGGCGTAGACCTGGGCGCGCTCATCGCAGCGAACGCCGACACGGTGCCCAATCCGGATCTGATTTACCCCGGACAGGTACTCCGGCTGCCGTAGTTTGTGGCGCCGGAAATAGGCCATAAAAAAGGGCGTCGATGCAACTGTTTCGGCGCCCTTTTGTGGGCCCAGCCGCCGATTTGTTGGTGGGGAAATCTTCCGGTAGAGTATTTACTCGTTGCCCCCCTAGCTCAGTGGTAGAGCGCGTTCTTGGTAAGAACGAGGTCACCGGATCGATTCCGGTGGGGGGCTCTGAATGAGGGCCTGCGTCAAGGCGGTTTTTGACCGGCATGACGCAGGTTTTTCTCATTCGTGGCGGTGTAGCTCAGTTGGTTAGAGCGCACGACTCATAATCGTGAGGTCGGGAGATCGAGCCTCCCCACCGCTACCAGGCAGGACCCCGCAGGCTACGCGCCCACGGGGTCCTTTTCTTTGCCCGCCGAGAGCTCACACCTCGACGGGGCGGCCGACACAGGCGGCCTACCCAACCGAGGGCGGTGGCGGCACAATGGGCGCATGGGCAAGCTCATCTACTCAGGCATCGCGTCCCTCGACGGGTATGTGGCGGACCGCGACGGCAACTTTGACTGGGCGGCGCCGAACGAGGAAGTCCACGGGTTCGTCAACGACCTCGACCGGGATGTCGGCACATTCCTCATTGGCCGCCGCATGTACGCGGTGATGGAAGTCTGGGAGACGATGGGCACTGCCGAAAGTCCGCCCGTGATACAGGACTTTGCCCGGATTTGGCAGGCGGCAGACAAGGTTGTCTACTCCACCACCCTTACGCAGCCCAGGACCAAACGGACCACCGTCGAATCGCGGTTTGATCCGGAAGCGGTCCGGCGGCTCAAGGAGACCAGCAGCAAACCCCTGGGCATTGGCGGGCCCACCTTGGCTGCCGCGGCCATCGAGGCGGGCCTGGTGGACGAATACCAGATCTTCCTCAACCCGGTGGTGGTGGGAGGGGGCCTGCGGTTCCTGCCCGACGGCCTGGGCCTGAGGCTTGAACTCCTGGCGGAGCACAAATTCGGCAACGGCGTGGTCTACCTGAACTACCGCACGCTCTCCTGATGCAGAATGGGAAGCATGACCCGCATCGCCATCATCGGCGGCCACGGCAAAGTGGCCCTCCACCTGTCCACCCTCCTCACCGCACAAGGCCATAGCGTCACCTCGATCATCCGCAACCCGGACCATGCCGCGGATGTCGAGGCAACGGGAGCAACGCCGTCGGTCCTTGACGTTGAAAGCGCGACGACTGCGGCCATCGCAGGCGCGATCAGCGGCCACGACGCGGTGGTCTGGTCAGCCGGGGCCGGGGGAGGCAATCCCGCCCGGACGTACGCGGTGGACCGGGACGCCGCGATCCGGTCAATGGACGCGGCCGCGGAGGCCGGCGTCGGGCGTTATGTCATGGTCTCTTACCTCGGCGCAGGGCCGGACCACGGCGTCCCGGCGGACAACTCCTTCTTCGCCTATGCTGAGGCCAAAGCCGCAGCGGATGAATACCTGCGCGGCACCAAACTGGCCTGGACCGTCCTGGGCCCGGGGTCTTTGACGGAGCAGCCGGCCAGCGGCCTGATCGAGGTGGACCCGCCGCGCGACCTTAACGGGGCAACCTCCCGCAGCAACACTGCCGGCGTGGCCGCAGCGGTGCTGGACCTGCCCGGAATGGCCGGGCGGACCATCGAATTCCGGGACGGCACACTGCCCATCGCAGCGGCGCTGGAACCTCAGCCCTAGCAAACGGCCGGAATGCGCCTCCGGCCCGATAAACTTAATCCGGCGCCGGGCGCCTCCCGCCGGACCGCGGGAAATGCCGCCTCGCCGGGGAAGCAGGCACATGGATCAGTTGGCGCTCATCATCGGACTTTTGCTGGCCACAGTGGTGGCCGTCGGGCTGTGCCTGCCCGTGTCCTGGCCCAGCGGGCACAGGCTGCTGCCCTGACGGCACTGAAGCAGCATGACCTGATGAAGGACCTGCCGCCCGAAAAGGTGGCCCTGGTGCGGGAGAAAATGGGCCGCCTGCATGCCGATCCCCAGGATGGCAGCCTCCGGAACGAAAGCGTGGATGACCTCAGGGTCCGTGGACGCGGCCTGGCCATCGCGGTCCAGACCATCGCCCTGGATGCTGCCCGGCAGGAAGTGGTGCTGGCACGCAACGAACCTGACGTGGACCCCGAGGTGGCGGACAGGGTGCTGCGTCAACTGGACCTTCGGACCATGATCCTGCCGGAGTAGCGTTGCCGCCGGAGGAGCTCTAGGGTTGCGCTGCCAGCTCCAGCTCGAGGGAATGTTTCTCCACGTAGTCCAGGGCGCACCGGATGGCGCCCACCGTCACGATCGAATCACCCAGCGGTGAGACGGCCACCCGCGGGGGAGTGACGGTGAACTCCGTCAGCTGTTTCATGATTGGCTCAAGCAGTACTCCGGCGGAGTTGGCCACCGCGCCCCCGATCACCACCAGTTCGGGGTTGAGGATGGTGGCTACAGCCCCGATGACCCGGGCCATCCGGTCTGCCAGCCGTGCCAGGATCGTCAGTGCCACCGCATCGCCGCCGGCTGCGGCTGCAAAGACGTGCTCGGCCTCTGCGCCCCCGGCGGCAAACTCGCGGAGCGATGTTTTGGCCCCGCCGGCGAGGGCTTCGGCTGCCCATATCCTGGCAACCGCGGCGATGCCGTACGTGTCTCCGACGCCCTCCACCATCTCGAGGAACGCGAGCTCGCCGGCGCCGCCGTCGCGGCCGTGCAGCAGCCGCCCGCCGTCGATCACTCCTGAACCGAGGCGCTCGCTGGCGAGAATGACCGCGACGTCGTCCACGCCGGCAGCGGCACCTTTCCAGCGGTCACCGAGCGCGGCCAGGTTCGCGTCGTTCTCCAGCAGAACCGTCCAGCCGTGCAGGTCCCGCAGCGCAGACTTCAGCCCGACGTCGAACAGTCCCCAGAAGTGCTGGTTCGCCAGCACATCCCCGTGGCGGTCCACCGGCGCTGCGATGCCGGCGCAGACGGCGAGGACTGATTCCGGCGTGGCGCCCGCCTTCTGCAGGGCCTTCACGGCGGTGCGGTCAATTACTGCGATGCGTTCCGCGGCTGAGATGTCGGCTTCGGCAAACGCCTGGCTGGCCCGGCTGAGTGCTGTCCCGCGGAGATCGGACACCACAACGGTGGCCTTGGAGATGCCCACGTCCATGCCCAGGACGTAGCCGGCCAGCTCGTTGAGTTCAAACCGCCGGGCAGGCCTGCCCTTCCGGTAGGCGCCGAAGACCCGCTGATTATCCAGTTCCCGGATCCAGCCGCGCTGCATGAGGTCTTCGCACACCGAAATGGCCGTGGCCCGGGTGAGCCCAGTGGCAGCCATGACGTCCGTGACCGTCACGGCATCTGCAGAGCGCAGAAAGTCCAGCACTGCTCCCGCGCTCACACGCCGCAGCAGCTGGGGGCTCGCCGAAGACACTTCAGGCATGGTGTTGACCTCCTTACGCTTTCCGTCAGATAATAGTTGAAGAACTAAATTTAGATCCAATATAAATATTCAGCATGAGTCGTAGAATAGCCAGATCTTTCCGCCGGCAGGAACACACCAACCGAACGAACAGGAATCTTCTTTTGTCCACTACCGCCACGCTGGCAACCCTGTCCGACGCACATCCCGCGGCCGATCCCAACTGGTGGCGCCAGGCTGCGGTTTACCAGATCTACCCGCGCAGTTTCTCGGATTCGAACGGTGACGGCCTGGGTGACATCAAGGGCATCACGGCCAAGGTCCCGTACTTGAAAGCATTGGGGATCGACGCCGTGTGGCTGAGCCCGTTCTACCCGTCAGCCCTTGCCGACGGCGGCTACGACGTGGACGACTACCGGAACGTGGACCCCATGCTCGGAACGCTGGCGGACTTCGACGAGATGGCCAAGGCCCTCCACACGGCCGGCCTCAAGCTGATTGCCGACATCGTCCCGAACCACTCCTCGAACCGGCACGAGTGGTTCAAGGAAGCCCTCGCCGCACCGCGGGGTTCAGCAGCCCGCGCTCGATACATCTTCCGGGACGGGCTGGGCGAAAACGGCGACCTGCCGCCGTCGGACTGGGACTCCGTGTTCGGCGGCCCCGCGTGGGAGCGCATCACCGAACCGGACGGGACCCCCGGCCAGTGGTACCTGCACATCTTCGCGAAGGAGCAGCCGGACCTGAACTGGGCCAACCGGGAAATCCGTGACGACTTCCTGAAGACCCTGCGCTTCTGGTCCGACCGCGGCGTGGACGGCTTCCGCGTGGACGTGGCCCATGCCCTCACCAAGAACCTCACCGAGCCGCTGCTCTCCAAGCTGGAACTGGCCCGGGAGGGCCAGGTGGAGGACGGTTTCGACGACGGCTCGCACCCGTTCTGGGACCGCGACGAGGTCCACGACATCTACGTCGAGTGGCGCGAAGTGTTCAACGAATACAACCCGCCGCGCACCGCCGTCGCCGAAGCCTGGGTCCACGCCACCCGTCGGGCCCGTTACGCCAGCCCCGAAGGCCTCGGCCAGGCGTTCAACTTCGACCTGCTCCAGGCCGACTTCGACGCCGGGGAGTTCCGCGAAATCATCACCCGCAACCTGGCCGAAGCCGCTGCCACCGGCGCGTCCTCCACCTGGGTTTTCTCCAACCACGACGTCGTCCGGCATGCAACCCGCTATGGCCTGCCGCAGGTTTCCAAAGGCAAGCAGCACGCCAAGGGCCAGGATGGCAAGGACTGGTTGCTCGCCGGCGGGCCCAAGGAGGACCTGGATGTGGTGCTCGGCGAGCGCCGCGCCCGCGCCGCAACCCTGCTGATGCTCGCCGTGCCGGGTTCCGCCTACCTCTACCAGGGGGAGGAACTGGGCCTGCAGGAAGTGACGGAAATTCCCGACGCCGAACGCCAGGACCCCGCCTTCTACCGGAACAAGGGTGTGGAGATCGGTCGCGACGGCTGCCGCGTACCGCTGCCCTGGAAGGTTGAGGGAACCTCATTCGGCTTTGGCGAGGACGGCGCGCACCTGCCGCAGCCGGACTGGTTCAGCAAGTACGCCGTGGAGGCCCAGGACGGCACCAAAGACTCCACTCTGGAGCTGTACCGGACTGCCCTGACGCTGCGCCGCGAACTGCTGGCCGCCGAGGAGTTGCGGTGGCTAGAGACCGGTAATCCGGAGGTCCTGCACTTCAGCCGTCCGGGCGGCTGGCAGTCCGTCACGAACTTCGGGGACACCGCCGTGGACCTGCCGGCCGGGACCGTCCTGGTCGGCAGTGCTCCGCTCGAAGACGGCAAGCTGGCCGCCAACAGCACTGTATGGATGCGCTGATGCCACTGTCAGTATGGTCTGTTGTCCCGGACCGGCGTTCCTGACGCAGGAACTCATCTACGGATGCATGGGCCTGGGCGGCAGCTGGTCCGATGAGCCCCATGGTGCCGGCCATGTGGACGAGGCGGCTGCCGCCGTCGAGGCCGCGCTGGCCGCGGGGATCACGCTGTTCGCGCCGATGGCGTTGAAGGCTATGAAGGACCGGTAAGTCATCGTGGCGACTCCGGCCGTGACAGGGAGGAAGGTGCGGACGGTGGGCACGAAGCGGGCCAGGACGACTGATCGGCGGCCGTATTTTTCGAAGAAGCCGTGGGCTTTGTCGACGTATTCGCGGCGCATCAGCCGGGAACCGGGTTTGTTGAAGACAGCCGGCCCGGCCTTCCGCCCAATCAGGTAGCCCGTCTGGTCGCCGGCGGAAGGCAGCGGCGAACGCGGCACCCGCCAGGACCAGGATGTTCACTTGGATGGTTCCGGTGGAGACGAGGAGGCCGGCGGTGAACAGCAGCGAATCCCTGGGGCAGAAAGAAGCCGACGAGCAGCCCGGTTTCGATGAACAGGAAAGCACAGACGATGACAATCACCCACGGCCCGAGAGCGGGGTCGCGCAGGAACTCGTTCGGATCCAGCCACGGGGGCAACACCCAGTGAGCGGGCGGGCCATCAGTTCCGGTGCGTGTACGAGGGGGCGCATGTGCCCCATATGCCCCGGTCCGCCACGGCAGTTGGAGGCGTGTCGGGGAACACCGCCGGCCATCAGCGAACCTCGAGGTCCGCAGGCCGGGGCAGAGCCCGGCAATAGCAGGAACACGCCGGCGGTGTAGAGCCTCTCATCGCCGCACTGCCCATCGTCGTGGGCGAGCCGGTCGGCGACAGGAAGGCCGTGGAAACGCGTAAGGACGGGAAATGCCACCAACTCGCCAAGGTTGCTCTCAGGGTTATCCGGCACACTGGATCATGACCGCCCGCACCGGGAGGCCCAGCCGGTAAAACGGTACGCCACGGAAGGAACAGGATATGAGCGTCAAAGACCTCAAAACCAGGACAAAAGTCCTCCTCGCAAGTGCAGGCATTCTCGGCCTGGCCGGTGTCGGCCTTGGGGCCGCGAATGCTGCAACACCTGCGCCGGTGACCACCCAGTCCGTCACAGCCGAGGAACCCGCCTCCGGTGACGTCGCGGACGCCCCGGACGCCGCCGAGGTACCAGATCCCGCCGACGCGCCGGAAGCACCCGGTGATTCCGGCCCAAACGACGAGCAGACCGGTGACTTTACCGACCCCGTAGACGCCCCCGGAGGCCCATAGCAACACCACACGGGGGCCGTGACGAAGATCCCCGGCGCCGGAGGCCCGCGCGGCACCGGGGCTATTTTATGGGTCATGTGAGATTTTTCAACCGGGCTGCATCCTTTCGCAGTTCCGCTTTAGCGCCGACTGGAAGGTGCAGTTCATGAGTACACGAGAGATGACATCCCCGCCCTCAACCAAGCCGCTGTTGAGCAAGGTCCCCGAGATCACGATCTGGTTCTGGATCATCAAGATCCTCTGCACCACAGTGGGAGAGACCTTCGCTGACTTCATTAACGTAGAGCTCGGAGTCGGCCTCGTCTCAACGGCAATCATCTTCACCGTTGTCACTGCTGTCGTGCTCGCGGTTCAGATGCGTCTCCGGCGCTATCTCCCGGGCGCGTACTGGCTGACCGTCGTCGTGATGAGCATCACCGGAACCCTTTATACTGACCTCCTCATCGACGAGGCCGGTGTGCCCCTTTGGGTCAGCGCCGGTGTGTTCTCGGCAGGGCTCGCCGTCGTCTTCGCCATCTGGTTCAGCAAAGAACGAACCCTCTCCATCCACAGCATCGTCACCGGCCCCCGTGAAGCCTTTTACTGGCTCGCCGTTCTGGTGACCTTCGCCCTCGGCACGGGCCTGGGTGACTGGACTCTGGAGCTCACCGGATGGGGACCTGGCATCTCGATCCTGCTGCCCCTGGTCCTCATCGGCGTCGTCACCGCCCTCTGGCTTTTCGGCGCCAACCCTGTACTCGCCTTCTGGATCGCCTACATCCTTACCCGCCCCCTCGGCGCGAACATCGGCGATTGGCTCGGCCTCACACCCGCCGAGGGCGGGGTGGGCCTTGGCACTCTTTTGACGAGCATCATCTTCGTCACCGCGATCCTCGCCACCGTCGTATATCTCTCGATCAGCAAAGCCGACGTCGTCGAACACGCATCCGAGAAGTCAGCCCCGGACGCGCCCCCCGGCCGCCAGCGAACCGCGCTGGGCATCCTCGCCGCAGTCGCGGTCGCCACCGTCGCGCTCCTCGCCTACACCAACAGCGTCCCGCACACGAGCCCGGTCGCCGAGAAGACCGCCGCACCGAGCTGTGGTGCCGGCTCTGCCGGGCTGACCCAGGCTGAGGCCCGATCGGCAGCACAGGGACACTTCCCGGCCTCGAACATTGCCGAGTTCCGAACCATCACCTCCGACACCCTCGCACTCGTCGAAAAGGATGACCAGGCCGCGGCTGCGGCCCGCGCCACCGACCTCGAGACCTCCTGGGACGAGAACCAACATGCGCTGAACGCCACCGACTGCGCCGCATGGACCTACATCGATAAGCAGATCGATCCTGTCCTGTCCGCAGTCCGATCGCGCACCCCCAATCCGGGGACAGAACAGAAAGTCTTGAATGACCTCCTCACGACCCTCGGCGGCGCATAACCAGCCCACGAAGGCTAAAGTCAACGCAGAACTAACGAGCCCTAGTATGGGCCGCACCCTTCCGGCCAGCCTGGCCGGGATCTGCCCAGTTACGCTGTGAAGCAGCCGCTGCTGGCCTGCTCCCTTTCGGGCTAGCTCCCCTCAGTCGTCTGGTTTCCGGACCGCTTCCAACTGTTTGCGCGATTGGTGCTGGGTCATAGGCTGAAGATTCCATAACAGTCATGGAAGGCCGGTGGCGTCGTGGGTGAGGGAACTAAGGATGATCCGTGGAAGCTGGTGACGGCCCCGGGGTCCTCTGAATACACAATGTATCGGGATCCGGAGTCAGATCCGCCAGCATTGGTGTGCCAGGTCGGGACCACCACGCTGAAGTATCACGTCCAGGCCATTGAGGACCTTCACTCATGGTTGCTCGAACAGGGCGACTGGGTTCCGCTCGGGGCTGCGGATGAGAATCAGCCCGCGACGGACGGCAGTGTCGAGGCCTGGGGCAGGGACAGTGCCAACCCCGTGGGCGGATGGTACGGGCCGCGGAAGGGCTATCGGGGCCGGTTCGGAATGTACATTCCTCCACTCCTGGAGGCACTAGGCCGGGCCGAACTCACGCACGAGAAGCGCAACAACACTGTCCGGGCACTGCCTGCCTAAACCCTGATATCCCGGAGCCTGCCCCGGACTTTCTCGCAGCGGTCGAGCGCTTTCGCTCCCGACCAGCGATGTCCCCACCCGAGGGTGAGTCGGATACTCACGAGGAGAACCTCATTGAACATCCCGAGTGATACTCGCTCCGTCTTGGTCGTGCATGGTCGTAATGAAGCGCTCCGCAAGGCGATGTTTAACCTCCTCCCCTTCAACCTGTCACCGATGGAGTGAACAACTACCCACAACCGGGGACAATTCCGTAGTGGTTATCCACTGCTACGACTGCCGAAGGGAGCTTTCCCCATGGCTCCAAAAAATCCAGCCGTGGTAACCCGAATTGCCCCCAAACGTGGACAGGACCGATGCCCCCCGTGTGCAGGGCAGCGGGAGGGCGGCCTTCACCAGCGACATCGGACTGACACAACTGACTGTATCGAAAGGACCCCGGGCCAAGGGGATCTGCCATCAGGCCCGTTCGGTCAGCAGCGATGCCGTGCAGGTCCCTCTTTGCTTCCAGAAGAAGCGCGGGAGCGGCTTGGTAGAGGGCGGTCACCTCGGAGAGCAGCCGCCTGGAGCTCACGGTGGCAAGCTTGAACCGCCGGTCGCGGACCAGGGTCTCCAGTTCCAGGCAGCAGGCTTCCGCGCTGAGAGCGCCGGTCATGGATGATGCGACCTTCAGGCTTAGTACGGCGTCATGGGAAGCGTCTGCGTCGCCTTCCCGTATCCCGCGGAGAATTCGCTCCAGTCGGCCCGGCAGCATTTGAAGGTAGATCTCCAGGAACTTCAGCGTTTCGGTAGGGCTGTCCAGCTGGTCGGCCAGTTCGCGTATCCGGTCAAAGTGAAGCAGAGTCCGGACTCGCTCAGGCAAGAGCTTCTACCTCCGGCGATTCTTTTGGGGCCTGTGTCTCGGGCTTCTTGCCCCAGATACTCGAGAGCAGGCTGACAACGAGCACCGCCGGGGCGCCGTACATAAGGATGTTCAGAACGACGGGTTCGCGTAAGGCCCGGATCGCGTGGCCAGCATAAGGGATGGTGAGAACGTGGCGGTCAACCGAGGTGCCGTTGATGGTTGCAATCCACGGATCGAGGCCATTGTTGGCATCGCCTTTGGTCTGCACGGCAGTGGTCCCGTCAGGGTTCACCGTCGCTGAGGTGACCCGATGGGTCTCGATTCGACGGTCTTCGACGGGAATGCCGTACGTGATGATGTCGCCGGCCCGAATCTCATCGACAGGAACTGGCCTGGTCACGACCACGTCGCCGGGGTTGATCAGCGGGGACATGGATCCGGTCAGCATCGTCGAGGTCTGGTAGCCGGACAGTCGGGGGCCAATGGCCAGCATCAGGAATGCTGCCACGGACAGGACAAGAAGTGCGGTGGTCAGGAACGACGCCGAGCGGCGCAGAATCCGGCTCACCGGCCTTGAACCGGAACGAGATCCCGCAACACGATGCGACCGCGCTTCACCCGGATGGGGAATGAGGTGAATTTGATGGCAGTGCTCATGAGCGGGTCCTCGTTCCGGAGATGGTGCTGGACGCTACTTGGTGGTGGCGGTGCGCTGGGTTGCGGTGAACGTGAACCCGATGGTGCTGGTCAGGCCCTGGAGCGCGTTCGGCGCGGAGCCCGGCAGCGCCGTGGTGACCTTCAGGTTGTCAGTCTGGGCTGAAGCCAGCGAGGAGAGGTTAGCCAGGGTCTTGGGGGTCACGGTGAGGATCGGGGAACTGGCCAGAACGATGGTCGAACCTCCCGCGCAGGTGTACGGCGCGGCCGTACCGGTCCAGGCGGTGCTGCAGTTCTCGATGGTCAGCTGAAGGCCGTTCACCAGTTCAGAGGTAAGGAGTGATCCGGTGACTCCGGCAGAGGTGTCCAAGGTGATGTTGTTCAGGGACGAGTTTCCGGTGTTGGTGAGCTTCACGAGCTTCTCGACCTTGTCGCCGGGCAGCAGGCCGGTGACGGGAACGTTCAGGGTGTTATCAACACCGGCTGCGGCCAGGGCGATGTTGACGGTGCCGGCGGTGACGGCCTGGCTGGCGGACGTGGTGCCTGTGAAGGCACCGTATGTACCCAGACCGGCAACGGCGGCGGCGGTGCCGACCAGTGCGACGGAAGCGATGATCTTGCTGGTGGTGGTTTTCAAGGCGATGCCCATGACGGAATCCTTTTCGTGACAGGCCTTCCCTCATTGGGCTGGCCGTGGCTTGATTCAGACCCTTCGGCCTGTCTGGGTTCCACTTTGCAGTTGAAGAATCAAGGAATCACCACGGCGTCGATCAAGAATCAATCAACTAAATCTTTCAGAGTCTTCGCAGGTCAGCGCCATATCAGCGTCGGTTCAGATTTCTGTGCTTCAGGTCACATCATCTTCCAGGGGAATTGTTGCCAAGCTGACGGTGTCTTGATCATTTCTTGAGACCCATGCTGAAAAGTTGTCGAAGAGCCGGGGGAAGGTGCGCAACATGCGGCACAACCCAACGGTTGGGAAGGACAGAATTGCGGCATAAGAAGGGCTTACGACAGCGGTGGCAGATCATGCTTGCCTGTGCAATTACTGCGTGCCTGCTCGCCGGCGCACCTGCCGCGAATGCAGTGTTCTCACGTACTCTCAACGCTGGAACCACGTCAGTCGGGACATACACGCTCGCCGCCCCCACAGGAAACATCGTCGTCCCCTCGTGCACGCCGATCGGCGCCAGTGGCAAGTACCGCATGAACATCACGGTGACCGGCCACGGAACAGTCGAGAAAGCCACCGATTATGTGCTCACCGTCTGGAACGCGGGTGGGGTCACGCAGTCCGCTACGACCCTCACGCCCGTGGGGTCATATTCCAGCAACAATGCGGCCAAAGGCTGGGGATACTCCATCGACGCTCAATACCGGACATCGTCCACTGCCTGGTCAAGTACCAGTGTGCCTATCACCGTCTGCGATTAGCCCTCCACACTCTGCTCACCACGAATATTCCTCTCAAAGTGACGAAGGCGTTCCAGGCCGAGTAGGCCGCGACTCGGCCAGAAACCAACAAAGCTTGCCGATGAGGGACCGGCAGGCTTTCAGGGACTGACGGTACCGTGAGGAGGCTTGGCAAGTGAGTTGACTAGTGATGGTCCGATGCCTTCGAAACAGCCCTTTGCCGCGTGGGCGGTGCTTGCCCTGACCCTGAGTCTGGTTTCGTGCGCCCCCGTGGCAGACCGCCAGGAAGCTAACCTGCGTCGCGCCGGGGCCTGGCCTGTTAGGGTGCGGACACGCCGCCAGGGCTTGTGGGGATGTTTGCTGTCGGGTTCAGCGCGAGGGGAAGCCTAGGCTACCAGCGAGGACCCGTTCCGGCGGCGGCGGCGGCGACGGCGCAGCCGCACGAGTACGAATACCGTCAAGTCGATCCAATCGAAAGCCGCACCGACAATCAGGACCAGCGACGAGACCGTATCCATGACTCATTCGAGGGGCTGGGCAGCCTTTCGGCTGGTTAGTCGCTCATGCCGGGAGCATGAAGGCGGTGTGGCGGCCCGGGTTCTTCCGCGGCGAGACCCTGAAGCAAGACACCCCGGCACCGATGGTCACGGAGTGGACTTTGGTGGCGGCACGCACTCAAAAGGTGCCGCACTCCGGATCAGCGGGGTACGGCACCTTTTGGGTTTCATCACCAGGAGTGGGCCACGTCTACTATCAGCCGGGAACCGGCCCCTGGCCCGTCCAGGGTGAAGACCCGGAAGGGCAGCCGGGCACGGACGCCCAGGCCAATGCTGGTGTAACCCTCGAAGCTCCCGGCGTAAACCACTTGCCGGAAGGTCTGGTAGCCGGCCACGTTGGACAGCTCGGCCTTCGCGGCCGGGCTGTAGGTGACGTTGCCATTGCTGTCGTGGGAGGGTGCGTTCACGGTGACCTGCAGGCGTGCGTTGCCCTGCACCGGAATGGTAAAGCCAGAGCCGTCCTGAATGATCTCCGGGACGTACCGGACGGTGTAGCCCTTTGCGGGGCCGTTTAGGTCAACCACCATCCGGTCGAAGCAGTACTGCTGCCCCGTCCGGACGTTGGTGACGGATGCGGTGCTCATCTCAGGCGCGGTTGTAGCCAGAGATCCCCATTTGAGACCGCAATATGAAGTGGCTGCCGAAGCGGGCCCCGGTGCCAGGATGCCCAGCCCAACGGCCGCGAGGAGCGCCGTGAGCCAGAGGAGGAGTTTTTTCATTGTGGGTGCCATTCAGAGGAGTGGTGCGGTTGGATAGCTCAAGACTAGGGGTGCCGGATGCTGGAAACGAGGGTTGTGGCCGCTTCGGCGCGGAACCGTGAGGAACACCCCGCCGTATCACGCCCACGTACATCCAAGGGGTTTTTTGGCGCCCTCCGTAACCGTTCCGGGGCCGTTTCTGGACCCCGCCGTTATGCCGGGTAACGACACCAGGACACGAAAACAGCGCCGTCATCTGCGGCCAGGCGCTCCCGGGTAGATGGCTTTAGACTCGCGTCCCCTGGCCCACCAGTCCACATTGGATGGTCCGGTGCCAGGGACACGCGGGCTGGCTCCGCAATCCTGTCGGTGCCCCGGAGGACCATTGCCTTATGACGGCTCCACAGTGGAAGCAGCGATCGAGGATCTCTTGGATCGCGCCTGGAATCTTGTCGACGACCTGCTCTCGGAGCGGGGACTGCTCGGTGACGGGCTAGAGGTTGCCGAGTACACCGGAATCCACTCCTGGCTGGACGGGCCCGTACGGTACAGGGTGGTCCACTCCCGGACCGTGGCGGTGCTCTTCGTGGACACCCGACCGGTGGATGCCATCGTCTTCCACCACATCCTGCCGGGCACCGGCGACCCGAAAAGCTTCTTCAGCATCCCAGGGTAGTTGATGATCGGCATGCTTGCTAAAACTGTGTGGTGCCGCGTAGCCGGCGGGGGCGGCCGTCCGGGTCCACTACGAAGCGGCTGAGCGGCTCCGCCCAGATTCGCTGGAGGGGCGGCACGGGTTCTGGGGTGTGGCGTCGCACCTGCCCGGTGGGACGGGGCGAACGGCGGCCAGTATCGTGCCAGTGGTCCAGGGCCTCGGCGGTGGTGTTCCACAGTTTGAGCGCGGACGCCGGGTCGTGGAGGCGGGGGTCGTTCTGGTCCAGGCCCAGGTGTTCGGCCCAGAGCTGGAGCCGGAACCCTAGTGCCAGCGGACGGTAACCATATTGGCCGGTGTCTGCGGACTCATCCTGGCCATGGGCAGTGGTGTCGAGTACGGCGCAGGTGAGTTCGCTGTCAGTGGTCCAGGATCGGCGGTTGAAGTTGTCTGAGCCGCAGGTGAACCAGGTGTCATCGATGATACAGATCTTGGCGTGGACGTAGATAGGAGTTCCCGCGTTGTTCTCCAGATCGAACACGCCGACCCTGTCGGGCGCAATCCGGTGCAGCATTCTCATGGCGCGCAGCTGCCCGATCCGCTTGGGTGGCCCTCCGAGAAGACCGTCCGTGTCGGGGTAACGGGGCACGACGGCGATCACGTTCAAATCGGGGTTCTGCTGGAGGGCCTCCGCGATCCCGGCGGTGACTTCTGTGGACCACAGGTACTGGTCCTCGATGTAGATCAGGGACCGGGCGCGGGAGAAGGCTTTCGCGTAGGCGCGGGCGATGCTCCGCTCCCCGTCAGGTGCGAACGGGAATGGGGGCTGTTTCATACCGTAGGTGCGGAGCAGCTGCACGGCATGCGGGCCCGCAGGTGGGGGCGGCGGAGCAGTGGCCGGAAGCGGTTTGGGGTGCCGGGGCATACGGGCCAGACGTTGCAGCAGCATCCGGTACGGTGTGTGCCGGTCCAGGGGATGGGGGTCGTTCCACCGTTCAGCGAACAATGCCAGGACATCTCCCACCACGGGGCCACGCAGTTCGAGGGCGGCATCATGCCACGGGGGTTGTTTCCCGTACCGGGGATCCATGGCCACCGCTTGCGGATCTCCCGCGTGGTCGGCATCGTCTCGACGGCTGTGGGATAGATCAATCCCGCCAACGAAGGCGACGTCACGCGTCGGGTCGTCACGGTGGCGGATAACGAAGAGTTTTTGGTGGTGGGAGCCGAACAGGCGCACTCGCTGGTCCAGGAGCACCTCTCCGCCAGCGTCATTGACCTGACGGCTCAGGAGCTCGTTGGACCGTCCGCTGATCGGGGCGGACACGCGTTCCCCGTGGGATCTCCAGACAAGGCCCCGCACTTCCACCCCGGTGCGGGCCAACCCCGCGAGGACCTCTCCGATTGTGGGTCCGGCGGGCAGCAGCAGCTCGTCGGCGTCACCACGCCAGTCAGTGAACCACACACGGTCTCCCGCACCCAGAGCCGTCAGCTCCTCATGCAGCCGGGCGAAGTAAGTCGCCCCATGAACCAGGGGCCGCACGAGGTTACCCTCCGACCAGGACGGCGACCCGGCACCACCCGACTGCACGTCTGTGGCCAGATTTCCCCGCTCAGAGCGACCTAAGAACCACGCACTCACATCACCGGCCACTCGACGCTCCTTCCGGGGCCCGAGGCAGGCCGCTGGTATCGGTCTCCAAAATAGCGCACGGACTAGCGCATTCGCGGGATTTCCCGGACCCGGAGCGGAGCTTGTCCGCCACACTTTCATCGCGTGTGCCGCCACGGAGGCAGTTCGTCGCAGCCCCGGTGTGTCTGCTTGAATAGGCGGCCCGACCTGCTTGCATGGAGGCATGACTGAGCAGCCGCCGGCAGCAGTGACCGAGGACTTGTGGTTTGAATGGGACAAGGAAGAGGTTGAGGTCCGCGGCAGGGTGGACCGGACCGTGACCAACACCCCGACAATCCGCGAAGCCTTCACCAGAGACCTCCCGGGCTGGCTGCGCTACGGATCCTCCCTGTCCTGCGAACCGGCAAAGTAACCACATGAACTCAGCTGGCGTAACCCTGCTAGCAACACCGCTTAGTAAGGCGACGTTCGCAAAGGCTGCGGTCACACCGTCACGCGATATTCGGCTGCTGCTCGGTCAGCAATTGGCGGTAGCTCCTGGCGAGGGTGTCATTTCGGAGTAGCCTCCGTTCCAAAAGCGAGATCTCGGAGGGCCATTGGCCGAGTTCCCTGGCTGCGGTCCCGAGCGTGCAACCCAGTGGTGCGCATTTGGCGGAGATCGGCGTTGTTGGGGGCTGCCTGGGGATTAGTGATCTGGCGGTAAATTTCCCGGGCCGCGTAGCGTTTGAGGCAGCGCATGATTTCCCGGTTGCTGTCCTGACGGATTGTACGTGTCCGCGCCGGCCCGTCTACCCCTCCTTCGTCGGGGGCTGGCGGCACGTTCAGGCGGTGGTTCAGAGCTGACGAAAGTAGTACAGGAGTTGGTCGGTGTGACTTGGCTCGGTGTTGCTGAAACCCCGGGCTTCATAGAAACGGCGTGCGTCTGTGTCTTCGCCATCAACGTTAATTTCGATTATTTCACCGCCTCGACGTTTCACCAGGTCGCATACGGCGGCGAGGAGCGCGGTGCCCAGGCGATGACCGCGTTGGCCGGGGCGGACGTAGAGTTCGTCGATTATCGCGACGGGCCCTTGATACCAGACGTTGAGCCGGAAGCTGATCACTGCCACTCCGGTTGCCGGCTCGCCAACAAGCAGTACGACGACGTCGTCCCCCGCCAAGAGGGAGGTCAGGCGTGCGGCAATTGTTTCGATCCCCGGTGTTGGTGTGGCAAATTCGGTGTTGAAATCGTGCAGCATTCGGGCAACAGTTGGGGCATCGGCGGTCGTCGCCCGCCGTGGGGTTCCGCTGGTTGCAGTCTCATTAGCAGTCACGGCTTCATCATGCCGGGCATGCGATCGCGGGTCTACTGGGTGCTGCCGGCGTTAGCGTGTCAGGCTTCCGGCCGGGGTCCCGGCGGCCGTTGCTGAGTGCCGTCTTGTTGTTGACCTTGGAGGTGTAGGAGATGGATCCGTACTGGAAGAGCCGGACGGCGAGGGAGAACATGAGTACCGCCCCGATGTAGAGGATGGCCAAGACGATGGCTGCTTCGAGGAGGCTGAGGGAGCCGAGCCCGTTCCGGATCATGGCCGTGACCGGGGCGGAGAACGGGAAGTAGGTGAAGACCTGCACGATAAGGGCTTGCGGGTTGGAGAAGATCAGGGACACCGCGTAGAACGGCACGAAGATCAGGGCGATCATGACGCCCATGAAGTTTCCGGCCTCCTTGGCGGTGGGCATGACGGCGCCAATGGCGACCAGGGTGGTGGTGAACAGGGCGAACCCGCCGAGCAGGATCAGGAAGCCGATAATCATGGGGACCGGTTCGAAGACGAGGGCGGAGAGGTCGAAGTCGGGGATGTTGATCTGTTCGCGGAAGAACAGGTAGCCGATGACGATGGGGGCGGTGAAGATCGCCACCTGCAGCAGCCCGATCGCGAACAGGGCGATGACCTTGCCGCTAATCAGCGTCGTCGGCTTCAAAGTCGTCAGGATCATTTCGGTGACCCGGTTCTCCTTCTCCTCCAGGGTGGAGCCGAGCATCTGCCCGGCCAGCAGGATGATCAGGCCGTAGAACTCGTTCTGGACCTCGTCGATGGTTCCGTAGGCCTCTGAGGTGCCGTTCTTGAGCAGGATCACCCGGTCACAGAGGCGTTCGACTTCTTCCATTTGGTGGGTGACCATGACAACGGTCGCGCCCTTGGCTTTCTGGCCGGCGATGATGTCCATCAGCAGGCGCCGGTTGACCGGGTCGAAGCCCTTGGGTTCGTCCAGGATCTGTAGCTCGGGTTCGGTTCATGATCGTGACGCCGAGCTGGACCTTCTGCTGCTGGCCGCAGGAGAGCTTGTCCAACTGGACGTTGGCTTTGTCCGCCAGGGCGACCCGTTCCAGGTACTCCAGGGACCAGGTCTTGGCGGCGGGCCATGATGTCGATGACCTTTTCCTTCTTGTACAGGCCGCGCTCCTCCGGAAGGTAGCCGAGCCGGCCTGTGTCCTCAGGCTTGAACGGCTTGCCATCGATGTGCAGGATCCCGGCCGTGGGCTGGTAGATGCCCAGCAGCGCCCGGATCGTCGTGGTAGTCCCCGACCCGTTGCTGCCCAGGAACCCGAACGTCTCACCCCGGCCCACCTCGAAGGACAGGTCCCGGATGACCGTCTTGTCTCCGAAATCCATCTTGAATCCATCAATGTGGACGAGTGCTTCGCTCATGGCTGTGCCGAGTGGTGTTTTTCGAGTCTACCCACGGGTGGCGCTGGGAATCGTCTGTCGGCAGGCGTCCTTTAGTGCCGATGGCCGGTCGGCTGGTTACGACCGGCAGCTCCGGCAGATCAGGGGTTCCTGGGCCTGGAACTGGAGGTATTTCTCAAGCAGGTTGGTGGTTTGCCGGCCGCACTTGATGATCGGTGTGAGATGGGCCAGTGCCAGCCGTGGCAAATTACTGCCGGGTACGGCGTGACGGGCTTCGACGCGAACCGACCGCTCCAGGTCGGCGGAAAGGTCCGCCAAGCGCTCCGCGCCCACCATCTGGCTGGAGGACTTCAGACTCAGGACGGCATCCAGGGAGCCCGCCAGATCCCCGCTGGTCAGGGTCCCGCGGACCTTGTCAGTCCTGTGCGGCAGGGCTGCGATGAAGTTCCGCACGAAAAGCTTCCAGATTCCCTCGTCGTCGCCGACGTCGGTGAGGAGCTTGTCGAGCACCGATGGGTCAAGCAGGGGAGCTGGTCCGGAGGCTTTCATCCGTTTCCTTCCATCAGGAGGGTCGGGTGTCAGCCCTGGAAATGTGTGGCCGGTGCTCCGCCTGGCAGAGCCTCCAGGACGGTTTCGGCGACCTGACGGACTTTGACGTTGCGGTGGCTTGAGGCCTTAGCGAGCAGGCTGAAGGCCTCCTCGTAGGAGCACCGGTTCTGCCCCATGATGACCCCGCAGGCGATGTCGATGGACGTCCGGCTGTTCATTGCAGTGCGAAGATGATCGGCCGAGGCCATGGCGGCCCGGACCTGGGCTGCCATAAGGAGGCTGCTGGCGGCAGCCTTGCTGAAGGCCATGACCCGGGCAAGCACGCCCGGGGAGAAGACTTGGCTCGTGCCGGCGAGGATGGTCAGCGCCGCCGGGCATCCCGGTTCCAAGGTCAGCGGCACCGACACCACCGACCGGTAGCCGGCGTGCCGGAGAGGTCCCCAGAACCCGGGCCACCGGGCATCGTGCGAGTAATCGTTGACAATGATCGCCAACCTCCCGCTCAACGCCTGCGACACGGGACCGTCCCCGTGGGCCCTTTCCCATTTGACCAGCTCTTCTGCCTGGTCGGCGCTCCCTGCAGAGAGGGGTGTCTGGCCGGGACGGGCCAGAGTCACGGCGCCGTCCAGGGCGCATCCGGCGGCCTCGGATAGGGCCGACGCTGCAGCACGTGCGAGGAGGCGGAGCGATTCGTCGTCTCGGTCGGCGCGCAGATCCAGCAGCAGCCCGGACCGGGTGGGCGGGCTTATTGCCGAGGCGTTCGGGGCCGGTGACTGGCCGGTGGACCACACTGTCCCGCCGCCTTCACCGGCCCCAGTCTGATGACGTGCCGGTCGAACGAGTAGCTCTGCCTCCATGACCTGTACCCCTGACAGTCGAAATACCACGAAGCGCTCCCCGAAGGGGCACTTAATCGACGCTACGGGGCGGGGGGAATGAAAGCCCGAGTAGTGTGTACTCTATTTTGCCAACCGCCGAATACGGGCTACATTCGGATGACTCTTAGCGATCATTCGGTCCGAGCCAAGGCCAGCGTCGGCGTAGGCTGCAATGTCCTATTCGTCGATGAGGGCCCGCCGCGCCTCCAGCATCACATCCGGTGCAAAATTGCACAGGACAGTCACCTCGCTGACCAGGCGCTCGGCAGTTACCGCGGCCAGGTCGAACCGGTTTTCTCGGACGAGCATTTCCAGTTCCAGGCAACAGACTTCAGTGCTGAAGGCACCGGTCCTCGCCGAAGTGACCTTTAGGCTCAAGATGGCGTCGGCGGATGCTTTTTGGTCGTGCTCGTGCAATCCGGTCAGGATCCGTTCCAGCCGGGAGGGCAGCATGCCCAGGTGCGTTTCAAGGGACTTCAGTGCCTCGTCCGAGTCCTTCAGGTGGTCGGCCGGAGCCGCTTATCCAGGCCGGACGTTCCGGGCTCCGGGTGGGCGGCCCCGCGTCCTTCCGCCACGCCAGCCGGGAAGGAACGTATTCAGTTGTGTTTCTTTGTCCAGCTCCAGTTCGTTGCGGCGGTACTTCATACGTTGGATGTGCAGCCAAATGCCCAGGGCCCGTTCTTCTTCGGTGTCTGACTTTTTATGGCGGGGCCAGTCGTTCCGGCAGCCATGTAGCCGGTGAGTTCTTGCAGGCGCTGGTCCCAGCGTATTTCGTCGTCGTCTTTGCGGGTCCGTCGTTCCCAGCCGGGGATTTCCCCCAGGGCACCAATTTGGGCTCCGCCCTGAGTAGCTCTCTGTCCGAAGTAGAACCCGACCACGGTCGTCAGCAGTGTCCCCACCGTCAATGCAGCAGCCCTCGCAAAATCACCACTGGCCGGATGTGCGGGCGCGCTAACTTCACCTGGAATGTCCTGACCGCTAAGTCCGCCTGCGGGTTCTCGACGGTCACTTCCAGGACGCGTTCCTGGGGCAAGGACTTCAACGCATCAGCCGTCACCCCGGTCGAAACATACCGCAGCGGCAAGTCCGGAACTGTCTTCGGTGAGGTGCTGGCGGCAACGCCTGGGCTCCGTGACCGGTCAGGCTGCAGACCAAGTGCGGGATCCGGCTCAACGAGCGCGGGCTTGCCACGCACGATGACCTGAGCCGGGAATCCATCCTGGAGCGGCTCCGGACGGACTTCGTGGATGTGCTCCTGCTGCACCGCCTAGAAGCGGGCGTGGCTGGAGAGTCAGGTCCTGGTCAACCACGTGGACTCGCTGGATGACGGCTTTCCGCACGGCACGCTGGAATACTGCGCCAGCCACTGGGTCACCCGGCAGGCGTACGGCGCGCTGGCCCGCGGGCTGTACACCGGTGCGGTTCCGGAAGACCCACGTCGGCGGAGACTGCCGCGGCCGTCCTCGTCCGGGAGCTGGCCGGCAAATACAGCACCACTGGGGAGGCCATCCTCCTGGGATGGCTGCTGAAGCACCCCGCGGGTATCGCGCCCGTGATCGGGACGGTCAACCCGGCACGGATCGCTGCCTGCGCCGACGCGTCCCGGGTGGCGGCGGCCATGACCCGGGCCGACTGGTAGGGCTGTGGATCACGGCGCGGGGGAGCAACCTCCCTAACGCCGATCGGTGGTTGGGCTAGTGTCCGGTGGTTGAGCTTGTCGAAACCCGGTTCAGCCACCGCCACGGGGCAGTTATGTTCGTATTGGTCACCCCGTCAGCCCATCCTGCTTAGCGCTCGCAGGGCCCGGCCAGATACGGTAGATGCATGACGTCAATCACCGCCACCGAGACCGTACGGCCCGAGCGCCACATCCCAGCTGAAATTGCCCGTTCCTGGCTTCTGGTCAACGCGATGAAAACCGAACTGTTTGACCTGTCGGCCGTTTCGCGCGCCGACTCGATCATCCTGGACGTCGAAGATGCGGTGGACCCGTCGCAGAAGGACGAGGCCCGGGGAAACGTCATTGACTGGCTGAGCAGCGGCGGCAACGCCTGGGTCCGGATCAACGATGCCACCAGCCCGTTCTGGGCCGACGACCTTGCGGGACTGCGGGGAACCCCGGGCCTGCTCGGCGTGATGCTCGCCAAGACCGAGTCCGCCGACCAGGTGACCGAAAGCTTCCACCGCATGGACGGCAAAACGCCCGTCATTCCGCTGGTTGAATCCGCGGTGGGCATCGAGGAGGCCAACAATATCGCCAAGGCCCAGGGCGCCTTCCGCCTGGCGTTCGGTTCCGGCGATTTCCGCCGCGACACCGGCATGGCCGCCACCGCCGAGGCCATGGCCTACCCGAGGGCCAAACTGGTGGTCGCCAGCCGTGTGGGCAACCTGCCTGGCCCCATTGACGGCCCCACCGTGGGCACCAACCACCCCATCCTCCGTGAGCAGACCGGTATCACGGTGATGATGGGCATGACCGGGAAGCTCTGCCTGGCCATCGATCAGACCCCGGTGATTAACGAGGTCATCAGCCCCACACCGTCCGATGTTGCCTGGGCTACCGATTTCATGTCCGATTTCGAAGCCAACGGGCGCGTCATCCGTGACGGCTCGGACCTGCCCCGCCTGGGCCGCGCCGAGAAGATCATGAAGCTTGCGGTGGCATTTGGGGTGCAGCCGGCGCTCTGACGGGCTCGGTAGACTTGGTTCGTGCTGAACGAATTCTGGAACACCGCGCCCACCTCCTACAAGGTCATGGTTTTCTGTGCCATGGGGCTGATCGGCGTCGGAATCATCCTGAACCTGATCGGCAACACCTCCGGAAACCAGGGCCTCGCCACCGCCTCACTGCCGCTGATCGGGCTCGGCCTCGTGCTGCACATCGCCGGGATTGTGGTCCGTGGACAGGCCATCCGGAAGAACCTCAAGCGCTGATATGTAGGGACGGTTGTCAGGAGGCAGAGGTGAGTGGCTCCTGGGTTTGTGGTTCCGGGGGCCGCTCATTGTGTGCCGGCCCGGTCGTGGTGTGAGTGGTGGCGAGTCGTTTTCGACTGGCAGTGTCAGGCTCTCACGAATATTAATCTGCGAGGGGCGGTAGGTACCCACTTTGGTGCGCGTGCCGGAACGGAAATGCGGTCTGGTCAGGCGGGTTGTTGTGCAAGTTCGGGGGTGACGGTGTGGCCCAGGGCTTGGAGTTGGTTGATGGCCCGGGCGCGTGTTTTGGCCGGTTGGAGTCTGGCGAAGAAGTCCGGCCCGGGGTCGTTGTAGTTTTCCCCGGTCGTGAGCATGTTCCAGACGGCAATGAGGATCGCGTGTTCAACGGCGACGAGCGCTTTCATGGGTCCGCGTCGTGCGGCGGGTCTTCTGTATTTGGCACCGAAGTACGTCTTTTTCGAACGGGAGATGGCCAACGCGACGGTGCCGAGGGCGGCCTTGAGGTTTGGGTCGCCAGGTCTGGTTTTGCTGTTTTTGATCCGTCCTGCTGATTCATTGTTTCCCGGCGCGGTTCCGGCCCATGACCGCAGGTGCCCTGCCGTGGGGAACACGGTCATGTCTGCGCCGGTTTCGGCGATGATGATTTCCGCAACATGTTCGCTGATGCCAGGGATACTGACCAGCAGGTCCGTGGCCGCGGCGAACGGTCCCAGTACCTCTCCAGTCCGGGTACTGAGATCGGCAATGGTCCGGGTGTGCCCGTCGGTAATGTTCAGATGCATTTTGGTGAGGAAGGCATGGTGGTCGTTGAACCTGCCGTTCAGTGTTTCAGTCAGGGCAGGAATCTTTGCCCGCAGGCTGTAAACAGCCATGTTCGCTAGTACTGCCGGGTCCCGCTCGCCCTCAATGAGGGCCCCGGGCATCGTCCGCGAGGACACTCCGGTCAGATCCGTGGCGGCGGAATTGGGCTTGATGCCGGTGTCCTTGCGTAGTTTCTCCCCGCGTTGGATTTCAGTGGCGCGTTGGCGGATGAACATTGTGCGCGTACGGGTCAGGTCACGAAGGCGGCGGATCGGTTCGGGTGGAACGAACGAGGCGCGGACGAGTCCGTACGCACCGGGCTGGGCTAGCCAGGCCGCGTCCGAGACGTCGGTCTTGCGCCCGGGCATGTTCTTGACCTGTTGGGCGTTGGCGAGCAACACGTTCAGTCCGTCTTCGAGCGGGAAGTAAAACTGCTTCCAGTACTCGCTCGTCGCCTTCATCACCAGCAGCGTCACTTCAGCTCGGAGCAGATGCTCCCGCAGAGCCAGGACCTTGTTGGTGGTCGATCCCCACGTCGTAACCGTCGAGGTGTATTGGCCGGCGAGGCGTCCCGGTAGGCGCACACAGGCTTTGGCATCGCGTTTGGAAATATCGATCCCGGCACCCTTTTTCATGAAGAACGTCCATGACGGTCTCGGC
>NZ_JBEPNF010000014.1:0-106878 GCF_040546085.1 Arthrobacter sp. UYEF21
CAGGATGGCATGACCCGGCAAATTCAACCAATTCAATACAATAAATTGGTATCAACAAACTTGGCACACTATTGAGTTCTCAAACAACAGACACACCCGGCACCACCACAACACTTCAGTCATGGATCGCTCCGGAGCAACTTTTCAAAGTTACCGGCTGATCTCTTTCTTGTCAAACCGGCGTCCGCGACCATCATCAGCCTGAGGCTTTCGTGTCGATTTTTCCGTCTGACTCCGTAGAGCAGCGCGGAAATAAACTCTACCACCACTTTGGCGGGTTGGCCACCCAGCCCCCGGACAGGCTCCCGCAGCCACATCCAGCGGGTACAGAAAAGCCCGGAATCTCAAGGAATTCCGGGCTTTTCTGCGGGGACTTAAGAGACCGGCTTCACAGCTGACTGTCCGCCGGCAGGACGGTCGCTGGTCAGCTGAGCGCCGGGCTTGAAGTATGCCGCACCCAGCGGCGGCAACGTTACGGTGAGCGTTGCCGGTTGGCCGTCGAGTCCTTCGTCCGAGGCCTTCAGGGCGCCGGCGTTCAGGACACCCGATCCGCCATAGGCCGCGGCATCGGTGTTAAGAACTTCGACCCAGGCTCCGGCGGCGGGAACGCCAAGGGCGTAGCCCACATGGGGGCCGCCGGAGAAATTGATGGCGCACACCAGTGGATTGCCGTCCTTGTCCCAGCGGACAAAAGTCAGGACGTTCCGGTCGGCGTCTCCACCATTGATCCACTGGAAACCGCCGGGTTCGTTGTCCCTTGCGTAGAGCGCCGGAGTGGTGCTGTACAGCTCGTTGAGATCTTTGGTGAGAAGCTGCATTCCGCGGTGCGCCGGAATGTCGGCAAGATACCAGTCCAGGCCATGCTGTTCGGACCATTCGGCTTCCTGGCCGAACTCGGTACCCATGAAGATGAGCTGCTTACCGGGGTGCGCCCACTGGTAGGCCAGGAACGCCCGCAGGTTGGCCAGCTGCTGCCAGCGGTCACCCGGCATCTTCCGAAGCATGGATCCCTTGCCGTGAACTACTTCGTCGTGGCTGATGGGGAGCAGGAAGTTCTCGGTGAACGCGTACACCATGGAGAACGTCACCGTTCCGTGGTGCCACTTCCGGTTGACGGGGTTCTCGGACGCGTACTTGAGGGAGTCATGCATCCAGCCCATGTTCCACTTCAGCCCGAAGCCCAGGCCGCCGTTGCTCGTGGGGGCGGTCACCCCGGGGAAAGCCGTGGATTCCTCGGCGATCATCACCGCCCCGGGGTGGGTTTTGTAGACGGTGGCGTTGACTTCCTGCAGGAAGGACATGGCTTCGAGGTTCTCCCGGCCGCCGAAGCGGTTGGGTGACCACTGCCCGTCTTCACGCGAGTAGTCCAGGTACAGCATCGATGCCACGGCATCCACCCGGAGGCCGTCAATGTGGAACTCATCGAGCCAGTACAGGGCGTTGGCCACGAGGAAGTTCCGCACTTCAGTCCGGCCGAAGTCGAAGATCAACGTGCCCCAGTCGGGGTGCTCCCCCAGGTTCGGATCGGCGTGCTCGTACAGCGGTTCGCCGTCAAACTGGGCCAGCGCCCAGGCGTCTTTCGGGAAGTGCGCCGGTACCCAGTCCAGGAGCACACCGATGCCGGCCTGGTGCAGCGAATCCACCAGGAAGCGGAATTCGTCCGGGTGGCCAAACCGCGAGGTGGGCGCAAAGTAGGACGTCACCTGGTAGCCCCAGGAACCTCCGAAGGGGTGTTCGGCCACAGGCATGAACTCCACGTGCGTGAATCCCAGCCACTTGACGTATTCCACCAGCTCCTTGGCGAGCTCGCGGTAGCCCAGGCCAAGGCGCCACGACCCGAGGTGGACTTCGTAGACGCTCATGGGGGAATTGTGCGGGTCCCGCTGGGCCCGCGCTTCCATCCACTCAGCGTCCTTAAACGCGTAAGACGGCTCTACCACTCTGGAAGCTGTCAGCGGCGGAACCTCGGTCCCGAAGGCCAGTGGGTCAGCCTTTTCAACCCAGTTGCCGTACTTGGTCTTGATCTCAAATTTGTAGCACGCACCTGCTAAAACGCCGGGGACGAAGACTTCCCATACGCCCGAAGACCCCAGCGAGCGGAGCGAGTTTTCGCGGCCGTCCCACGCGTTGAAGTCGCCTTTAACCCGGACAGCCTGCGCATTGGGGGCCCAGACGGCGAAGGAGACGCCATCAACGTCGCCCAGCGGGGACTTGTAGTGCTGGACGTGGGCACCCAAAACTTCCCAAAGCTTCTCGTGCCGGCCCTCACCGATGAGGTGCAGGTCCACTTCCCCCACCGTCGGCAGGTAGCGGTAGGGCTCGTCCACGGTTACGGGTTCGGCCCCGATGTAGGTAACTTCCAGCCGGTAATCAGGCACGTGCCCGGCCTGGAGCGGTTCCATGACTGCTACCCAGACACCGTGGTCTTCATGGGTCATGGGCACCGAACCGGCGGCGGTCACCACGCTCACGGACTCCGCGAGGTGCTTGACCGTCCTGACCGTGACGTGGCCATGGTTGTCCAGGTGTGCACCGAGTACCGAGTGCGGCGCGTGATGCTCGCCGTTAGCCACCTGGCCCAAAATGTCCGGGTCGACGTGAAGCGGCATACTCGGCTGGTCTGTTGGTGCTGAGCCTGTCATGTTGATACCTTCCGATGCTGGCCCGGCCTGTTCGCCGGAGCCTTTAACGCTGAGGAGCCGCCTGGACGCATTCGTCGGAATGGCCAGCCAGTCGGGTCTGTTCCGCAATTCATAAACGACTTCGTAGAGTGCCTTGTCCAGCCACAATGCCACAAAGAGCGGCGAACGGCGGTCGATGGTGCCGGGCGTGACAGCGGCATAACCGGAGAGGAACGCGTCTGCGCAATCGTCAACCCAGGATGCGGGAACGCGTGCCCCCTGGTACTCCCGTTCGGCCGCGCCGGCCGCGTAGTCGAAAGAGCGCAGCATCCCCACCACGTCCCGCAGCGGAACGTCGGGGAAGTTGCGTTCGGCGATGGGCCGGAGGGGTTCACCCTCAAAATCCAGGATGGCCCACCGGCCGGGTTCCCCGTTGTGGCCGGGAACCTGCAAGATCTGCCCCAGGTGGAGGTCGCCGTGGATCCGCTGCAGCGGCCCGGCCTCCGCGCCGTCGAGCTCCCCAAGCAGCGCCTGCAGCGCTTCATCATAAGGCCCGACGGCGGCCGAGGCTTCCGCCCATGCCTGCCGGACGCGCTGGGCTACTCCGGGCGCGATGACCTCGCCCGGCACCGGCTCTGCGGACGTCCCGAGTGCAGCAGCCAGCCTGCGGTGGACGGTGGCCGTCGCCGCACCGAGGGCGCGTGCCTCGGCCGTGAAGTCCGCTCCGGTGCGGGCGGCATCCACGGCAAGGCGCCATGCGTCGCGGCCACCGGCAAGGAACTCATGGGCTACGGCAAGCTCGCCCCGCGCCGGGCGGGCACCTGCCGGCAGCTCCCCGGGCTGTTGTGAGGCCGGCGCCTCCCACTCCCCCCGCACCCAGCCCAGGGTGGCAGGCACCTCGGAAGTGCCCTCCGCGGTCAGCGCAGCGCCAACCTCGACTTCCGGGTTCATCCCCTCGGAAAGCACCCGGAAGAATTTCAGGATTGCCGCCGACTCGCCGTCGTCAACGATCACGGAACTGTTGGACTGCTCACCGGACAGGACCTTGACCATGCCGTGGGCGGTAGGCAGGCGGTGATCAGAGGATGAGCGGTGGCCCGTCGCTGAACCGGTAAGCGGCCCTGACTCGGACCGGATCAGCTCCAGCCAGGCGGCCACAAACGACGGATCGTGCACGGCGTCGTATATCCAGTCCATCCCCGACTCCGGCGCCCTGCCCACCAGCGCGGCTTCGCCGCCTGCAAGCGGGACGCCGCGATAGCTCAGGGGCACCTGGACCACATCCGTACGGTGTCCCCCGTCGACTGCCCGGGAGGTCACGGCCAGCAGGAGGACCTCCAGGCGGGCCTGCCCGGCCGCGTCCTCGAGGCTCAGGCTGCCCGCCTGTTCCAGCGAAAATTCGGCTGTCTTCACGGGGAACCAGCGCTGGCGCGGAAGCCATTGCCGAAGAACGGCGCTCAAAGTAGCGGTGAGTGTCGGCTGGGTCATATCAGTTCTCGATGGCCAGGATGGGGAGCGCCTGCGTGTACGGGGAGGACGGACTGGACGTTGCCGAGCGGATCCGCAGCCAAAAGAAGTCATGGCTTCCCAAAGTCAGGGTCAGGGATCCGTTTTCATCGATACCCGGGAATGGCTGGCCGCCGAAGACGTCGCGCAGGCCACGGCCGGCGAACTGGGGAAGCTTCAACTGCGCCGCAACCGGATGCTGGGAAAGGTTGAATGCGCACAGGATGGATTCCCCCGCCACCCCCGCGGCGTTGTCCTCCGCAAGTTCCCGGACATAGGCAACCACCGAATCGTGATCGGCTTCGACGTGGGTAAAGGAGCCCAGTCCGAACACCGGGTGGTTCTTCCGGACGCTGAGGATCTGCCTGGTCCAGCGGAGCAGGGAACCGGAGTGGGCCGCCTCGGCTTCCACATTGGCCATATTGTAGTTGTATACCAGCGACTGGATGACGGGCAGGTAGAGCTTTCCCGGATCGGCGTTCGAAAAGCCGGCGTTCCGGTCCGGATTCCATTGCATCGGGGTGCGCACCGCGTCGCGGTCCTCCAGCCAGATGTTGTCCCCCATGCCGATCTCGTCCCCGTAGTACAGGAACGGGCTGCCCGGCAGCGACAGAAGAAGGGCGTTGATCAGCTCGATCTCGGCGCGGGAATTGTCCAGCAGTGGCGCCAGCCGGCGGCGGATACCAATGTTGGCCCGCATCCGTGGGTCCGGGGCGTACCAGCCGAGCATGGCCGCGCGCTCATCCGCCGTGACCATCTCAAGTGTCAGTTCATCGTGGTTCCGCAGGAACGTCCCCCACTGTGCCCCTTCGGGAATCTCGGGCGTGTCTTGCATCGTCTCGATGATAGGGGCGGCCTTTTGGTCGCGCAGGGCGTAGTAGAGCCGCGGCATGATGGGAAAGTGGAAGGCCATGTGACATTCGGGCTCTTCTGCTGTCCCGAAGTACTCCACCACCTCGTTGGGCGGCTGGTTGGCCTCGGCGATGATGACGCGGCCCGGGTAGCTTTCATCCACCATGGCCCGCAGCTTGCGCAGAAAATCATGGGTGGCCGGCAAGTTTTCGCAGTTGGTCCCCTCTTCTTCGAAGAGGTAGGGAATAGCGTCGGCCCGGAAGCCGTCGATGCCCTGGTCCAGCCAGAAACGCACCACATCAAAGAGCGCCTCGATGACCCTGGGGTTTTCAAAGTTGAGGTCAGGCTGGTGGCCGAAGAACCGGTGCCAGAAAAACTGGCGTCGGATGGGGTCGAAGGTCCAGTTGGACTCCTCCGTGTCAACGAAGATGATGCGGGCGTCCTGGTACTTCTCGTCAGTATCGCTCCACACATAAAAATCGCCGAACGGGCCCTCAGGATCCTTGCGCGATTCCTGGAACCAGGGGTGCTGGTCCGAGGTGTGGTTCAGCGGCAGGTCGATGATGACCCGGACTCCGCGGGCATGGGCCTCCGCCACCAGTCGCTTGAAGTCACTGATGGTACCGAACTCATCCAGGACGGAGTTGTAGTCCGAGATGTCGTAGCCACCATCACGCAGCGGCGACTGGAAGAACGGGGGAAGCCACAGGCAGTCCACTCCCAGCCACTGCAGGTAATCGAGCCTGTCAATCAGGCCACTGAAATCGCCCGAGCCGTCCCCGTTGGCATCCGCAAACGCCCTGACCAGTACCTCATAAAACACTGCCTTCCGATACCAGAGGGGATCGTGGGCCAGCCCTGGGGCGTTTAGCTCAAACGTGCTTTTGGGGGTGAAATGCTGACTTGAACTCTGCGGATTAAAACTCACTGATGCAATCTCCTCACGCTCAGGATGTGTGCGGGTTCGACGTGCGCGTCCAGGCGGACGTAATTGTATTCGCCCCATTCCCAGGATTCACCGGAAATAAGGTCGTCCACCTGGAAGGCGCCGTTGGGCAACAGATCCTCGGGATCGAGTTCCAAGGCGGCCAGATCCAGCGAAACGGTGCTCTCCCTGGTGCCATGCGGATCCACGTTGACCACCACAATGAGGGTGTCTTTGGTGCCGTCCGGCAGGGTCTTGTGCTTGGAGTACACAACCGTGGCGTCGTCCGAACTGTGGTGGACAGTGAGGTTCTGCAGGTCCTGCAGCGCCGGGTGGGAGTGCCTGATGCTGTTGAGCCGGGTCAGGTACGGCGCCAGCGTGCGGCCCGAGTCGGCTGCGGCGTCCCAGTCGCGGGCTTTGTATTCGAACTTTTCGTTGTCGATGTATTCTTCGGCGCCGGGGCGGGCTACATGCTCGTAAAGCTCGAAGCCCGCGTAGACCCCCCAAAGCGGGCTGGCGGTGGCGGCCAGCGCCGCGCGGATCTTGAACGCCGCCGGACCGCCGAACTGGAGGTACTCGGTGAGGATATCCGGGGTGTTGACGAAAAAGTTGGGACGGAAGACCGCAGCGGACTCGTGGCTGACCTCCGTGAAGTAGGTTTCCAGTTCTTCCTTAGTGTTCCGCCACGTGAAATAGGTGTAGGACTGCTGGAATCCGGCACGGCCCAAGGCGTGCATCATCGCAGGGCGGGTAAACGCCTCGGCGAGGAACACCACGCCGGGAGTCTTTTTATTGACCTGGGCAATGAGCCATTCCCAGAACCACACAGGCTTGGTGTGCGGATTATCCACCCGAAAGATCTTGACGCCGTGGCTGACCCACAGCTGAACCACGCGCAGGATTTCCTTGGACAGCCCTTCGGGATCATTGTCGAAATTCAGCGGGAAGATATCCTGGTATTTCTTCGGCGGGTTTTCCGCGTAGGCGATGCTGCCGTCAACCCTGGTGGTGAACCACTCCGGGTTGGATTCCACCCACGGATGGTCCGGCGCGGCCTGCAGCGCCAGGTCCAGGGCAACTTCCAATCCAAGTTCGTTGGCCCGGGCCACAAAGGCGTCGAAGTCCTCGAAGGTGCCAAGGTCCGGGTGGATGGCGTCGTGACCGCCTTCCTTTGCACCGATTGCCCACGGCGAACCGGGATCGTGGGGGCCGGCAATCAGGGTGTTGTTCGGACCCTTGCGGTGCTGCACGCCGATCGGGTGGATCGGCGGCATGTAGAGCACGTCGAAGCCCATGGCCGCCACCGCGTCCAGCCGCTTTGCCGCCGTCCGGAAGTTACCCGAGGTCCATGCCCCGGTGGTGTGGTCCCGCACGGCGCCTTCAGAGCGGGGGAAGAATTCGTACCAGGCTCCGCGGCCGGCGAGATCGTGCTCAACCAGCAACGGGAACTGCTCAGACGCCGTGACCAGTTCACGGATCGGCTGCCGGTCCACCAGGGCGGCCACCTCCGCGCTGAACCCGCCAGCGAGGCGCTCCTCTTCAGTCAGGGATGCGTTGCCCAGAAGGGAAGCAGCCATGCGCAGGGTGCGCCGGTCCGACGCAGTCCGGGAGACGTCGTCGGCCGCTTCCGACAGCAGGGCCTCGCCTTCGGCGAGCATCAGCTCCACGTCGATGCCCGCGGCCACCTTCACCTCGGCGTTGTGGTGCCAGGTTCCATAGCGGTCGTGCCAGGCCTCGATGAAAAAGGTCCAGTTTCCAACGGCCGACGGCGTGAGGATGCCTTCCCAGCGATCCGTCCCGAGGCCGCGTTCCCCCCTGGGCGGCGCCAGCCGGACTCGCTGGCGCTCTTTCCCGCGGGGATCGAGGAGGACGGCGCTGACGCCGAGCTGGTCGTGGCCCTCGCGGAAAGCAGTGGCACCGACCACGATTCCCTCACCCGGCAATGCCTTGGCGGGGTACTTTCCACCCTCAACCACAGGCTGCACGGCGGTGATCGGAAAACGGCCAAACCTAAGGCCGTCGGTGATTTTGCCTTTGGGCTTTTTCTTCGGGGCGGCGGTGGTTCCTGAGTTAGTCGTCACATGCTCGACGTTAGCGAGAAATGATCCAGATAGCTAAGCCTGCGGTGCTTTTTGACAACAACATTCGACTTTTCCGCCACGCCCACTGTCATTTACCTAAAAGAAAGCCACAGCGTTTCCAGACGTTGATCTTGTCGGTTAGTGTGGCGCAGGTGAAGGCAATCCGCAGATTTACCGTCAGAACCGTCCTCCCCGAACCGATCAGGCCCCTGGTCCGGTTGGCCACCAACCTCCGCTGGTCCTGGCACCGGCCCACCCGGGAACTTTTCGCCAGCCTGAACCCCAGGAAATGGGTGGAAAGCGGGCAGGATCCGGTCAGCTTCCTGGGACGCGTCAGCCGCGAAGAGTTCCAGGACATGGCCGCGGACCAGTCCGTAGTGGAACGCGTCCGGGCCGCCGCCGAAGCCCTCGACCGTTACCTTGACGAGCCGCGCTGGTACCAGGGTCTGGGCGCCGACGCCCCCGCTGCCATTGCCTACTTTTCCCCCGAATTCGGCATCACCGAGGTCCTGCCGCAGTACTCCGGCGGCCTTGGCATCCTGGCCGGAGACCACCTCAAGGCGGCGTCTGACCTGGGCGTGCCGCTGATCGGCGTTGGCCTCCTGTACCAGGCCGGCTACTTCCAGCAGTCCCTCTCCCGGGACGCTTGGCAGCAGGAAACGTACCCGGTCCTCGACCCGGACGGGCTCCCGCTAACCCTCCTCCGTGAGCCGTCCCCTGACGGTAACGGCCGCCCCCTGCAGGTCGCACTGCCGCTGCCCAATGGCCGGCGCCTGCTGGCACACATCTGGCGTGCCGACGTCGGACGCGTTCCCTTGCTGCTTCTGGATTCCAACGTTCCGGGTAACGACGACGCCGCCCGCGGCGTCACCGACCGGCTCTACGGCGGCGGCGGTGACCACCGGCTGCAGCAGGAGCTCCTGCTGGGCATGGGCGGCGTTAAGGCACTGCGCGCCTACCAGCAGCTCACCGGGGCACGGGCTCCGGAAGTGTTCCACACCAACGAAGGCCACGCCGGATTCCTGGGAATCGAGCGGATCCAGGAGCTGATGTCCGGGGAAGCGGCGCTGACCTTCGACGAGGCCCTCGCCGCCGGCCGGGCTTCCACCGTGTTCACCACCCACACCCCGGTGCCGGCCGGGATCGACCGTTTTGAGATTTCCCAGATCCAGCACTTCTTCCAGGCGGGGCTGGCGCCCGCCGTGCCGGTGGACCGGATCCTGGAGCTTGGCCGGGAAAATTACGCCGACGGCAACCCGTCAGTGTTCAACATGGCGGTCATGGGACTCCGCCTGGCGCAGCGGGCCAACGGCGTGGCCAAGCTGCACGGCGAAGTTTCGCGCGGAATGTTTTCCGCGCTGTGGCCGGGCTTTGACCACTCCGAGGTACCCATCACCTCCGTCACCAACGGCGTCCACGTGCCCACCTGGGTTGACGGCCGCATCTCCCAGCTCGCCCGCAAACAATTCGGCCCCGAGGCCGAAACCAACGGCCGCTGGGACCTGGCCTACAACGTCAGCGACGCCGACGTCTGGGCGTTGCGCCGCGAAATGCGCTCGGCCCTGGTGGATGACGTGCGCCGCCGGCTCCGGGCAGCCTGGAAAAAGCGCGGCGCGGCCGACGCCGAACTCCGGTGGACAGACAGCGTGCTGGACCCTGACGTGCTGACCATCGGCTTCGCCCGCCGCGTCCCGACCTACAAGCGGCTCACGCTGATGCTGCGCGAGCCGGACCGGCTCAAGGCACTGCTGCTGCACCCGGAACACCCCATCCAGCTGGTGATCGCCGGAAAGTCCCACCCTGCGGACGACGCCGGCAAGAAGATGATCCAGGACCTGGTCCGGTTTACTGACGACCCCGAAGTCCGTCACCGGATTGCGTTCCTCCCGAACTACGACATCGCCATGGCCAGGACGCTCTTCCCGGGTTGCGACGTCTGGCTCAACAACCCGCTGCGTCCCCTGGAAGCCTGTGGCACCTCAGGGATGAAGGCCGCCATCAACGGATCGCTGAACCTCTCCGTGATGGACGGCTGGTGGGATGAGATGTACGACGGCGAGAACGGCTGGGCGATCCCCACCGCCAACAACGATGCGTCCCCCGAGGAGCGCGACGACATCGAGGCCGCGGCGCTCTACGAGCTGCTGGAAACCCAGGTGGCACCGCGCTTCTACGGCAACACGGTCTCCGACAGTGCAGGAGCGGCAGGAGCTTCCAGCACCGGCACGGAGAAGGTACCCACGCACTGGGTGTCTATGATCAAGCACACGTTGTCCCACCTTGGCCCGGCAGTTTCCGCGGACCGCATGTTGCACGACTACGTCAATATCCTCTACCGGCCGGCAGCCGAAGCCGGCCGCCGCGCCGTGGCTGACTCCTACACGCAGGCGCGGGCCTTGGCGGCCTGGACGGCGCGGGTACGTGCTGCGTGGCCGCTTCTGCACGTGGAGCACGTGGACTCCGTGGGAGTATCCGAGGATCCGCAGATCGGGGACACCATGCAGGTGAACGCCTACGTCGCGTTGAATACTTTGACACCGGACGACGTCTCGGTAGAGGTTGCCTATGGGCGCGCCGAGGAAAGCGACACGTTGGCGGACGTGACCCTGATGGAGCTGCAGCCCAAGGAGGACCTGGGCGGCGGGCGCTACCTGTTCAGCGGCTCCCTGGCCATTGACCGCTCCGGACCGTTTGGCTACACCGTCCGCGTCCTGCCCCAGCACGAGGCGCTGGCGTCCAAGGCTGAACTGGGGCTGATCGTCAACGCCTGAGCCGTTTCCAGACACCCGCCGGGTGTCAGTCATCCTCCGCGTGCTGCTCGTTCCTCGCTTTGACGCATGCTTCCGGATAACTGACATCCGGCGTTCGTTTTGTGGCAACTTCCGCGGCGGTTGAAGCGTTAGTTAGAGGAGGATGGCGGTGACCGTCAGGTCGCTGCCGGCGTAACTCTCGGCATCCTGGAGGACCTCGCAGATAACCCCAAAGGAGCGGTCGCCGCGGAATGTCGCGGCGACCTGCCACAGGACGGTCACCGGGGCGTTGCCGTTTTCGCTGATGCTGTCCGCGAAATCGTGCAGTGAATCGTTCAGGGCGTCCAGGTTCAGGCCGTAGTGCTCGGGGAAGGCCAGGACCTCGCCGAAGGTTTCGAGGACCTCCCTCTTGCTGTCCGCGGCAGGCACCACCAGGACGCTGCGGCCGGCGTCGGCCACTTGTTCCTGGAGTTCTTCCATGGTCCAGGTTTCAGCGGAGTAGATTTTCATACCGGTGTTCAGCTGCCTTCTGCGATGAATTTAAACGAGTTGTAATGATCTTGGGTGTAATATTTTTCCGCCCCGGCGCCCGTGATGATCCTGCGGGCCCCGCGGTCCGATTCACCCGGGGTAGGCACGGTGTACTCGCGGTAATAGCCTGACGCCTGCCGCGGGAGGATTCGCTCAAAGTTGCCGAATGTCTTGTCGTCCTGGCTGTACGAGTAAGGACCGCCGGCACGGATCAGTGCGAGGGTCCGGCGTGCTTCGGCCGGGAGTTCGGACTCGCTGATCGCGGGCAGGCCGGAGGGATTGGCGGGAGCGGCAGCCCGCCCTGAAACCTCCGCCGGCCCCGGAACGGGAGCCTCCGGAACCGGGGGCGGGCTGGAACTTACGGCCGGCGTCGGGCTTCCGGTCAGGGACTCAAGGAGTCCACTGCCGCCGGAAGCAAGCAGTGCGATGGCCAGCAGTCCGGTCAGGAGCAAGGCAACGACGGAGCGGTTGCGCATTGTTGTACCCCTCCGCGGCTACGTGCGGTAGATGTTGATCGAGTTTGCCTCAACCAGGTCAGTCTCACCGGATGCCACGCGTCCGCCCTGGCGAAGCTCGTGGAGGGGCGAGGTGGTCAGCCGGAGTTCGAACATCCGGCGCGGCGTGCCGTCGTCGTTGGTGACTTCCGGGAGGGTGATCTTCACGTCGGAGCCGCTGCCGTTGATCACTACGAGGCCGGCCAGCGTGCCGTCGTCCGAGCCGAGCAGGAGCTGCATCACCCGGTGCCGGGGATCGTTCCAACGGTCCATGGACATCGGCTGTCCGGTGTGGTCGAACCAGTAAAGATAGGACTGTTCGTCCCGGGCCGGGAAATCGTGCGGCTGGCTGGCCAGGAACTCCTTGCGCAGCCGGACGTAGCGCTTGGTGCTGCGCAGCATCTCGGCGGATTCCGGCGTGCGGGTCCAGTCAATCCAGGCCAGGGGGTTGTCCTGGCAGTAGGCGTTGTTGTTTCCCTGCTGGGTTCGTGCCAGCTCGTCGCCGCCGGTAATCATGGGCACGCCGAGGGAAATCATCATCGAAGCCATCAGGTTGCGCCGGGACTGGGCCCGCTGCGCCAGGATGTCCTCGTCCTCGGTGCGGCCTTCGAACCCGTGGTTGTGGCTGCGGTTGTCCCCATGCCCGTCCCGGTTCTGCTCTCCGTTGGCCTCGTTGTGTTTGCGGTCATACGAGACGAGGTCGTTGAGGGTGAAGCCGTCGTGCGCTGTGATGAGGTTGAGCGAGGCCAGCCGGGAACGGCCTGATGCTTCGAACAGCCCGGCCGAACCGGACAGTGCATCCGCCAGCCGCGCCACGGAGCCGCCCTGCCCGCCGGACTCGAGGGCCGCGCGGTCGGCAAGCCAGAAGGACCGGACGCCGTCCCGGAAGTGGTCATTCCAGTCAACCCAGCCACCAGGGAACCGGCCGGTCTGCCAGCCGCCGTAGCCGACGTCCCACGGCTCGGAAATAAGCTTCACGTCCGATAACACAGGATCGGCGCCCACGGCCACCAGGAACGGGTGCCGCGGATCGAATTCGTTGTTGGCGTTCCGGCAGAGCGTCACGGCCAGGTCGAAGCGGAAGCCGTCGATATGGAATTCGTCCACCCAATACCTGAGCGAATCCAGGGCAAGCTGCACCACCCGGGGCTGGCCGAAGTTCAAGCTGTTTCCGCATCCAGTGGTGTCCACATACTTCCCGTGGCCATCCGTGCGGTAGTACGTTTCCTCACCAAGCCCGCGGAAGCTGATGGTGGGGCCGTCCGGCCCGCCCTCGGCGGAGTGGTTGAACACCACGTCAAGGATCACTTCCAGGCCGGCCGCATGGAGCAGCTTGACCATTCCCTTGAACTCGTCCTGGACAGCCTGCGGACCGGCTTCCTGGGCAGCCTTCGTGGCGTAGTCGGGGTGCGGGGCGAAAAAGGCCGCCGTATTGTACCCCCAGTAGTTAGTCAGGCCCAGGTTCTGCAGGTGCTGCTCATCAAGATGGAAATGCACCGGGAGCAGCTGGACGGAGGTGATGCCGAGGCTCTTGAAATGCTCAATGATGGCCGGGTGGGCCATTCCGGCGTAGGTTCCGCGCAACTCTTCCGGCACATCGGGATGCAGCATGCTCTGGCCACGGACGTGGGCCTCGTAGATGACGCTGTTCCGCCACTGGAGCCGGGGCCGCTGGTCGGTTCCCCAGTCAAAGCCGCCGGCCATCCGGACGCTGGTCAGGAATCCCCCCCTCTGGTCCACCGCCCGGCCGTAAGGATCAAGCAGCAGCGGCTCGCCGGCGTCGTCATCCAAGTCCGGCATGGGGAATGACAGCGGCAGGGCGTCGGACTTGGATGCAGCACGGAATCCATAGCGCGATCCGTACGGAAAATCATCCACAATCCCGTGGTGCACGCCGTGGGTGACATTGGGAAGGGCCTGCCGGCGCCATTCGCCGCCGGGGGCCTTGTAGGCAATCTCAAGGTTCTCAACGCCCGGCGCGTAAACAGCGACGTTGGCGCTGGACGGCGGGGCATGGTCCGGGCCGGCACCAGGGCGCGGAACGCTGACGCCCAGTGGATGCGCCGATGAGGCATCCATGGTGGAAGCGGTGTCAAATAGCGGCATAACCATCACGGGTCAATGGTAGCCGCCAGTGCCCGCCCAGCTGCACTGACGCTTTTGTGACGCCGGCCGGCCGCTGCCAGTGCTTTGCGCATTGCGGCATCGCTGGGTTGCATACTGGAAGAAACGTTAAGACGGAGGTGTACAGTGCGCGTTGCGCTGGCTCAGATCATCACCGGCCGGGACCTGGCCGGTAACTTGTCCATCCTCGAAGATCATGCGCGCCGGGCCAAGGCTGGCGGAGCTGACATGGTGGTGTTCCCGGAGGCCTCCATGCGGGCATTCGGAAACTCGCTGCTGGACATCGCCGAACCGCTGGACGGGCCGTGGGCCTCCCGTGTGCGTAATATTGCCGCCTCGTTGGAGATTGTGGTGGTGGCCGGCATGTTCACGCCAGGCTCCCCCAACTCCTCCGCGGGCTCGGCCGCCGGAAAGGTGCGCAACACCCTGCTGGCAACAGGTCCCGGCGTGGAAACCAGCTACGACAAGGTTCATCTCTTCGACGCGTTCGGGTTCCTCGAGTCGGACACCGTTGACCCGGGTACTGAACCGGTGACATTCGACACCGGCGGCCTGACTTTTGGCCTGGCGACGTGCTACGACATCCGCTTCCCGGCACTGTTCACGGCCAATGCCGAACACGGCGCGGAGGCGAACATTATCTGCGCTTCCTGGGCCTCCGGGCCGGGCAAGGTAGACCAATGGCAGCTGTTGGCCCGGGCCCGCGCCCTGGATTCCACAACGTACGTCTTGGCGTGCGGGCAGGGTGACCCGGTCACCGAGGGCGCACCGGCCAAGGACGGAGCACCCACGGGCGTGGGGCATTCCGCCGTCGTCTCACCCTTCGGCGAGGTGCTTGAAGAGCTCGACGGCGCCCCTGGACTGCTGTTCACAGACCTGGACGCCGCCGTGGTCAAGGAAGCCCGCCGGGAGCTTCCGGTCCTCGCGAACCGCCGGGAGTTCCAGCCCCCAGCCAAACGCTCTCTCACTTAACCCAAGTTAAAAAAGGAACGCTCTCTCACCCCGTGAGAATGCGTTCCTTTTTAACCTGCAGGATCTGAGAGAGCGTTTGGGCCTAATTGGCGGCGCGCTGCCTCGAGATTTCGTACAGCGAGATGCCGACGGCCATGGAGGCGTTCAGCGATTCCATGGCGGAGTCGATGGGGATCGAGACGATCTGGTCGCAGTTTTCGCGGACCAGGCGGCTCAGGCCCTTGCCTTCGGAGCCGACCACGATGCACACCGGTTCCTTGGCGAGGGCGAGGGCTGGCAGGGAGACGTCGCCGTCGCCGTCGAGTCCCAGGACAAAGATGCCCATGCTCTTGAACTGCTTCAGCGCACTGTTGAGGTTGCCAGCGCGGGCGACCGGAACGCGCACTGCCGCACCGGCGCTGGTCTTCCAGGCAGAGGCTGTGACGCCCACGGAACGGCGTTCCGGAACAATGACGCCGTGGCCGCTGAAGGCGGAGACGGAGCGGATGATCGCGCCCAGGTTGCGGGGGTCCGTGATGCCGTCCAGCGCCACGAACAGCGGCGCGTTGGACACGTGGCCCTTCTTCCAGCGGTCCACGGTTTCCTCGGCCAGGTCGTAGGCGTCCTGGTACTCGTAGGGAGGGATCTGGAGGACGAGGCCCTGGTGGACGGCGTCTTCGGTCATGCGGTCCAGTTCGGGCTTGCCGGTCTCAAGAAGCGGGATGCCGCGCTCAGCAGCGATCTTCAGCGATTCCTTAACGCGGTCATCCATTTCGATCCGGATGGCGATGTGCAGGGCTTTCGCGGGGATGCCTGCACGGAGTGCCTCAACCACGGAATTACGGCCGGTGACAACTTCCTCGGTGGCGCGTCCCTTGGGACCGGACCGGGCTGCGCCGGCGCTGCGGGCGCCTGTGCCGCGCTTGGCGGCCGACCGTTCCGCGAGCTGCTTGCTCTTGTGCGCCTTGTGGTAAGGGCGGTCCTCCGCCTTGGGCGTAGGGCCCTTGCCTTCCAGGGCCTTGCGGCCATGACCACCGGTTCCGATGGTGGGCCCCTTCTTTGCTTTGACCGATCGGCGACCGTTGTTGGCCATGAGTTCCACCCTTGATTGTTTGACTGAGTCTGCTTACCAGTCTACTGAATCAAGTAAAATCGCCGGTTCAGTCCCGTTGCAGGCTCCAAGTAGCGCCGTCGGGACCGTCCTCGACGGCGACTCCGGCCGCCTTCAGCGTGTCCCGGATGGCGTCCGAAGCGGCCCAGTCCTTGGTGGCGCGGGCCTGGGCTCGGGCAGCCAGTTGGGCTTCCACCAGCACCTCAAGGGCAGCCGATTCCCGGGCGTCCGCTGCGGGGCCGGAAGCCACCGCGTTCAGTCCGAGGACACGGAGCATGTCGTGGACGTCGTGCAGGGCCTGCCGCGCGTCCTCCAGCCGCCCTTCCGTCAGGGCGGTATTGCCGGAGCGGACTGTTTCGTGGACCACGGCGAGGGCCTGCGGGACGTTAAGGTCGTCATCCATCGCACGCTCGAACGGCTCCGGCACCTTGCCGTAGGTGGCGAACCCGTAGTTGCCGCCGGCGGACAGCGCACGGACGGCACGGCTGATGAAACCATCAATGCGTTCGACGGCGGCGGCGGCCTCTTCCAGCGAGGTGGGGCGGTAGTCCAGCACGGAGCGGTAGTGGGCCTGGCCGAGGTAGTAACGGACGACCCGCGGGGAGGCGAGCTCCAGCATCTGCGCGGGGCTGATGGTGTTGCCGATGGACTTGGACATTTTTTCGCCTTGATAGGTGACCATGCCGTTGTGCATCCAGAAGTTGGCGAAGCCATGTCCCGCCGCCTGGGACTGGGCCATCTCGTTTTCGTGGTGCGGGAAGCGCAAGTCCAGCCCCCCGCCATGGATATCAAATTCGGTGCCGAGGTATTTGGTGACCATGGCGGAGCATTCCAGGTGCCAGCCCGGGCGTCCGGCGCCCCAGGGCGAGGCCCAGCCCGCCGTCGTCGGCTCTCCTTCTTTGGAGCCCTTCCACAGCGCAAAGTCGCGGGGGTCTTTCTTGCCGCGCGGATCCGCGTCCGGGGCGCCCTGCATGTCGTCAATGTTCTGGCGCGTCAGTGACCCGTACTTGTCCCAGGACCGCACGTCGAAGTAGACGTCGCCGGAATCGTCCAGCGCCGGGTAGGCGTGGCCCACATCGATCAGCTGCTGGATCAGGGCGTGCATCTCGGGGATATGGCCCGTGGCGCGGGGTTCGTAGGTGGGGCGGGATACGCCCAGGGTGTCGTAAGCCCTAAGGAATTCCTGCTCGTAGCGGTAGGCCAGTGCCCACCATTCCTCTTCGCGGACCGCGTCCGGGCCGGACTCGAACCCGGGTTCGAAGGACTCGGCGGATTTGGTGAGGATCTTGTCGTCGATATCCGTGACATTACGGACAGCCGTGACGCGCAGGCCCCGGTACTCAAGCCAGCGGGTGAGCTGGTCGAAAGCGATGGCTGAGCGGATGTGTCCAACATGCGGCATGCCCTGCACTGTGGCTCCGCAGTAGTACAGGCTCACCTTTCCCGGGACGAGGGGAACGAAGTCGCGGACTTCGGCGGATGCGGTGTCGTAAAAACGGAGGGTCACCGCTCCAGATTAGCCGATGCGGCCCGCTTACTTGGGATACACCAGAGCGGTGGCAATGGCGGATATGCCCTCACCTCGGCCGGTAAATCCCAGCCCGTCGCTGGTGGTGGCCGTAACGCTGACCGGCGCTCCCGCCGCCGCGGTCAGGACGTTCTGGGCTTCCTGCCGCCGGGGACCGAACTTGGGCCGGTTGGCCACGAACTGTACCGCCACGTTGCCGATCTCAAACCCTGCAGCCCGGACAATCCTGGCTGCCTCAGCCAGGAGCATGACCCCGGATGCCCCGGCGAACTCCGGGCGGTCCGTACCGAAATGGGTCCCCAGGTCCCCGATGCCGGCGGCCGAGAACAGTGCATCGGCAGCAGCGTGGGCCACCGGGTCCCCGTCGGAATGCCCGGCAAGTCCTCGCTCCCCTTTCCAAAACAGGCCGCCCAGCCACAGCGGACGCGGGAGGTCTTCGGAGGAGTAAGCATGGACGTCGACACCGATACCCGTGCGCGGCAGGATCATTTTCGCCTCACCCATTTCCTAGCCCTCCACCCAGCGGATACCCAGCGGGCCTTCCAGGAGTCCCTCGGCAATGATGAGGTCCAGCGGCGTGGTTATCTTGAGCGATTGGATGGAGCCGTGGACAGCGTGCACTGGGACTCCCAGCAATTCCACAAGCATGGCGTCGTCGGTGACCGCGGCAGCCTGTTCGTCGTCGAGACGGGACGCCGCCTGGTGCGCCTGGAGCAGCGTGGAAAGCCGGAACCCCTGGGGTGTCTGGACCGAACGCAGTTCTGCCCGGGGCGCCGTCCCGGTAACCAGCTCCGGGGCGATCGTGGCGTCGTCACCGCTGATCCGCCGCACCGTCTTGACGGTGTCCACAACCGGTATCGCGGGGATCACTGCGACGGCGCCCGCTGCCAAAGAATCCACCACCCGGTGGAAAACCGACTCAGGCGTCAACGCGCGGGCGGCATCGTGCACCAGCACAACTTCGGTGCCGTCCAGCAAGGCGGCCAACGCCGCCTGGACGGACGCTGCCCGCGTCGCACCGCCGTCGACCGTTGTCAGGAGGGGAATCTGCACCTCAGGATTCCCGTCGTGCCCGGCCCGCAGCTCCTCTGCGAACGTCTCGCACAATTCCTCGAGCACGGCGTCGCCCGGCGGGAGGGCCACACAGATCTGGCGCGCGACGCCGGCGGCGGCCACTCCGCGGAGGGCGTGAGTGAGGATGGTATCGCTTCCCAGGGGGACCCGCGCCTTGGGCATGCCATATCCCAGCCGTTCGCCGGAACCGGCAGCGACAATAACGACGGCGGTGACAGGTCGGGGCAGTCCGTTGCTCATGGCGTCTAGCCTACGTCCCGCGTCATGCGTCTGCCGGAACGGAACAGCCACCGGCGACAGGTGCGGCCGGAAATGGGCAAAAAGAAACCCCGGGGAGTACTCGCGTACGCCCCGGGGTTCAATTCTTAGGAAGCCAGAACCTCGTCGAGAACGCTTGCCGCCTTCTCTTCGTCGGTCTTTTCAGCCAAAGCAAGTTCTGAAATCAGAATCTGCCGGGCCTTGGCCAGCATGCGCTTCTCACCTGCGGAAAGGCCCCGATCGTGATCTCGGCGCCACAGGTCGCGGACGACCTCTGCTACCTTGATGACGTCACCGGAAGCAAGTTTCTCCAGATTTGCCTTGTATCTGCGTGACCAGTTGGTGGGTTCTTCAGTGAACTCGGCCCGCAGCACGTCGAATACGTGCTCCAAGCCTTCCTTGCCCACAACGTCACGGACCCCAACAAGGTCAACATTTTCTGCTGGAACTTCAATGGTCAGATCACCCTGGGCCACCTTGAGCTTGAGATACATTTTCTCTTCGCCCTTGACAGTGCGCATCTTGATTTCTTCAATTTTTGCAGCACCGTGGTGAGGGTAAACGACTGTCTCGCCGACCTCAAATACCATGTAAACATTCCCCTTTCCCGCAGACCAGTTTATCACGATTCAGGCATATGACCGGCCCTGTACCAGGCCCGGAACCGCGTGAATACGGGGAAAATGGGCGGAATCGACCCCCTTGGACCCCTTGACGGATGCAGATAATAGTGCATGCTTGGCCTGCTGCCAAGGGCTGTGTGAACGGTCCGGAATCCTTGTTTGCGGCCGTTAGCCGCTAGGCTATGGCTGAATAATGTTTCCACACTCTCGAGGAGTACGTGACGTGCGTTTCACTGCGATGAACCGGGCCCAGAGCGGCAAACTGGCACTGGCGGCGGGGGCCCTGGCCCTGAGCCTGGCCACGATGACCGGCTGCGGCTACCTCAACCCCCAGCAGACCACTCACCAGTACGCCGCCTCCGATGGCATCCGCGCAGATCTGGGCCCGCTGCAGTTGCGGAACATGCTGATTGTTTCCGCCGGCGAGAACAAGCCCGGACGCCTGATCGGCGCCGTCTACAACTCCTCCTCACAGGACGTGAAGCTCACGGTCAACGGCGCCGAGGGCTCGCAGACGCAGGTGCCGGTGAAGGCCAACTCCTACACCCTGCTCAACGACTCCACCGATGAAGCAATCCTCAGCACCAGCGGCGGCATTGCCGGCTCGCTGGTGGACATCAAGGTCACCGAAGACGGCACCAACGTCACCAAGACGGTCCGGATGCCCGTTCTGGATGCCACGCTGCCGGAGTACAAGGCGTACCTGCCGGCCGGCAGTGAACCGACCGGATCAGCTTCCCCCACGCCGTCGCCGTCGGCCAGCGTAAAGGGTGCGGCCCACTAGCCAGACGCAACACAGCCTAAAAGGAGGGGCTCCCCAAGGGGGAGCCCCTCCTTTTGCGTCCGCTGGCCGGCGCCCGGCCTACGGCTCGAACTTATAGCCGAGGCCGCGGACCGTCACCAGGAATCGCGGTACAGAGGGGTCCGGCTCGATCTTGCCGCGGAGCCGCTTGATGTGGACATCCAGAGTCTTGGTGTCGCCCACATAGTCCGAACCCCAGACCCGATCGATCAGCTGGCCGCGGGTCAGCACCCGGCCGGAATTCCGCAGCAGCATTTCCAGCAGCTCGAATTCCTTCAGCGGCAGGAGGACCTGCTCACCGTCCACGCTGACCACGTGCCGTTCGATGTCCATCCGGACAGGACCGGCCTGGACTGTGGCGGAGATCAGTTCCTCAGGTTCACCCTGCCGGCGGAGCACGGCGCGCACGCGCGCCACCAGCTCGCGGGAGGAGTAGGGTTTGGTGACGTAGTCGTCGGCCCCCAGCTCCAGGCCAACCACCTTGTCAATTTCGGAGTCCTTGGCCGTCAGCATGATCACCGGAACGCTGGAGCGCTGGCGCAGCTGGCGGCAGACCTCGGTGCCGGACAGCCCGGGCAGCTGGAGGTCCAGCAGGACCAGGTCCGCCCCGTTCCGGTCGAACTCCGTGATGGCGTCGAGGCCGTTATCCACCACCTCAACCTCGAACCCCTCCTTGCCCAGCAAATAGGACAACGGATCGCTGAACGATTCTTCGTCCTCGACAATCAAAATCCTGCTCAAGCGCTGGCTCCTTGCTCATGTACACCGCGCTGTTTTACACGCCCGGGTACGGCTCGATCTTTAACAACTGCAGTATCGGGTTCGTCCTGGCTTTCCATCTCGGGAAGCCGCAAGGTAAAGGTGGATCCCTGGCCGGGGCGGGACCACAACGTCACCTCACCGCCATGGTTCGATGCCACGTGCTTGACGATGCTCAAGCCGAGGCCGGTGCCGCCCGTGTGGCGCGACCGGGCAGCATCCACCCGGTAGAAGCGCTCGAACACCCGCTCCTGATCCTCCGGGGTCAGCCCCTCACCCTGGTCCGTGACGGACACGGCAATGAGCCCGTCCTTGGACCGGACACCCACGCCCACCCTGGTGTTCTCCGGTGAGTAGCGGATGGCGTTGTCGATCAGGTTGCGCAGCGCAGTAACCAGCAAGTCCCGGTCACCGTAGACCATGGCGTCCGCCCGTTCACCGACAACTATTTGGATCCTCTTGCTTTCGGCGGGGAGCTGGGAACGGTCCACGGCTTCCTCGATGACAGCGTTGATGTCTACCGCCGTGCCCTCGCGGGACACGCTGGCACCCTGCAGCCGGGACAACTCAATAATGTCCTGGACCAGGGCGGCCAGCCGGCCTGACTCCTTGTGCATCCGCTTGGCGAACCGGCGGACGGCCTGTTCGTCATCTGCTGAGGACTCCAGCGCCTCGGCCAGCAGGGAGATCGCCCCCACCGGAGTCTTCAATTCGTGCGAAACGTTGGCCACAAAGTCGTTGCGGATCTCCTCAGTGCGCGTAATCTCGGTCCGGTCATCGGCCAGCAGCAGGATGTATTCCTCACCGAGCATGGCTGCACGGACCTGCACAATGATGGTGCCCTGGCCCAGCGGGCCGCGCGCGAGCTCAAGCTTCTTCTCCAGGATCACGCCGTCCCGGCGCACACCGGCGGTCATGTCCAGCAGTTCTTTGTGCACCACTGTGTGGCCGCGCACCAGGCCATAGGCATAGGCAGCCGGACTGGCCCGCACTACGCCGTCCACTTCGTCCACCACCACAAAAGCCCGTCCGACGACGGCCAGAACCTCCGCAGCGCCTTTGGGCAAGGCGACCTCGTCCAGGTCGACGTCGACCATGTGGCGCTGGTTTTCGCTGACCCTGAAGGCGAGCACGCCAAAGGTGCCGAGCGCCAGGCCGACAAGACCTGCGATGACACCGATGAGCATAGGATCCACAGCTCCAGCTTATGCTGTGGTGAATGGGCTGCCGGTGCGTCCAGGGCCATTGCACGGACGGTTCAGCTAACGTTCATCTACAAGAGACCAATCGTTCACCGCACGCTGGCAGAGTTACGGGTTGGAGTGCCGAACGGCGACATGAATTCCGTCTGCCACATGGGGGCGGGATTCCAGAGAAAGGACGCCCCCGTGCGTAAGGTTTTTCAGGAAGAGCTGACCCAGGTCGGTGAGCAGCTGGTTGAGATTTCCAAGTTAGTCAGCGAGGCCATGGAGAAGGCCACCACGTCCTTCCAGGTTGCAGACGTTGATCTGGCCGAAGACGTCATTGCCGCGGACGCCCGGATCGACTTCCTGCAGAACAGCCTGGATGAACGCGCCATTGACATCCTCGCCCTGCAGGGGCCTGTGGCCAGTGACCTCCGGATGATCGTCGGTTCGCTCAGGATGAGCGCGTCCCTGGAGCGGATGGGTGACCTTGCCCGGCATGTGGCCCAGTTGGCCCGGCTGCGCTTCCCGTCGATGGTAATCCCCGCGTCCATGGCCGAGACGTTCAACAAGATGGCCGAACAGGACCAGCTGATCGCGGACAAGCTCACCGTGCTGCTGGAAACCCGGGACCTGGAAGTGGCCCGCGACATCCTGAAGGCCAACACCACCATCGATGACCTCCACCTGAGCGTCTTCAAGGCGATCGCCTCCCCCGACTGGGCCGAGTCCCCTGCCACCACCGTGGACGTTGCGCTCGCGAGCCGCTACTTCGAACGCTTCGCTGACCACGGCGTCTCCGTGGCCCGCAAGGTCACCTACCTGGTGACCGGCGAATGGCACCCGCAGGGCCTCTAACCCAAACTCCTGAGTTTTTGTCCACTTAATGCGGATTTCATGGCCGTTTGGACGGATTATCTGGACAAAAACTCCAAGGAACGTACGACGGCGGGCCGGTCACCCCGACGTGACCGGCCCGCCGTCGTTTGCTCTACTGCTGCGTTATTTCTTGCCCTGGTTAGCCACGGCCAGGATGGCTTCGGCGGCCGCGTCCGGGTCAAGGTACGTGCCGCCCGGCTTGGTCGGCTGGAAGTCCTCGTCCAGGTCGTAGACCAACGGGATGCCCGTGGGGATGTTCAGGCTGGCGATGGCGTCGTCGCTGATGCCGTCCAGGTGCTTTACCAGGGCGCGCAGGGAGTTGCCATGGGCGGTGACCAGGACGGTCTTGCCGGCCTTCAGGTCCGCCTTGATGTCCGATTCCCAGTACGGCAGGAGACGGACCAGGACGTCTTTGAGGCACTCGGTCCGCGGCAGGGCGTCACCGAGGTCCGCGTAGCGGGGATCGTGGGCCTGGGAGAACTCGCTGTCGTCCGACAGCGCCGGCGGCGGGGTGTCGTAGCTGCGGCGCCATTCCATGAACTGCTCTTCGCCGAACTCCGCCAGGGTCTGGGCCTTGTCCTTGCCCTGCAGTGCGCCGTAGTGGCGTTCGTTCAGGCGCCAGTCGCGCTTGACCCGGATCCAGCCGCGGTCCGCTTTGTCCAGGGTGATGTTCGCTGTGTTGATGGCGCGCTTGAGCAGTGAGGTGTACAGCACGTCCGGGAGGAGGCTGTTCTCCACCAGGAGCTCACCGCCGCGGGCCGCTTCCTCGCGGCCCTGGTCGTTCAGGTCAACGTCCACCCAGCCGGTGAACAGGTTCTTGGCGTTCCATTCGCTGTGGCCGTGGCGCAGCAGAATCAGCTTGTAAGTCATGATTTTCATCCTAATTGATCCGCCGAGGGTGCTGCCCGGCGTTACGTTCCGCAACCCGGGGTCACTTACGGCCCATGATGGGGCGGCGACTTGACGTTGCCGGCACCGGATGGGCCCCGCGTTGGAAGATACAGTGGGTCCGTGGTGCAAAAAGCTGAACGGGTGAGCGCTCCCCATAGTCGGAGCGGCAAACCCGTGGGAAATGTCACCCGCGGCACCACCAACCCCAACCGAATGCGCCGCGTGGACCGCTGGCTGACCGGCCCCCAGGCCTGGCGACTGCGCACCGCCGCGGACCCGTTGGTTGTGGACCTGGGCTACGGCGCGACGCCGGCCACCGCCGTCGAACTCTTTGACCGCCTCCGCGCCGCCCGGCCGGACGTACGGGTGTGCGGGATTGAAATCGAACCGGAACGTGTCCGGGCGGCCAAGCCGCTGGAGCGGCCGGGCCTGACTTTCCAGGTAGGCGGCTTCGAATTGCCCGTGCCCGGGCGCCCGGTGTTGGTCCGCGCCTTCAACGTCCTGCGCCAGTATGAAGAGGCTGACGTGGCGGGGATCTGGCGGCTGGTCCAGGACCGGCTCTCCCCCCGCGGCCTGTTTATTGACGGGACGTGCGACGAAATCGGCCGGCGGGTGACGTGGATTGCCTTGGATGCGGAGCGGCCCCTGTCCCTAAGCATGTCCGTGCGGTTCGGCAGCTTCGACCTGCCGTCGGACATTGCCGAGCGGCTGCCGAAGGCGCTTATCCATCGCAACGTTCCCGGCGAACCGGTCCACCGGCTGATGCAGGCCATGGACCGGGCCTGGCTGGAGTCAGCGCCGCTGGCCGCGTTCGGTATCAGGCCGCGCTGGCAGGCCATGTGCAAGGCAATGCGCGACGGCGGGTGGCCGGTTCAGGACGGTCCGTCGCGGTGGCGTCTAGGCGAACTGACAGTGGATTGGGAGGCTGTGGCACCTAACACTGGGGCGCCGAGCACGCGGGCCCAGAACTCCGGGGCGCCGGATACTGGGGCGCCGCGCGGTCACCAGCCGTAGGGCCCGGTGTTGCGGCTGCCGCCGCGCCCGGCGTCCTTGACGGCGGGGCGGACATCGGCGAGGTAGACAGAAGCCGCCACGACGGCGGCGAGCCCGAACAGTCCGAGCGTGCCGAAGACGCCGCCGCTGCTGAAGAGGGAGATGGAGCCGATCAGTGTGGCGCCGCCGGTCAGGGCCAGCCAGAACGTCTTGGTCCGTTTCCCGGTGGCTTCAAACGCGGCCGACTTGTGTCGGACACAGTCCAGCAGCGCCCACGCCTCAAGTCCCAATGCCACCAGGGCAAGGATAAAAAACACTGCCTGTTCAACAGGCCGAATAATCAGTTCACCGTCCACCGTCCAAGCCTAGCCGCCCAGCGAGTCCAGCGCCTGCTTCAAATCGGCGCAAAGGTCCTCAACATTCTCGATGCCCACGCTCAGGCGCACCAGGTTGTCCGGGACACTCAGCGGTTCGGCGGCGTGCCGGCGGCGCCGTTCGATCAGCGACTCGACGCCGCCCAGTGAGGTGGCAGGCAGCCAAAGCCGGAGTGCACGCACCAGTTTGTCCGCGGCGTCCGCTCCGTCCAGGCCGCCAACCGGCGCGATCTGGATGCAAAGGATCGACCCGAAGCCGCTCATTTGGGCCTTGGCCCGTTCGTGGCCCGGGTCTGTGGGCAGTCCGGGGAACCGGATTGCCTCTATGAGAGGGTGCACGCTGAGGCGTTCTGCCAGTACTGCTGCGGAGGCCTGGGACCGCTCCACCCGCAAGGCGAGCGTCCGGAGTCCGCGCAACGCCAGCCAGGCTTCGAACGGGCCGGCGATGCCGCCGTGGATGGTGCGGTTATGCAGTAGCGCCGCCCGAATGTCCGGGTTGGATGTCACCAGTGCGCCGAGGACGACGTCGGAATGGCCGGCCAGGTATTTCGTCACTGAGTGCAGCACAACGTCCGAGCCCAAGGCCAGCGGCTGCTGGACCAAGGGGGTGGAGAACGTGTTGTCCGTGACCACGATGGCGCCGACCGCATGGGCCGCGGCTGTCAGTTCGCGGATATCGGCAATCCCCAGCATGGGGTTGGTGGGGCTTTCCAGCCACAGCATCCTGGCCGCTTTGGCGTTCGGACCCTGCGGGGCCAACTGTGCTTTGACGGCGTCTGTGTCCGCGATGTCCACGGTCCTGAGCTCCAGGAACCCTTTCTGCGCCAGCTCAGTGGCCATCACCAGTGAGCCGGCGTAGCTGTGCGAGGGCATCACCAGGACTCCCCCAGCGGGCAGGAGGGACAGGGCGGAACTAACCCCCGCGAGTCCCGACGCGTAGAGCAGGCCGGGAAGCTCGGCACCTTCCAGCTGGCCCAGTACCTCCTCGAAGGGATCCCACGTGGGGTTGGCGTACCGGCCGTAGCCACGGTCGCCGTCGCTCAGTGCCCCGGTGCCGAAATAGGTTGAGGACATTACGATGGGCGGGTTGACCGGCTCGTCGTGTTCGCGCGGCGGCCGGCCGGCGGCAATCACCACGGTTTCGGCGGACAGGGACGCTGCGTGGGGTTCCGGGAGACTCATGGGGTAAGCGTACTTCGACGCGCTCGGGCGCTTGAAGTCGGTAGGCTGGAGCAGTGACCACCACCAACAGCCCTGGACTTTTCATCGCCTTTGAGGGCGGCGACGGCGCCGGCAAGTCCACGCAGGCGGCCCTGCTCGCCGAAGCCTTGGAATCCCGCGGCCTGACGGTCCTGCGGACCCGCGAACCCGGCGGGACGCCCATCGGCGAAAAGCTGCGTTCTCTGGTCCTGGACCACGGCCATGGCCACATTGACGCCCACACGGAGGCCCTGATCTTTGCGGCCTCGCGCGCAGCCCACGCCAGCCAGGTGATCCGTCCCGCGCTGGAGCGGGGCGAGGTTGTCCTGGCCGACCGTTACATCGACTCCTCCGTGGCGTACCAGGGGGCCGGGCGGAATCTGGGCGCCGACGTCGTCCGTTCGCTCAATGAATGGGCCACCTCGGGGCTGCAGCCCGATCTCACCGTGCTGTTGGACGTGGATCCGGCCGACGGCCGACGCCGTCGCACGGCCGGTGATGCCGCCGAGGACCGGCTGGAATCCGAAGCGGACGAGTTCCACACCACCATCCGCGAAGCCTTCCTGGATCTTGCTGCCAGCCGCCCGGACACTTATCTCGTCCTGCCCGCCCAATTGCCGGTCCACGACCTCGCGGCGCGGATCCTGACCCGCCTCGATGTCCTGCTGGCGGCTACCCGGGGTGCCGCATGACCGTATGGGACGACCTCCAGGGCCAGCCCGCCGTCGTCGAACAGCTACGGCAGGCGACGCTGGGTGAGGGACTCTCGCATGCCTGGCTGTTTACCGGGCCGCCCGGGTCCGGGCGCTCCAACGCCGCGAAAGCGTTCGCGGCTGCCCTCAACTGCGACCAGGACGACGTGGCCAGGCGCGGCTGCGGCGAATGCGCCCCGTGCCTGACCATCCTCGGCGAGACGCATTCGGACGTGACGTTCGTCAGGACCGAGAAAGTCACCATCACCATCGACGAAGCCCGTGACCTGGTGTCCACCGCAGGCAACCGGCCATCCTCCGGGCGGTGGCGGATCGTCGTGGTGGAGGACGCCGACCGAATGGCGGAACGCACCACCAACGTGTTGCTGAAGGCTATCGAGGAACCGACGCCGCGAACCATCTGGATGCTGTGTGCGCCGTCGCCCGCTGACGTGTTGGTGACCATCCGGTCGCGCTGCCGGGCCGTAGCCCTGCGGCTTCCCCCGGCCGCCGACGTCGCGGCTTTGCTGGTGAAGCGCGACGGCGTCGACCCGGCCCTTGCGGAGCGCGCGGCACGTGCGGCACAAAGCCATGTGGGGATCGCCCGGAGACTTGCGCGGGATCCGGAGGCGCGGCAACGCCGGCTGGAAACCGTGCGGTTCCCGCTCGGTCTTCGCGGCGTCACCGCGGCCGTAATGATGGCGGACAAGCTCGTCAAGATTGCCACCGCGGAAGCCAACAGTTCCAATGAAGAGCGCGACGCCGCCGAGAAGGCCGCGCTGCTGGCCACCCTGGGAGCCCCCGAGTCCGGGACGCTCCCGCCGGCCATGCGGAGCCAGATCAGGCAGCTGGAAGAGGACCAGAAACGCCGGGCGAAGCGGTCTATCACCGATTCCCTGGACCGGACCCTCACGGACCTGCTTTCGTTCTACCGGGACGTGCTGATTATCCAGCTGGGGAACAGTGTGGAGCTGGTGAACGTTGAACTCAGGGGTGAACTGGAGGAATTTGCCGGCCGGTCAGCACCCGAAACAACGCTTGCCCGCATGGACGCCATCAATAAAGCACGCCAACGCATCACCACCACCAACGTTGCTCCGCTATTGACCATTGAGTCCATGGCAGCCAGCCTGATCTAGCCCCTCCAAGGAGACTTCTCGAATGACTGCTCGCCCCCTGCCCGTTTACTCCCGATCCCTGGTGATTGGGCTGCGGGCTGCCGGCGCCCTGGTCCTTGCCACGACACTAGCATCGTGCAGCCTCCTCGGCGGCGGCAAACCGGACGAGGCACCTGCTACGGCCAAGGCGGATCCTTCCATTGTGGCTTCCGCCCCGGCCGGGCTCGACTCGTTCTATTCTCAGGAAGTGGTGTGGGAGCCCTGCGAGAACGGCTTCCAGTGCACCAATGTGACAGTGCCGGTGGATTATGCGAACCCTGACGGGGACACCATCCAGCTCGCTGCGCTGCGGGCTCCCAGCACAGCCAATAAGTCCGGGAGCCTGCTGGTCAATCCCGGCGGTCCCGGCGGCTCAGGCTACGACTTCGTCAAGGATGCCGCCGGAACTCATTTCTCCCAGTCCGTCCGGGCGAACTATGACCTGGTGGGCTTTGATCCACGCGGGGTCAAGCGCTCCTCCCCCGTGACCTGCATGTCCGATGCCGACCGGGACGCGGCGCGGGCCAAGATCTATGACCTGGAAACCGACGCGGGCCTCGCCGAGGTGCTGGCTGACAACAAAGCCATCGCCGCGCAGTGCGCGTCGCAGACGGGACCGGTCCTGGGCCATGTCGACACCATCAGCGCAGCCAAGGACCTGGACATCCTGCGAGCGGTGGTGAACGACGCCAAACTCAATTATCTGGGCTACTCCTACGGCACGTTCCTTGGCTCCACCTACGCCTCGCTGTTCCCCGACAACGTGGGCCGTATGGTCCTGGACGGCGCCCTTGATCCTTCCATCAGCAACGAAGAGCTGACCGGCGGCCAGGCCGTTGCCTTCGAGAAGGCCATCAGGGCCTACGTGTCCAAGTGCCAGCAGGGCGACGGCTGCCCCCTCAAGGGCACCGTGGACAACGGCATACAACAGATCCGCGACCTCATCAACGCGGTCCAAAACCGGCCTTGGCAGGCCAAAGACGGCCGCATAGTGAACGCCACCATGCTGGTCAGTGGCCTCATCACCCCGCTCTACAACGACCAGAGCTGGCCTGCGCTCACCCAGGCCCTCGAAGCAGCCCTGCGGGGTGACGCCAGCCTGATGCTCCGCCTGTCTGACCTCGGCGCAGACCGCGGCCCCAACGGGAAGTACACCTCCAACTCCACCTTCGCCTTCAGCGCCATCAACTGCCTTGACTACCCCATGGTCTCGGACACCGCGGCCATGCGCGCCGAAGAGCAGCGGCTGCGGCAGGCCTCCCCCACCCTGGGCTACTTCTTCGCCTACGGCGGCACCAACTGTGTGGACTGGCCCTATGACAGTGTGCGGACGCCGGCCCCGGTGAAATACACCGGCGACTCCCCGATCGTTGTAATCGGCACCACCGGAGACCCTGCCACGCCGGTGGAGTGGGCTGCCTCCCTGCGCAAGCAACTGGGGAACGCCTCGCTGATGACCTGGCAGGGCGAAGGCCACACGGCGTACGGCCGGGCGAACAGCTGCCTCGAGGATGCTGTGGACAGCTACCTCGTGGACGGCAAGGTTCCTGCCGACAACACGGTCTGCTGAGACGTCTGCCGGGTCCCATTTTGACCCGGACGGCGGGACTCTATTACAGTTGACTCTTGCATGAACCGCCCGGTTACGCCGGGAGATTCCATGCGGTGCTTCCTTAGCTCAGTCGGTAGAGCGTTTCACTCGTAATGAAAAGGTCATCAGTTCGATTCTGATAGGAAGCTCGGGATAAACCTCGTACGGCCCCTAGATTTGGGGCTTTACGAGGTTTTTCGCTGGTTAAGCTGGGAACTCCGTTTAAGGCCAGGGAACACTTTGAATTGGGCATGATGAGCGCGGTACCGGCTGGCGCGAACCGGAGGCGATGACGAGGCCGTCATACGGCAGCTCACCGCCCCCGTCCAGGCTAACCAGCCGGGCCTCGACATCCAGGCCGGTGGCGCTCACGCCGAGCACCTCCGTTGCTTCGTGGGTCGGCTCGGGGAGCTCGTGGGCCTGGAGGGCATAGTCGCCTTGCAGCAGCGCCTTGAACAGGGCAGGGCGGCCGTAGGGATGGTGGCGCTCGGCGCCCACAACAGTGAGCTCACCGTCGAAGCCGGTCGAGCGCAGCGAGTCGCAGGCCGTGAGTCCGGCGAGGCCGTTGCCAACCACCACTATTCTGCGGATGGTCATGCCGCCAATCGGAGCGCGGCGACAGGGCAGACCCGGACCGCCGCCTTGGCCGCCGGCAGCCTGCGCCGCGATCACCATTTCGGTGGTGCACGCCGGCGCCGCCATGAAGGAGCCGACGACGGCGGCACCGTCACGACAATTCGTGGTTCTGCTGTCCCAGGCTCCGGGCGCAGCTCCGAACACCCGCCATCAGTACACAGCTGCACGGCGCCCACACGCACTACGTCTCCCGCCAGCTCAACCGTGACGGAGTCGACCCAGCCGATCGCAGGACAGGCGGCCGAGCAACTGGCCACCGGCACACAGACAGCCAACAGCAGCCCCGCAGGCCGCACAACGAGTCCCCACACTCTTCCCATGCGGCCAGTGTAGGCCGTGCGCCTGCCCTGCGTCGCACGGCCCCCGCCTATGATGGCCAGCATGGATGACAAGGCGCTCACAGCCATCGCCCTGGAACTGTATGCCCTGCCATTCGACGAATTCATGGCCGCCCGGACGGCCGCGGCCAAGTCCGCCCCCGCCGCAGGTTCCGGTGCCGCAAAGGAACTCACGGCTGCCGTGAAAGCCCTGCCGAAGCCTTCAGTGGCGGCTTGGACCGTAAACATGATGGCAGTGCATGAGCCCACCGTGCTCGCCCGGCTCGCCGACCTCGGCCAGCGGATGCGCGCAGCCCAGGCATCCCTCAATGCCGCCTCCCTCCGCGAACTGGCGCGGGAGCGCCGCACCCTCCTGGCAGCCGCCGTCGAAACCGCGCGTTCTGTCGCGGAACGCCAGGGGCGTGCCATCAGCGCCACCATCGCCGCCGACGTCGAGCAGACGTTACGTGCGCTGACCGCCGATGAAGGAGCCGCGGCCGCCGTCCAAAGCGGAATGCTGGTCCAGGTGCTGTCCGCCGACGGTGTGGACACCGTGGATCTCGACGGCGCCGTGGCAGTCCCCGGCGCAGTGCCGGTGCCGCGCACCCCGGCACTGCCCACCACAGTGTCGCCGCATTCGGCCTCCGAGGCGGAGGCGGAACAACACCAGCGCACGACGGCGGCACCGGCCGCCCGCCTGCCTGCGGACCAGCCGCGCCTCAAGGCCGTCCGGGAGACTCCGCGGCCGGCGTCCCCTTCCGCCTTGGAGAAAGCCAGGGCCGCTTGGGCCGAAGCCAAGTCGGCGGAGGAGGAAGCCACGCAGTTTGCCGCCGAGCGCCAAAATCAGCTGGCGGAGGCTGCGTCCGACGTCTCGGAACTGACCCGCGAAACCCGCGACCTTCGGGCCCGGCTCAAAGCCGCCGAGGAAAAGCTGGACAGCGCCCGGAAACAACTCGCCACGGCCGCAGCCGAAGCCAAACAGGCTGCCAGGGCGGCCGGGAAGGCACAGCGTTCAGCGGTGCTCGCGCACGAGCGGGTGCTCCGGCTGGGCAACACGCGCGGCTGATGACCGGTGATTGTCAGACCCCGGTTGCACACTGGATTTATGGAAAACCAACTCGCTCACGAATTACACGTCACCTACTTCGACGCCGATTGTGGCCGGATCCGCAACGAAAGCTTCGACTCCCGGACGGAGGCCGAGCGTTTCGCTAGCCGGAGCTGCGTCGGCGAGGAATCCTGGGCCGTCATCGACGAAGTAGCGGTGGAACAGGCGCGCATCGCCGCCTGAGCCTGGATCCTGCACCACTTGACCGCTGGACCCCGGAGCAGTTGACGTTAGCCGGACAGACTTTCCGGCCTGCCGGCGGCGTCCTCGGCGAGGTGGCGTTCGGCGTCGGCCACTTGCTCAACCACCGATTCCGCACGGCGGCGCACTGACGCTGCCCCCACCGGGACAGGCCCGACGGCGAGCCGCAGCATGGCGGCGGCCTCGGCCGTGGTGGCCAGTGAGTTGCCGGCTTTGGACAGCGACCGGTGGACTCCGGCCAACGCTCCCGGAATGTCCAGCCCGTCGCTGGGCGAACGCCGCTGGGCCTTCACGCAGACCGTGCGGACGCGTTCCAGGAGCTCTGCCAGTTCATTGGCGATCTCCACGAGTTCGGTATACAGCTGCTCGTCTTCGACGCCCTCAAGTACTTGGTGATAGCGGTCAAGACCGCGGTGGAACCGGTCGTGGGCGCGGCGCCACAGGCCTTTGCCGAGCTCGGCATCGTCTTTGCGCCCCTGGCGGGCGGCCGTAAAGAATCCCACGGAAGAAGCCTAGAGGTACTGTCCGGGGCCGTGGTCCGGGTCTTCCGGACGGCCGGGCGTGGATGCGCCGGGACGTTGAGGGCCCGCGGTGGCCCGCTGCGGTTCGCCGTTCTCCCCGATAACGACCCCCGGGGCAATCATGGTGCCCGGGGGAAGCTGCTTCAGCTGCATCTGTGCGACGGCATGCTCCCGGGCGGCGTGCTGGGCGGCGATGGCCGTTTGGATGCCGTGGAACAGGCCTTCCAACCACCCAACGAGCTGCGCGTGTGCGATCCGAAGTTCCGCGTCCGACGGCGTGGCATCGTCCGGGAACGGAAGGCTGATCCGTTCCAGTTCCGCGACGAGTTCGGGGGCAAGCCCGTCTTCAAGCTCCTTGATGGAGCGCTCGTGGATCTCGGCCAGGCGTTCGCGCGCAGCGTGGTCCAGCGGAGCTGACTTAACCTCTTCAAGGAGTTGCCGGATCATGGTGCCGATCCGCATGACCTTCGCGGGCTCGTCCACGAGGTCCTGCAGGCTGCTGCCCTTGGCTTTGGCTGCTGCCGGGCCGGTAGCGGCCGGCCCGGTTCCGACGTGGCTGGCTGCGGCGGGCGCAACCGGTTCGGCGTCGTCGAGGGTCTTGCCCTCCACGGGGACATCATCAGGCTGAGTGCCGTTCGGATCGCTCATGCGTTCATACTCTCACGGGCCGGCCACGCCCGGTCCAGTCGATGACGGTCGACGGCGCAGGCCAGCAGGGCAGCGATAGTCGATGACGCCGCTACCGCGCATGATGCAGTCCAACCGATGAAGCCGGCCAGCCCGTGCAGGCTGGCCGGCGGCCAACGTCAGCAGCACCTGCCCTGCGGATTGGTGTCCTGGCGGTCCGTCCTGTCGCGCCAGAACTCCCGTTCGCTCAAGGGCGGTACCTGGTGTCCTGCTGCGCGGTGGTACTCGACATATTTCGTGTACGCATCCGCACCCATCACACCGCCAAGGTAGCGGGCGAACCCGCGGAATCCCGTTGCCAGGACGTCCAGGCCCGTACTCATCAGTGCCGTTCCCTTTCGAACCGGACGTGTGCCGGCAATTTGTTCCATTCAGCCATCAGTTCCCGTTCCGCCGGTGTGGGGATCAGTCCTGCCGGTGCAAAAACCTTGGAAGGCCGGGCTTCGTCCTCATGATTGGCGTTCGGGGTTCCCGCCTGGTGGTTGCGGAAGGCCTGGACGGTAGCCATGACAGCGGTGGCGATCACGATGATGCTCAGCACCACAAAGATGACGGACAGCCAGCCCTGGATGGCGGTGTTGCGCACCACGGCTTCCATGGCTGCAACACTCTTCGCAGTGCCGAATTCGGTCTTGCCGTCCGCAAGGGCCTTGCTGAAGGCTGCATTGTTGGCGAAGTAGCCGACGGCTGGCGTGGACGAGAAGATCTTCTGGTAGCTAGCGGTGATTGTCACTACCGCAGAAAATGCGAGTGGCACGGCAACGATCCACAGGTACTTGAATGTTCCGCGCCGGGCGACAATAGCCAGGCAGACAGACAGCGCGATGGCCGCCAGCAACTGGTTGGCGATGCCGAAGAGCGGGAAGAGCGTGTTGATTCCGCCCAGCGGGTCGGTGACGCCCATCAGCAGTACCGCGCCCCAGGCGGCCACCATAATGGCCGTGCACAGCCAGGCGCCGGGGCGCCAGGAGTGTTCCTTGAATTTCGGGGAGAAGTTTCCGATGGAATCCTGGAGCATAAAGCGCGCGACGCGCGTTCCGGCGTCGACGGCGGTCAGGATGAACAGCGCCTCGAACATGATGGCGAAGTGGTACCAGAACGCCATCATTGCCGTGCCACCGATGAACTGCTGCATGATGTGGGCCAGCCCCACCGCGAGGGTCGGTGCGCCACCGGTGCGGGAGATAATGCTTTCTTCCCCGACATTCCTGGCCGTTTCGGCCAGAAGATCGGGGCCGATATTCACGCCGCTCAGACCCAGGCCATTAACCCATGTGACGGCCGTTTCCACCGTTCCGCCGGTCAGTGCGGCAGGAGCGTTCATGGCGAAGTAGAGGCCGCGGTCAATCGAGATGGCAGCAACGAGGGCCATGATGGCCACGAAGGACTCCGTGAGCATCCCGCCGTAGGCGATGTAGCGGGTCTGGCGTTCCTTCTCAATCAGCTTCGGCGTTGTACCGGAGGAGATCAGGGCGTGGAAGCCGGATAGCGCCCCGCACGCAATGGTGACGAACAGGAACGGGAAGAGTGCCCCAGGAAAGACCGGTCCGTTGTCCCTGCTGGCGTATTCGCTGAAGGCCGGGACGCTGATTTCCGGGCGGACCACAATGATGGCCAGCGCGAGCATCACAATCACACCGATCTTCATGAACGTTGAAAGGTAGTCGCGGGGTGCCAGGAGCAGCCAGACCGGGAGGATGGCGGCGATGAAGCCGTAAACGATGAGTCCCCAGGCGATGGTCACCTTGTCCAGGGTGAAGAACGCGGCGCCCCATTCGGTCTCGGCCACGAGGCCACCGCCGATGATGGCTGCCATCAGCAGGACAAAGCCTATGAGGGACACTTCCATGACCTTGCCAGGCCGGAGTAGCCGAAGGTAGACGCCCATGAAGAGCGCGATCGGAATGGTCATGCCGACGGAGAAGACACCCCACGGGCTTTCCGCCAGGGCGTTGACAACGACGAGCGCCAGGATCGCGACGATGATGACCATAATCAGGAGGGTGGCTACCAGCGCAGCCGTACCGCCGACGACGCCGAGTTCCTCGCGGGCCATCTGGCCCAGGGAACGGCCGCCGCGACGCATCGAGAAGAACATCACCACGTAGTCCTGGACTGCACCGGCGAGCACAACGCCGATGATGATCCAAATAGTTCCAGGAAGGTAGCCCATCTGGGCGGCAAGGATGGGGCCCACCAAGGGACCTGCGCCCGCTATGGCCGCAAAGTGGTGGCCGAACAGGACGTTACGGTCGGTCCGGACGTAGTCTTTACCATCAGCTTTGTATTCAGCAGGCGTGGCGCGGCGGTCGTCGGGTTTGGTGATGCATCGCTCGATCACCTTCGAATAGAAGCGGTAGCCGATCAAGTACGTGCAGACTGACGCAAACACGAACCAGATGGCGTTGACTGTTTCGCCACGGATGATGGCCACCATGAACCAGGCCACACCACCGAGGAGGGCGATGGCGGCCCAGAGGGCAATCTTGGCCGGGGTCCATTTGTTCTCTTCAGCCTCGCGGACAGCGTCATCCACGGCAGTGGGCGGAAGTTCCGGACTGGCGGTCAGTGGGCCGCCCCGTTTCGCTGAACCTACCGGTTCCTCAGGCCTGTTGACCATGTCTCCTCCTTGAGAATTCCTGCTTCGACGGGTTGCTCCAAGGCACCCTACCAACGCGGCGCCGCCGCCAGGACGGCCCCATGCCGGCGCCGCGTGCCCGTGCGGCGAACGGCAGGCTGGAGGCGCTCAGTGACGGACCTCACGCCTCCCACGGTATGCCTGCCGCTGCCAATGGAAAAGACCCAACCAGGTAACAGATTCAGCGGCTGCCGCGCCCAGCCGATACTCAGGCCCCGCAGTACCAGGGCCAAGCAGTACCCGGGGCCAGCAGTACCCAGGCCCCGGAACTAGTCACGTCCCCACCTCCCGCCGGGACACCGGCAGCTTCGCCCGCGTAAACAGCCAGGCCAGGGCGGCGCCGGTCAGCGGCACCGCGAGCAGCAGAGCTGCCAAGTGCAGCCAGGGCATGACGGCGGCCCTCGCCATCCCGGTGGCTGTCACCAACAGAAGGGCAGGGATAACTCCGGCGACGCTTCCCAGCACCGTCCCCAAACCCGCGGTCATCAGAGCCTGGGATCCCGCGAGCGCTTTCCGCAAGCGCGGGGCTGCACCCACCCCGGCAAGCGTCACGTGGTCTTTCCGCGAGTCCGCCATGGACAGGCCCGTGGTGATGCCAGCCGGAGGTTGAAGTCCTGGAAAACATACCCGACGGCGCGGCGGCGCAGCCGGGCGAGTTCGTTCAGTCCCAGCCCGCCCAGGGGTGTCGACTCGACATAGACACCGCCCGACGTCGGCCGGTCCAGTCCCCCGGCCAGCGCCAGGAGGGAGGATTTCCCGGAACCGGACGGTCCCATCACGGCGACGAACTCACCCGCACTGATGGTGAGTCAACCTCGCGCAGGGCGGCCACCGCCGTCGCGCCTTCACCGAATGTCCGGCTGACCTTGGCGAGTTCCAGGACCTGCTGCGGCCCGCGGACGCTCATCGGCGGGTTTCCGCCGTGAGCGGGGCAGCCTCTTCCGTGGTGACCCCGTTGGACGATTTGCGTGCATTTCCTTGGCCGTTGGCGCCCTGGCCTGCGGCCTGTGCCTGCTGCACAATACGCGCCTCACACAGGTCCAGCCAGCGGACCTCCGCTTCCGTCTGGAAGATCAGCGAATCCAGGACCAGCAGCCACGCCGTGTCCGAAGCCCGCTGGGTGGCTGCCGTGTCGCGCCGGGACTTGGTGTAGTCCTGCAGCGCACGGATGGAGGCCACCCGCTGGGCTTGGATGATGGCCTGAACATCGACGCCTGGGAGGGTCACCGCGAGCGCGAGCTTGATGGCAAGTTCGTTGCGCGGCGGGTTGGCGCGTTCCACGGGAGCGGCAAACCAGCCCTGCACGTCCGCCTTGCCCGCGGCGGTGATGCTGTAGACCACGTGGCCTTCGCCGTCGCTGCCATCGTTGCTGACCAGGCCGTCGCGTTCCAGTCGGTCCAGGGTGGTGTACACCTGCCCGATGTTCAGCGGCCAGGTGGCTCCGGTGCGGTTCTCGAACTCGACCCTGAGTTGGTAGCCGTAACGCGGCTGGTCCTGCAGCAGGGCGAGGAGGCTGTGGCGGATGGACATGTCACTCCTGGCGGGGGCGTCAGCATCGGCAGGCACTGACCCCCAAGACTCGTGCATACCGCGTATGGAGCGAGCGTAGTCCAGCGTGGCCTGGGAAGCAATACTCAGTATTCATGCGGGGGTGCGCCACCCCGGCCCGCTACATGACCAGCAGGATCTTGCCCACGTGCTCGCCGCTGTCGAAGTACCGGTGCGCCTCGCTGACCTGGTCCAGCGGGAACGTTTTGGCCACCAGTGGCTGGATCCGGCCATCGGTGATGAGCGGCCAGACGGACTCCCGCACTGCATTCATGATGGCGCCCTTTTCCTCGACCGGGCGCGGCCGCAGGGAGGTGGCCACCACGGCAGCACGCTTCCGCAGGAGCAGGCCGAGGTCCAGCTCGCCCTTGACCCCGCCCAGCAGGCCAATCACCACAAGCCGGCCGTAGTCAGCGAGGGCATCCACGTTCTGGCCCAGGTATTTTGCGCCCACCACGTCAAGGATGACGTCGGCCCCCTTGCCGCCGTTCTGCCGGCGCAGACTGTCCGCGAAGTTTTCCTCTTTGTAGTTGATGGCTATGTCGGCGCCGAGGAACGCCTTGGCCGTGCCCACCTTCTCGTCCGTCCCGGCCGTGGCGGCTACCTTGGCGCCGAGCGCCTTGGCGAGCTGGATGGCCATGGTGCCGATCCCGCCGGTGGCGCCGTGGATCAGAACAGTCTCGCCGGCCTGCAGCTGTGCCGTCATGATCAGGTTCGAGTACACCGTGGCGGCCACTTCCGGCAGGGACGCGGCCGTGACCAGGTCAACGCCATCGGGAATTCTCAGGACCTGCTCCGCCCGCACGGCAACCTTTTCCGCGTAGCCTCCTCCGGCCAGCAGTGCCACCACCTTGTCACCCACGGAGAACGCCTTGGTGACGCCGGGACCGAACCCGGCGATCCTGCCCGAGACTTCCAGCCCGGGAATCTCGGAGGCACCTGGCGGCGGCGGGTAATATCCCCTGCGCTGCTGCACATCCGCGCGGTTCAGGCCGGCAGCGACGACGTCGATCAGCACCTCCCCGGGTCCGGGCACCGGTGCGTCCACCTCGCGGACTTCCAGCACTTCCGGACCGCCGGATTCTGCAATATAGACGGCTCTCATGGCGCACTCCCGTTTCTAGCTGATTCGTGGCCCGGAACCAGTGTGCACCGGACGCACGGCAGACTCTGTTTTGTTGCAGCCAACTGCCTATGAAACACTACTCGGTAGGGAAGGTTGTCCGAGCGGCCGAAGGAGCTAGTCTTGAAAACTAGTGTGCGGTAACCCCGTACCAAGAGTTCGAATCTCTTACCTTCCGCGAATGGAACCCCGGTTTGCCACCTAATGGCGGACCGGGGTTCCTTCGTTTCCGGGATGCAGCGCCGCCGGGACCGGCCCGCGGCCGACCCATTGCAACTGTCGGGGCCCCGGCATAGGGTCATTGCTGTTGCCACCTTCAACAGAAATGAGTCCACTATGCCTGCACCCGAGACCACCCCCGGCGCACCTTGCTGGATCGACCTCATGACATCCGATATCGCCAAGGCCCGCGAGTTTTACGGCGAACTTTTCGGCTGGGAGTTTCAGACCGGCGACGAAGAAAAGTACGGGGGCTACACCACGGCCCGGAAGAACGGCAAGACCGTGGCCGGCCTCATGCAGAAGGACGCGGAACAGGCCGGCATGCCCGATATGTGGTCCACCTACCTTCGCTCGGATGACGCGACGGCCACGGCGGAGTCGGTCAAAGCCAGCGGCGGGCAGGTGTATATGGAACCCATGGACGTTCCGGAGCAGGGACGCATGGCAGTCTTTGGCGACGTCTCGGGCGCGGCCATCGGCGTGTGGCAGCCCCGTGAAATGCGCGGCTATGAACTCGTTGCCGAGCCCGGCGCTGCCGCGTGGCATGAACTCCACACCAAGGATTACGACGCCGCCGTGAAGTTCTACCAGAACGTTTTCCAGTGGGACACCGATGTCATGAGCGACACTCCGGACTTCCGGTACACCACCCTGGGCGCCGGAAATGCAGCCAAAGCCGGCATCATGGACGCCTCCGGCTACCTCCCCGCCGAGGTTCCGTCCCACTGGCAGGTCTACTTCAACGTGGAGGACGCCGACGCTTCGATTGGGAAAGCCGTGGCCCTCGGCGCCACTGTCCTTGACGGCCCCGCAGACTCGCCGTTCGGACGCCTCGCTTCCCTGGCCGACCCCACCGGCGCGGTGTTCAAGATCATTGCCTAAGTAACTTCGCTCGACGAAATACCGGCCGGCAGCTCCAAAGAAGCTACCGGCCGGTAGTGTTTTGCCGCATGCACGTTCCACCGAATGCACGCGCGCGGCAGAGTCACCGCAGCTTCCCCCACCGGCGGTTTCGCCGGCTAATACATCCAGACCCCCGGCACCGGCGGGGACATCACCCCAGCCAGCCACACGGCGTCGGACGCCCTGTTTGTCTACTCCCCCGCCACCGCCGGTTCCGTGCAGTTCGGCGACTTTGTCCCGCCAACGCTCCCCCGCTGGCCGATGAGGACATGATCCTCACCGCGTTCATCTTCAAGAAGGCCGCTGCCGAACCGGTCGGCGAGTCCGTCATCCACAACGACACCCTGGCCTTCGCCAGTGCCCGCAAGCGCTCGCCCAGGCCTTCAAGCCGGTGGGGGCAGGGGATGACAAGACGTTCATCGCCATCGCCAACCACTTCAAGTCCGAGGGCTCGCCGCCCCCGGCTGACCCGTCGGACACGGACAAGGGCCAGGCGCGTCCAACCTCGCCCGCACCGCCCAGGCCACCTCGCTGCTGGCCTTCTCCGATGAGGTGCCCGCGGGTGGCAGCAGTTGACGCCATTGTGGAGAAGGCCCTCGCGGCCGCAGCCGAGATCGGCAACCAGCCGGTGGGTGCGCTCACCGCTGATATCACCACCGCCTTCACCGCGGACCCGGCCGGCGGACCGGCCAAGCGCGATGACCGTGCCAGCGAATCCACGCTGGGCAACCTCGTGGCCGACTCACGGCTGCCGAGTCCGGCACCGGGGTGAAAGCCGCGGTTCAGGTGGGCGCCAGCGGACCCGTAATACCGGTCTGCACGGCCCCGCTCCAGCCGAATAAGCGGTACGACGTCCTGGGCTGGCTCCGTTACGGCATCGCCTGGATCAAGTACCAGCAGTGCATGCGCGGATAGCCGCGCGCCGGCGCTAGCAGCCGCAGGCTCCAACAGCAGCAGGCGCAACGAAAGGCGCCCGTCCCCGACCGGATTCCGGCCAGGGAGGGGCTACTTCCTGTTCCCCCGAGTTTTTGTCCAGATAATGCGGTTTTCCGGGCGTTTGGGGGCATTATCTGGACAAAAACTCGGGGGGAGGGGCTGAGATATTTCGGTGCACCGCGTCCCCGTGTTAGGCGGCCCGCCAGCCGCCGGAACGGCGCTGCGACGACTAACTACGGATGTTTGATGCCATCGCCCAGAATGGCCTGCGCGATCTCGTCGGCGTCGCGGAGGGTCCGCTGCCCGCTCGAATAAACAGGGCCGCCCGGCTGAAGCGCTTCCGCGGCAATGGCGGTGCCCCACTGGGCGGCGGAGAGTTGCAGGCCAAGGATGTACAGCCCGTCAGTCTCCGAGCCGTTGGCCGCCAGCGGGCGGTACGGGTGCGGGGTGACGTCGAGCCCGGTCGCCTGGACCGGGGCGCCTTCGGCCGTCATCATCAGCCGGGGACGAACCATGCCCTCCGCCAGGAGTTGCTGCAGCAGCGGCGAATCGTTGGCGGACACGCGGTTGGCCGGCGCCAGGGCCTCCACCATGGTGGTGGCGGTTACCGGCGGTCCGCCCACCCACGGTGAGACGGCGGTAAAACAGCCTGCCCGCCGGTCCACGCTGAACCGGGGGTCGGGCCCCACGAAGCTGACCAGTCCGGCCCGCACCAGTGCTGCCAACTGCTCAGCGCGCAGTGCAGGCGGCCCGCTGGCCAGGCCCTCCACAAATGACTCGAACCAGCCACGCAGTCCGGCCACCCAGGACTCATCGGTGATACCGCCGTCGGCCACTGCCGTCTTCAGCACCGCACGTCCGTGATGCAGCGCGCCGATGGCCATCTTGACCGGGTCCTGCTCGCCGAGCGCGGAGCGGCGGGCGTCATCAAGGAGGTAATCTACGACGGCGGCGTCCAGTTCCGCGCGCGCCCCAAAGGACCGCCCGGCGAGGGGGGAGGCGAGGCCCAGCAGGTCCAGCCGGTGCCGCGGCCCGACATGCACGGCCAGGACGCTCTCCACGGCGTCTTCCCACTTGGTTGGGCTGTGGGCGTGCGGCCGCAGGGCCTCGTCCAGCGCCGCCAGGAACACCGGCACATCCTGGATGGACCCGGGCTGCGAGCGCACGAGGGTTGAATAGTAGGCCCAGAGGGTGTCGCGGTGCAGGAGCGGCCACAGGTCGTGGTCGAAGCCGGGGCGGATCCCGGCGGCTGCGAACCGTGCCAGCGCTGCCTCCGTGAGGTACCGCAACGTGACCGACGACGGGTAGTAGCCGTCCAGCGCGGCCTTGGCCCGGTAGGGGGTGCCGCGGCGGGAGGCGGCGACGATCAGTGGCTCCTGGCCGGAGGGCTGGTACTCAAGCATTGTTCCGGCATCGACGAACTTCCCGCCCCGGCCCTCGGTCAGCTGGCCCATGGCATCGAAGAAGTTCAGCCCCATGCCCCGGACCAGGACCGGTTCGCCGGCCGGGATGGCGGACCAGTCCACATCCGCGGGCACGGCAGGCGGGAAGTACCGCAGGCCCAGCTGCCCGGCTGAAGACTGGAGTTCGCGCTGCTCGGGGTTGAGTCGGGAGGGAATGTGCCCGAGCGCCAGCACCACGGAATCGACCGTGAGCGAAGTGTCGTTGGCGAGTCCGACGGCGAACCCGCCGGCGCCGGTTGGCCTGGCGCCGGTTCCGCCGTTTCCTGCCGAGCGCACCGACAGAGCCGCCGTTTCGTGGAAAACTACAGTGACGCCGTCGGGCAGCTGACCCAGAAGGTCCTCCACGGTGCAGCGCAGATAACGGCCATACAGGGCGCGGCTGGGAAAGTCACGGGACTCCAAGGCGGCCAGCTCGTCCAGCTCGTCCGGCGTCAGGGAGGGCACCGGGTCTAGGTGTTGCTGGGCCCGCCAGCGGTTGAAGGTGGTGCCGGCCAGAGGCAGAGCCAGTCGGGGGTCCTCGGGAATGACGGTGGGATAAAAGGACTGGGTGTTCATGAGGAAGAGCCGGGACTGCCGGGGCTGCCACACATGCCCCGGACCTGCCGGGTAGGGGTCGACGACGTCGATGTGGAGGGATACGGGGCCGGTGGCGGCTGCGGCATGGGCGAGCAGGCGCTCCAGCACACTGGTCCCCCGGGGGCCCGCGCCAATGATGGCTACCCGGATGCTCGTCGATTTACCCACGGCATCCAGAGTATCGGCACCGACCCCCGGCGCTTGACTTGCTTGCTGAGCGCAGATGTTGTTTGGATGGGGCGCATGACCACCACTGCAGCTGATCAATCGCCCGGTTCATCGTCCGCCACCTCCGGCTCTGGGGCCGCCACGCCCGCGGTTGCCCCCGAGCCCACTGATGAGAACGTGTGGCTGGAAGAAATCTACGGCGAGGAGACCCTGGCCTGGGTCAGGGAGCAGAACGCCCGCACCGAGGACCTCCTGGAGGACGCCGAGTACGCGGCCCTGGAGGGGAGCATCCTGGCGGTGCTGGATTCCACGGACAGGATCGCCATGGTGGGGAAGCGCGGCGATTGGTACTACAACTTCTGGAAGGACCAGACGAACCCAAGGGGGCTGTGGCGCCGCACCACGTGGGTGAGCTACCTCACCGACTCACCCGACTGGGATGTGCTGCTGGACGTGGACGCGCTGGCCGCCGACGAAGGAGTCGAGTGGGTGTTCCACGGCGCCACGTTCCTGCGCCCGGCCGCCGGCGAACGCTACCGGATTGCCCTGCTGGCATTCTCCCCCGACGGCGGTGACGCCAACCGCTACCGCGAGTTCGACGTCGACACCCGCATCTTCGTGGACCCGGCCAGCGGCGGGTTTGACCTCCCGACGGCGAAGGGGAACGTTTCGTGGCTTGACGCGGACACGCTGCTGGTCGCCTCCACCGCCGAAGGGCTGCCCGCGACGGCTTCCTCCTACGCCCGGACCGCCGTCACCCTGCGGCGCGGCGAATCCCTCGGTGGTGCACCGCTTTTGTTCGAGGTCCCCGAAGACCACATGATGGCCGTGGTGGCCCACGACTCCACTCCCGGCTTCGAGCGCACGTTCGCCGTGGATTACATCGACTTCTACAACCGCAGCACCTACCTCCGTTGGGACGATGCCTGGACAGAGATCGAGGCGCCCACCGACGTCAACCTCAGTGCCCACCGCGAATGGCTGCTGTTCCGGCCGCAGCAGGACTGGGTTCTTGAGGGCACCACGTATCCCGCCGGATCGCTGCTGGCCGCCAACTTTGCAGAGTATCTATCAGGCTCACGGAAGCTGTTGACTCTCTTCACTCCGGACGTCCACACCTCACTGCAGTCGTGGAGCTGGACGCGGAACTTCCTGCTGCTGAACCTGCTGCGCGATGTCTCCTCCGAAATCCGGGTGTTGGATCCTGCTGCGCCTGCTGCTGGTTTTGCCTCGGGTGCCGGCGCGTGGGCTTCGTCGCTGCTGGACGCCTGCCCGCCGCTGCACGACGTTAACGCCTACGCGGTGGACGATGAAGATGAAGGCCCCACCGACGGCGGTGCGGGCGACGATTTCTGGCTCGTCGCCACCGGTTTCACCACCCCCAGCACGCTGATGCGGGGAACCCTGGAGCGCGAGGCTGCAGCGAGCCGCGATCGTTCCGGAAGCAGTGCTGGGGTGAGCAGTTCTGTGGTGAGCCGGCACGCGGAAGTGAAGGCGTCGCCGTCGTTCTTTGACGACGCCAGCTACGAAGTGCAGCAGCACTTCGTAGTGTCCGAGGACGGCACCCGGGTCCCCTATTTCCAGGTGGCCTCCCGCAACCTGGTCGCGGACGGCCAGAACCCCACACAGCTTTCCGGCTACGGCGGCTTCGAAGTCTCCCGCACACCCGCCTACAGCGGAACCGTCGGCAGGGCCTGGCTGGAACGGCGGACGACGGCGACCGGCGCGGCGCCGCACTCCCGCGGCGGCGTCTTCGTGGTGGCGAACATCCGCGGCGGCGGCGAATACGGGCCGGGCTGGCACCGGGCCGCTTTGAAGGAGAACCGGCACCGGGCCTTTGAGGACTTTGCGGCAGTGGCCCGGCACCTCATTTCCCGCGGCGTCACGTCCCGTGAACGGCTGGGCTGCGTGGGCGGGTCGAACGGCGGGCTCCTGGTGGGCAACATGCTCACCACGTATCCGGAGCTTTTTGGAGCCGTGTCCTGCGGTGTCCCGCTGCTGGACATGAGGCGCTACACCAAGCTCTCCGCCGGGCACTCCTGGATCGCCGAATACGGTGACCCTGATGTGCCGGCGGAATGGGAGTACATCAAAACCTTCTCCCCCTACCACTTGCTGAAAGACGGCGTGGACTACCCCGAAACATTCATCTGGACGGCGACGTCCGACGACAGGGTGGGCCCGGTCCAGGCCCGCAAGATGGCTGCCCGCATGCAGGCCATGGGCATCCCGAACGTCTGGTTCCACGAGGCGCTCGAGGGCGGCCATGCCGGAGCGTCGGACAACCGGCAGGCCGCGGCACTCCAGGCCCGCAGCCAGCACTTCCTGTGGCGGACCCTCGCTGGCGGCTGATGTCCGGGCTGTCGGTGCGGCGGGCGGTCGGTGCCGACGTGGAACGGCTGGCAGAAGTCCATCTCCGCTGCTGGCAGGCGACGTACGGGGGCATGCTGTCCGACGCCTTCCTGGCCGCCGTGGATCCGGCAGGCCGGCTGGGTCTGGGGCGCCGGCTTCTCGAAGCTGCGTTGGGCACTAAAGCCGCGAGCCTGTGGGTTGCGGCAGACACCGGGAAGGCCACCGGCTTCTATACCGGTTCGGCTTTGCGGCCGACGGTGCCGAGGACCACATCACTGGCTGGGAAAACCTCCGCGAAGTCAGGATGGTCCGCCCCGTGCAGCCCGGCGGCTGAGGCAGATCGCGGCCGTGGGCAGGGCTGGGGCGGGCGGCTATCGGCGAGTATCGGGCAGGTTGACGGCCAGTTGTTGGCTGCCCGGGGCCGAACTCACGGCCGTTTTGCACTGCATGGCCGGTTCTGCGTATCCTTGGTGGGCTAGGAATAGCAATTGGAGACGTGCCAGAGCGGCCGAATGGGCTTCACTGCTAATGAAGTGTGGGGCACAACTCCACCGGGGGTTCAAATCCCCCCGTCTCCGCGTTCGGCCCCGGTCCTTGGACCGGGGCCTTTTGCGTTCCCGGGAACCGTTGAATTTCAGGGGCCACATGCCTTTCCAGGTACCGGTGCTTTCGCTCTCCTTCCCCAGGTACGTAGCAGTTGATGTCGTTTTGAGGGCTCATTACGACATCAGCTGCTGCCTAGTTTCAGCGATGTCAGGATGGTGCAATGCCAGCAAGCAACACCACCGACGTCAAAACCAGCTCAAGCCAGCCGTGGAATCCGCGCCTCGCGCTGCTGGTGGCGTCCACCCTCTTTATGGAATTCCTTGACGGAGCGGTGCTCACCACGGCCATCCCCAACATCGCCGCCGACTTCGGCGTCCCCGCCGCCGATGTGAACATCACCATGACCGCGTACCTCATGACCGTGGCCATGGGCATCCCGCTGAGTGGCTGGCTCGCCGAAAGGGTGGGCGCACGCAAAATTTTCTGCCTGGCGATTGCCCTGTTCACACTCGCGTCCCTTGCCTGCGCAATGAGCCCGGACCTGACGGTGCTGACGTTGAGCCGGATCGTTCAGGGTGCGGCCGGAGCCATGATGGTTCCGGTGGGCACGCTCCTGGTACTTCGCGGCACACCCAAGTCGGAACTCTTGCGTGCCACAGCATTCCTGGTGTGGCCGGCCCTGCTGGCACCGGTGCTGGCGCCACTCGTGGGCGGCGCCCTGACCACGTATCTCTCCTGGCACTGGATCTTCCTGATCAATCTGCCACTGGGCGCAGCCGCGTTCATCGCGGCACTGCGCATCGTGCCCGCCGTTGCAGGAAATCCGGGCCGCCGATTGGACTGGCTGGGGCTGCTCCTGACCACCATGGGAGTCGGTGCCCTGGTGGTCGGCCTGGAACTGGCCACCGCCCATCCAGACGGGCCGTGGGCCGTACTCTCCGCAGTGGCCGGGCTGGCCGCCCTGGGAGGCGCCGTGCTGTGGATGCGACGGGCCAAGAACCCGTTGTTCGCTCTGTCGGTTTTTGCCACCCGGACCTTCCGGGCCATGGCCACGGGCGGGTTTGTGTACCGCCTGACCATCAGTTCGGTGCCATTTCTCCTGCCCCTGATGTTCCAGACCGGTTTCGGCTGGTCACCGCTGCACGCCGGAATCATGGTGGCCGCCGTCTTCATCGGCAACATCGGCATCAAACCGGCCACGACGCCGCTGATCCGCCGTTTCGGTTCCCGGGCCATGCTGGTCTTGGGATCCCTGGCCTCCGCCGTGACCTTCGCACTATGCGCCCTGCTCGCACCGGAAACACCGCAGGCACTGATCTTCGCTCTGCTGGTATGCAGCGGCGCTTTCCGCTCCATCGGGTTCTCGGCCTATCTATGCCTCGGTGCAGTATGCGGACATCGTGCCGGCCCAGCTCACGTCGGCCAACTCTGTCTCAGCGACTCTGGTTCAGCTGGCCGCCGGCTCGGGAATCGCCGTCGGTGCACTGCTGATCCGGGTTTTCGACGGCGTGGCAGTCTTCGACGCGGATGCGGCAGGACCGTTCCGTGGCGCCTTCCTGACCATGGCAGTCTTGATGCTGTTCAGCACCGCAGACAGCCTGTCCCTGCACGGGCACGCCGGCGCAGAGGTCAGCCGTCCGGACCAGCCGCGCCGTCCGGGCGAACCGGTTGTCAGTCCCGGCGAACCGGTTGTCAGTCCCGGCGACCCGGCCGTCAGTCCCGGCGACCGAGACAGCCGAGAAGTCAGCCCGCCTGGCCAAGCACCAGCGGAAGAACAGCCCCCGCCCCCGCCTGGCGCAGGGCACGTCCAGCCACGGTAACGCTCCACCGGCTGTCCACAAGATCGTCAATCAGCATCACACCCTGGCCACGCAGTGAAGCCATGGCTGCCTCCAGTTCCGGTCCCACCACCAATCTGTCCCACACTCCCGCCAGCCGGTAGGCGCTGTTGCCTCCGCGGCTTCCCGTAGGACCGCCGTGGCCAAGGGACAACTCGCCGAGGTAAGGCATGCGGCCGATTTCCGAGATCCCCTGCGCCAGGGACCGGACCAGTTCGGGCTTGCTCCGGGAGGGCATGCTGACAATCGCGACCGGTCTTCCCGCACCGCTCCAGCCCGGGTTGCGGCCATCGCCCGTGCCCCATTCGCGCAGGACCTGAACACAGGCCTGCAGCATGGCAGGATCCACCGGACGGTCGGGCGCACCGGCGGCGAAAAGTTCGCGCAGCGCCCCGCCCCAGCCGAGATCGGTGAGCCGGGCCAGCACGCGGCCGTCCGCCAGTCCTTCGTCAGGTTTGATCTTGCCCTTGACCGGCACACCCAGACGGTCCATGCCGCTGGGCCACTGCAGGCGCGCCTCCAGGACGCCGCCGGCGCGGCGCAGGGTCTGGCCCGCCGCCGCGGTGGCGTCGGCGGCAATGTCTGCCGGGAACCAGCGGCCCGCGCAGTTATCGCACCGGCCGCAGGCATGTGCCGTCTCGTCATCCAGGACCGACGTGATGTACTCCATCCGGCACCCGGCAGTGTCCTGGTAGATCACCATGGAGTCCTGCTCATCCACCCTGGCTTCCGCGATCCTGCGGTAGCGCTCGGCGTCATAGACCCAAGGCTGGCCGGTGGAACGCCACCCGCCGCCGACCCGCTCCACCGCGCCGTCCACCGCCAGCACCTTCAGGAGGAGCTCCAGCGGGGTCCGCCGGAGGTCAACACGTGCTTCCAGGGCGACCGTGGAAACTGCGCCGCCAGCGTCGGCCAAGGCGGTCAGCACGGCGGTAGCCTTCTCCTCCGACGGCATGGACGCCGTCGCGAAGTACTGCCAGATATCGCGGTCTTCGGAGCCCGGCAGCAACAGCACGTCGGCGTTGGCTGCGCCACGGCCCGCACGGCCTACCTGCTGGTAATAGGCCACCGGGGAGGACGGTGCGCCGAGGTGGACCACGAAGCCAAGGTCCGGCTTGTCGAAGCCCATGCCCAACGCCGACGTTGCCACGAGTGCTTTGACCTGGTTGTCCTTGAGCAACTGCTCTGCACGCTCCCGGTCCGCGGGATCGGTCCGGCCGGTATAGGACAGGACGTGATGCCCCGCCTCCGCGAGCAGCCGGGCGGTGTCCTCCGCGGCGGAAACTGTCAGGGTGTAGATGATCCCGCTGCCCGGCAGCTCAGCGAGGTGAGTCAGGAGCCAGCCCAGCCGTTCGCGTGAGTCCGGCAATGCCAGGACACCCAGCCGCAGGGAATCGCGGCCCAGCGTGCCGCGGATGGTCAGGACCCCTGCGCCGAGCTGTTCCTCGATGTCGTGGACCACCCGGGAGTTGGCCGTCGCAGTGGTGGCCAGAACAGGAACCGAGTCCGGCAACTGCGTGATCAGATCCGCGATGCGCCGGTAATCCGGCCGGAAGTCATGGCCCCAGTCAGAGATGCAGTGGGCCTCGTCAATCACCAGCAGGCCGGTCCGCCGGATGAGCTCCGGCAGTTGGTTCTCACGGAAGGACGGGTTGGTGAGCCGTTCCGGCGATACAAGCAGGACGTCCACTTCATCAGCGGCCAGCTGCTCCCGGACGGTGTCCCAGTCAAGCTGGTTCGCCGAGTTGATGGCCACGGCCCGCACGCCGGCGCGGGCAGCGGCGGCCACCTGGTCCCGCATCAGTGCCAGCAGCGGCGAGACGATCAGCGTGGGTCCGGCACCGCGGCGCCGGAGCAGCAGAGAGGCGACGAAGTACACAGCCGATTTTCCCCAACCGGTACGCTGCACCACCAAAGCGCGCCTGCCGCCGTCGACCAGTGCCTCAATCGCTTCATACTGTCCATCGTGGAAGTCCGCCGCCGGATGGCCGACGAGCTCCCGCAGGACCGCCAGGGCCTGGCTTTTTGTGGTGGACGGCGGAGCGGGAGAGGCGGAAAGAAGGGCGGCGTTCTGGGTATCGACCATTGATTCAGTATCCCAGCCCCCACCGACACCCGTTAGGCCGCGGGCTTGGTATGTGGACAATCCGGCGCACGCGGCGGCAACACCCGGACCCAGCTGTCACATAGCCGGGCGCCCACTCCCCCTCCACAGGCACCGGTGCAGTTCCACGTAAGATAAGACCCGTGACTAGCGAACAGACAAAGACTTTTGACCTCTCGGCATCCTTCAAGGCCTACGACGTCCGCGGCATCGTGGGCGATTCCATTACCGCCGAAATCGTCGAAGCCGTGGGGGCCGCCTTCGTGGATGTCCTCGAGCTGGATGGTCAGACCGTCCTGGTAGGCGGCGACATGCGTCCCTCCTCCCCCGAGTTCGCCAAGGCCTTCGCAGACGGCGCCGCCACCCGCGGAGCCAACGTCAAACTCCTGGACCTCATCTCCACCGACGAGCTCTACTACGCCTGCGGCCACCTCAACGCAGCCGGTGCCACCTTCACCGCCAGCCACAACCCCGCCGAATACAACGGCATCAAGATGGCCAAAGCCGGCGCGCAGCCCATTTCCTCCGAATCGGGCCTCAAGGAAATCCAGGCCCTCGCCGAGGAGTACCTGAACACCCGTTCCATCCCGGCCGCCGCCACGCGTGGCCAGATCAGCGTCCACGACGTCCTGAAGGGCTACTCCGAGTACCTCCGCGAGCTCGTGGACCTGTCCGGGTCCCGCCCGCTCAAGGTGGTGGTGGACGCTGGCAACGGCATGGCCGGACTCACCACCCCCGCCGTCCTCGGTAACGCCCTCCTGCCCAAGCTCCCGTTCGAGATCATCCCCCTCTACTTCGAGCTGGACGGCTCCTTCCCGAACCACCCGGCCAACCCCCTCGAGCCGGAAAACCTCCGCGACCTGCAGGCCGCGGTCGTGAAGCACGGAGCCGATATTGGCCTGGCTTTCGACGGCGATGCCGACCGCTGCTTCGTCATCGACGAAATGGGCGAGCCCGTCTCGCCGTCGGCCATCACTGGCATGGTGGCCCGCCGCGAAATCGCGCGAGCCCAGGGGCAGGGCGAGTCGACGCCCACCATCATCCACAACCTGCTCACCTCCCGCGCGGTGCCGGAACTGGTGGAGCACGACGGCGGCCGCGCCGTCCGCACGCGTGTGGGCCACTCCTTCATCAAGGCAGTCATGGCCGAGGAAGGTGCCGTCTTCGGCGGCGAGCACTCCGCCCACTTCTACTTCCGCGACTTCTGGAATGCTGACACCGGTATGCTCGCGGCCATGCACGTCCTCGCGGCGCTCGGTGAGCAGGACGGCCCGCTGTCCGAGCTGGGCCGAGAGTATGAGCCGTACGTGTCTTCCGGGGAAATCAACTCCGAAATTGAGGACAAGGCCGGAGCAGTGGACCGGGTCCGCGCAGATTTTGCTGCCGAGGACATCACTGTGGACACCATGGACGGCAGCACGTTCACGGCCAACGACGGCAGCTTCTGGTTCAACCTGCGCCCCTCCAACACTGAGCCGTTCCTCCGGCTGAACGTGGAAGCCACGGACCGCCCGTTGATGGAACGTGTGCGCGACCGCGTGCTGGCCAATGTCCGGCGCTAAGCCCCACGTGGCCAACGAGTCCGCGGACAGCCCGGCGGCCGTGTCTTCCTGGCGGGATTCCGTTCCGGAAGCCTCAGCCACGGATCTGGAGAACCTGCTGGGCACCGGCATCGGTGCTGCCCAGGAGCAGCTCCAGAGGAACGGCGGCTTCCTGCCGTTCGCGTTGGTGGTGGAGAACGACGGCGAAGTACGCCTGATGGCCGTGACTCCCGCGGATCCCGGGGAAGGCTCCGACGCCGACTTCGATGCGGATGCCATGATCAGCGACCTCACCGAAGTGCTCCGCCAAAACCGGGCCGACTTCCGGGCCGCCGCATTGGTCTGCGACATCACGCTGGTCGAGGAGGATTCTGACGCCATCCACGTGGCCGCGGAACATCGCGATGGAACGGTTTTCGCTGCGGTCCTCCCCTACGCTGCCAACACAGCAACCCGCGAATGGAACTTCGGCCAACTCGCGGCTGACACCAACGAGCCCTCCATCTGGATGGACTAGACCGCAGGCCCTCCGGATGAAAATTAATGCGTTCTCAGATGTCAGCCTACGTGCCCTCATGGTGCTGGCCTCCGCTCCTGACGCGACGCTGCTGACCACGCAGAGCATCGCGGATGCCGTAGCCACGCCCTACAACCATGTCAGCAAGGCCATGGCCAGGCTGCGGAGCCTTGGCCTGGTCGAAGTGGAGCGCGGCAGGACGGGCGGCGCCCGGCTGAGTCGGGCCGGCCGCCGCGCCACTGTGGGCCAGATTCTGCGCGAACTGGACACCAGGAGCGACGCCGCCGACTGTATTGGGCCGGGCGGCGCCTGCCCGCTGATCAACGAGTGCAAGCTCCGGGCAGCCCTCGCCCGCGCCCGTGAGGCCTTCTACCGGGAACTCGACACGGTGGTTGTGGCGGAATTGCCGGGAAGTACGCAGATGGGCCCCGCCTTCCAGATGATCGGCCTGCGGCCCGGCCTTTAGCCAGAAACCGCCAGCCCGCGGCCGTATCCAGCACCCTTCTCCGGCCCTTATCAGGCTCCTGTCCGGCCCTGGTCCGCTCTCGTTCCGGCCCATGACGCACCCGATTTGATTCCTATTTCTACGAGGTGTAGAAATAAGGAATAAATACACGTATTTGAAATGCACGTATTCGCCCGACCGTGCGAAGGCCCCGGTCACCTACCTCAGGAGTACACATGCTCTCGGACAAATCCCGCCCTGTCATTGAGGCCACCCTGCCGCTCGTCGGCTCCCGGATGGGCGCCATCACCCCCAAGTTCTATGCCCGGCTGTTCGCCGCCCACCCGGAACTGCTCGATGGCCTATTCAGCCGTTCCAACCAGCGCTCGGGCGACCAGCAGCAGGCACTCGCCGGAAGCATCGCCGCCTTCGCCACGCACCTGGTCAACAACCCGGGAACCCTCCCGGAAACCGTGCTCTCCCGGATCGCCCACAAGCACGCCTCCCTGGGAATCACCGAACCCCAGTACCAGGTTGTCTACGAGCACCTCTTCGCGGCTATTGCCGAGGACCTCGCCGAGGTCATCACGCCGGAAATCGCGGAGGCCTGGACTGAGGTCTACTGGCTGATGGCAGACGCCTTGATCAAGATTGAGAAGGGCCTCTACGCAGCCCAGGCCAACGGGAAAATGTGGGCTCCTTGGCGGGTTGCGGCCAAGACCCTGGCCGGCACCGGCGCCATGACCTTCACCCTGGAACCGGCTGACGACACTCCCATCACGGCCGCCCTGCCAGGCCAGTACGTCAGCGTCAAAGTCCAACTTTCGGACGGTCTGCGCCAGGTCCGCCAGTACTCCCTGTCCGACGACGCCGGCACCAGCCGTACCTTCACCACCAAGCTCAACGACGGCGGTGAGGTCTCCCCGGTGCTGCACAACGGCGTCGAGCTTGGCGACATCCTGGAGATCTCCAATCCTTACGGCGAAATCACCCTCAAGGAGGGTGAGGGTCCGGTGGTCCTGGCCTCCGCCGGCATTGGCTGCACTCCCACGGCGTCCATCCTGCGCTCCCTCGCCGAAGCGGGTTCAGGGCGGCAAGTACTGGTTCTGCACGCGGAAAGCACCTTGGAAAGCTGGGCGCTGCGCGGCCAGATGATCGACGACGTCGACCGTCTCGCGGGTGCCGACCTGCAGCTCTGGCTGGAGCAGCCGGTCCCGGGTGCGAAGGAAGGGTTTATGTCCCTGCGCGAGGTGGACCTCCCCGCCGACGCTTCGCTGTACCTCTGCGGGCCCCTGCCGTTCATGAAGCACATCCGCAACGAAGCCATCAACGCAGGGATCCCCGCCACCAGGATCCACTACGAGGTTTTCGGTCCGGACATTTGGCTCGCCAACTAGCCCGCCCCTCCGAGTTTTTGTCCAGATAACGCCCCTTATGCGGCCATTTGGCGGCATTATCTGGACAAAAACTCCTTGGGGAGCGTACGACGGCGGCCCCGCACCTTTCGTTGAAAAGGTGCGGGGCCGCCGTCGTACTTTGCGCTAAGTGCCTGACATGCTAGCCCAGGCGGGCCTTCAGGCCTGCCAGCTCGGACTGCAGAGCCTCGGGGAGCGACTCGCCGAAGTTGGCGAACCATTCCTCGATGGAGGCCAGCTCGGTGGCCCACTCCTCCGGATCGACGCGGACTGCTGCCTCGACCTGCGCCGGGGTCATGTCCAGGCCCTTGAGGTCGATGGACTCGCCGGTCGGAACAAAACCGATGGGCGTCTCGACCGCGTCAGCCTTGCCCTCGAGGCGCTCGATGGCCCACTTCAGGACACGGGCGTTATCGCCAAAGCCGGGCCAGGCGAAGCCGCCCTCGGCCGTGCGGCGGAACCAGTTGACCAGGAAAATTTTGGGCAGGCGCTCCGGGTTGGCCTTTGCGGACAGGTTCACCCAGTGGTTCAGGTAGTCGCCGGCGTCGTAGCCCATGAAGGGCAGCATGGCCATGGGGTCGCGGCGGACCACACCAACTGCGCCCGCTGCTGCGGCCGTAGTCTCGGAGGACAGCGTGGAACCCATGAAGATGCCGTTGGACCAGCTGCGCGCCTCGGTCACCAGGGGGATGGTGGTCTTGCGGCGGCCGCCAAAGAGGATCGCGGAGAGCTCCACACCGTCCGGGCTGTGGTATTCCTCGGCCAGCATGTCGATCTGGTCGATGGGCGTGCAGAACCGTGAGTTCGGGTGGGCCGCAGGCTTGTCCGAATCCGGCGTCCAGGAGTTGCCCTGCCAGTCGGTGAGGTGGGCAGGCACTTCCTCGGTCATGCCCTCCCACCACACGCCGCCGTCGTCGGTCAGGGCAACGTTAGTGAAGATGCTGTTGCCCTTGGCGATGGCGCGCATGGCGTTGGGGTTAGTGCCCCAGCCGGTGCCCGGTGCCACGCCGAAGAGGCCGGCCTCGGGGTTGACGGCGCGGAGCTCGCCTTCTTTGCCGAAGCGCATCCAGGTGATGTCATCACCCAGGGTCTCCACCTTCCAGCCCTCAATGGTGGGATCGAGCAGCGCAAGGTTCGTCTTGCCACAGGCGGACGGGAAGGCAGCAGAGACGTAGTACGTCTTCTGCGCCGGCGAGGTCAGCTTCAGGATGAGCATGTGCTCAGCCAGCCAGCCTTCGTCGCGGGCCATGACGGACGCGATGCGGAGGGCGTAGCACTTCTTGCCCAGCAGCGCGTTTCCGCCGTAGCCGGAGCCGAAGGACCAGATGGAACGCTCTTCCGGGAAGTGGACAATCCACTTGTCCGGGTTGCACGGCCACGGCACGTCGGTCTGATCGGCGGCGAGCGGTGCGCCCAGGGAATGCAGTGCTGGCACGAAGAACGCGCTGGTCTCCGTGATGCGGTCCAGGACGTCGGTGCCGATGCGTGCCATGATGCGCATCGACGCGACCACGTAGGCACTGTCGGTGATTTCGACGCCGAACTTGGGATCCTCGGCGTCAAGGTGGCCCATCACAAACGGGATGACGTACATGGTGCGGCCGCGCATGGAGCCGGCGAACAGGCTACGCAGCTTCTGCTTCATGTCAGCCGGGGCCATCCAGTTATTGGTGAAGCCGGCGTCGCGTTCCTTTTCGGAGCAGATGAAGGTCTGCTCTTCGACCCGGGCAACGTCGGCAGGATCGGAAAACGCGGCGAATGAATTCGGGAACGTGTCCGGGTTCAGCCGCTTCAGTGTGCCCGCAGCTACGAGCTCGTCCGTGAGGCGACTGTTCTCCGCTTCGGACCCGTCAACCCAGTGGATACGGTCCGGCTGCGTAAGCTCAGCAACCTCTTCGACCCATGCCAGCAGTGCTGCATGCGTGGTGGGTGCTTTCTCAAGCAGCGGCTTTTGCGCCAGATCGCCCATTGCGGTTCCCTTCCTCGGGTTCATCGGTGTGTCCTAAATGTTATTGGCCGACCGGGGGTCCTAGGCAGCGCCAAGAGTGCACGTTTCTGCTCGTAGGGGCAGTAAACCGCTCAAATTCAAGGAAACACTGGGCACCTTTCCCGAATTAAGTGACGAAGGTCACCTAGACCGGTCTAGTCAGCTATATTACACTCTCCTCGATTTGGCAGCGGGGCCCTCACTCGCGTAAAGTAATTCGAGGTTCGGGGAGCGAGATGCTCCGCGAAACAGAATATGCGCCCATAGCTCAGCTGGATAGAGCGTCTGTCTACGGAACAGAAGGCCGGGGGTTCGAATCCCTCTGGGCGCACAGAATGAAGGTCCGCACCGGTTCGCCGGTGCGGACCTTTTGTTTTAAGCTCAATTAGGCAGGCAATCTGCGCTCCCGGCCGCAGGAAGCCGGGCGTAGGCTGGAGAAATGACGCCCCAAGCCCTGGAAAGCGAATTTGATGTCGTTGTGATCGGCGCAGGCGCCGTGGGCGAAAACGTGGCGGACCGGGTGATCCAGGGTGGGCTCACCTGCGTGGTTGTCGAGGCCGAACTGGTGGGCGGCGAGTGCTCCTACTGGGCCTGCATGCCATCAAAGGTGCTGCTCCGTGCCGGTACCGCCCTGCACGGGGCACAGACCGTCCCCGGCGCCGAAGAAGCGGTCACGCGCACACTGGATGCGGCGGCAGTCCTCAAGCGCCGGGACTACTTCACCTCGAACTGGCAGGACGACAGCCAAGTCAAGTGGCTGGAAGACACCGGGATCGAACTCATCCGAGGCCACGGCTGGCTCACCGGGCACCGCGCTGTGGAAGTAGCCGGACTCGACGGCAACACCTACCGGCTCGAGGCCCGCCACGCCGTAGTTCTGGCCACCGGCTCCACGCCCAACAAACCGCCCATCCCCGGCCTGGCCGATCTCCAGGTCTGGGGCACCCGGGAAGCCACGTCGGCGAGGGAAATCCCGGAACGGCTGGCTGTCCTCGGCGGCGGCGTGGCCGGCACTGAACTGGCACAGGCATTCGCCCGCCTGGGCGCGGACGTGACGCTCGTGGCCAGGAGCGGACTTCTGGCCAGCTTCCCGGCCGAAGCCAGCAAACTTGTGGAGGCAGGACTCCGTGCGGACGGGGTAGAGATCCGCCTCAACACGGCCACGCAAGCCATCCAGGGGAACGACGACGGCACGTTCACCCTGACCCTGCACGATCAGACTCTGGGCGGCCCAAGCACCGTAACGGCAAACAAGGTCCTGGTCTCCACCGGCAGGCATCCCGCCCTCGAGGGCCTCGGCCTGGAAAGCGTGGGCTTCGGAACGCAGGACGGACAGCCCGTCAAAATCACCACCGACACAACCGGCCTAGTCCACGGCACCCCGGGCGAAGAACCTTGGCTCTACGCCGTGGGAGACGCCGCCGGCAAGCACTATTTCACGCACCAGGGCAAGTATGAGGCCCGGGCCACCGGTGACGCCATCGCCGCCCGGGCAAAGGGTGAATTGCAGGGCGCCCCGGAAGCGTGGAGCCGCTACGCCCAGACCGCCAACCAGCATGCCGTGCCCAGTGTGGTGTTCACCGACCCGGAACTGGCTACCGTGGGACGGACAGTGGAGCAGGCCAGGGAGGACGGCTACAACGCGTCCTCGGTGGAACTGCCCATCGAGGTCTCGGGGTCGTCCCTGCATTCAGAACACTACGAAGGCTGGGCACAACTGGTGGTGGACGAGGACCGTGGAGTACTCCTGGGCGCAACTTTCGCAGGTCCGGATGTGGCCGAACTCCTGCACGCCGCCACGATTGCCGTAGTGGGCGAGGTCCCGCTTGATCGGCTGTGGCATGCGGTGCCGTCGTTTCCCACCATTAGTGAGGTGTGGTTGCGGCTGCTGGAGAAGTACGGACTGTAGGCTTTTATTTGAACTGACCAGTCAGTTCGGTTAGGCTGGGGTGCAGACAGTCATCGTCGAAAGGCCACCCTTGCTCTCCGTACAGCAGATCCATGTGAAAGGCCGGCGCGACGATCTTCTTCCGCCCACCTCTCTGCGCGCCAGCCGGGGCGAGTTGCTCCTGGTGGCAGCCGATCGGCAGGACCAGCGGACCGCGTTGGCCTTGACCATCAGCGGCCGCATGAAGCCCACCGGCGGCCAGATTTCCTGGTACGGGAACCCCCGGATCAAGAACCTCCGGCTCGCCAGCGCGCTGCTTGACGCCCCGGGCGTGAACGAACCGGAGCAGCACCTCAGTGTCCGTGACCTCGTGACAGAGGACCTCGCCCTGGTCCCCCGGCGTTACCGCGGCGCCCTCCTCAGCAAGCCCTGGCTCAAGGTCAACCGGTTCGAGGACATTGCGGATCTCTGGACCGAACAGCTGCCCGCCGGGAAGCGGATGGAGCTGCTGACCGCCCTGGCGCTGGCCAACCCGCACACGGACCTCCTGGTGGTGGATTCCCCGGACAGGCACAGTGCCAGCGCTGCGGACTGGCTCCCGAGGCTTGAAGAGCTGGCGTACAACGGCGGCCGGCCACTCGCCGTCGTCGCTACCGTTACTGCCCTCCCGGACTCGTGGACCGGACCGGCAGCCGTAATCGGCAACGCGGCGGTGCAGCCGGACGACGTGCCCGGGCAGAGCGATGACCCCGCGGGGGCAGAGAACGAAGCAGCCGACGACGAAACAGACGCCTTCCTACTCGAAACCGAGGATGCCAAGTGACAGTGCTGCGGCTGGCCCGTTCCGAACTCAAGCGGATGACCGGCGGACTGCTGCCGAAGCTGACCCTCCTGGCCCTGATCATGGTGCCGCTGCTGTACGGCGCCGGGTACCTGTATGCCAACTGGAATCCATACGGGAACCTGGACCAAATCGACGCCGCCCTGGTGGTGGAAGACGCCGGCGCCACGTCTTCGGACGGAACGGACATCCAGGCGGGTAGGAAAGTAGCAGACGGGCTGATCGACGGCCACGTTTTCAACTGGCAGCCGGTCCCCACCGCTGCAGAGGCGGATGCGGGTGTCAGCAACGGCAAGTACGCCTTTGCGCTGAAGATCCCGAAAGAATTTTCCACCAATCTGGTCTCCCCCGGCAGCTTCGATTCCGCCAGCCAGGCGATGCTCAACGTCACCACGAACGACGCCAACAACTACCTGCTGAGCACCATCGTGGACAAACTGACCACGGCCGTCCACACCACCGTGGCCAAAGAGGTGGGCGAAGAGACGGCAAACCAGCTCCTCACCGGCTTCGGCACCATCCATGCGCAGATGCTCAAGGCCGGCGACGGTGCCGGACAGCTGGCCGACGGCGTCGCCGCGCTCCGCGACGGAGCAGGCACCCTGCACGCGGGAACCACCGAGCTCAGCACCGGGGCCGGGGAGCTCTATGACGGTCAACTGAAATTGCGTGACGGCGCCAACCGGCTGACCGAGGGCGCCGGGCAGCTGAGCAGTGGCCTCACCGTCCTAAAGGACAAGACCGCGACGCTGCCCACCGACACCCAGACGCTGGCTAACGGGGCGGCGAAGGTGGCCGCGGGCAACGCACAGCTCGAGACCACGGTGCAGAACGTTGCCACCCAGCTGGATGCCGCGGACCAGGGGATGCGGGCACGGGTTGAAGCTGCCGCGCTGCAGAGTTTGACCGCTGAGGCAGCGGTAAAGCTGATGAAAGCGTTCGACGATGCAGCCGCTTCCAGCCCGGTGGCCACCGCGAAAACCACCATCCAGGCCGATGCCGCACAGATCCAGCAGCTGGCAGACGGCTCGGAGGCCGTGAGCGTGGGCGCCGCCCAGCTCGCCGCGGCCACGCCCGCGTTAAAAGTCGCTGTGGCCCAGGCCTCCGGGGGCGCGGACCAGCTTCATACCGGGGCGGCCACCTTGGCCACCGGCCAGCAAAGTGCGCTCGACGGCGCCGGGCGTCTTGCGGACGGGGCAAAAACGCTCGACGCCGGTGCGGGGCAGCTTGAGGCGGGTGCCCGCACGGCCGCTGACGGGTCCAGGATGCTGGCGGACGAAATTGCCAAGGGCGCCGGGCAGGTGCCCAACCCGGACGATGCGCATAAGGACAGCTTGGCGCAGGTGATCGCCGACCCCGTTGCGGTCAGTAATGTCTCCGAGGCCAAGGCGGATTCCTACGGCGCCGGCCTGGCACCATTCTTCCTGACCCTCGCTCTCTGGATCGGCATCTTTATGCTGGTCCAGGCCATGCGCCCCATCACCCAGCGGGCCCTGGCGTCGAACGCCCGCGCCTGGAAAATCGCCGTCGGCGGCTGGCTTCCGTTCCTGGCGGTTTCAGCTGTCCAAGCTACCCTCCTGACCCTGGTGGTGAACCTGGCGCTGGGACTCAACCCCGCGCATCCGGTCCTGATGTGGCTCTTCATGCTGGCCGCGGCCATGGCGTTCAGCGCCATCATCCAGGGGGTGGTGGCCTTGCTGGGATCACCCGGCAAGCTGGTGGTGCTGATCCTGCTGGTGCTGCAGCTGGTGTCCTCGGGCGGCACGTTCCCGTGGCAGACCACCCCGCAGCCCCTGCACGTGGTGCACGAGGTCCTCCCCATGGGCTACGTGGTCACCGGCATGCGGCACCTTATCTATGGCGCGGACCTGTCCATGATCGTGCCCACCGTCCTGGGGCTGCTCGGCTACACGTTGCTGGGCGCTGCAATGTCCACGTTTGCCGTCCGGAAGCACAAATACTGGACGCTCAAGACACTCAAGCCTGAGATCGCGGTATGAGCGCCGTGATGCCGGACCGTGGTCCGGTTGAAAAGAAGCTTCGCCCTGCGCGGACCAATGCCACGCGCCAGAAGCTGTTCGACGCGTCCATGGACCTGATCGGTGAGCGGGGTACCGCCGGCGTCACCGTGGATGAGATCGCCGCCGCGGCTGGTGTCTCCAAGGGCACTGTCTATTACAATTTCGGCAGCAAGTCGGATCTGATCGCACAGTTGCTGCGGCATGGCGTGGACATCCTGAAAGCCCGCCTGCTGAGCGCTGCCGCTGGCCCCTGGGCTGCGGGTGATCCAGCAGCTGCGGGTGATCCAGCAGCTGCGGGTGATCCAGCAGCTGTGGGTTACCCCGCGGCTGCGGGTAACTCCGCGGCCTCCGGTGATTCCGCACTGGATCCGCTCGTGGCGATGGAGGCGATGATCGGCCAGGCCATGGACTTCATGGCTGAGTATCCGTCTTTCGCGCGGCTGTGGGTCAGCGAAAACTGGCGCACGCCCAGCGTCTGGCGGGACACCTTTGCAGTGCTCAGGGCCGAACTCCTAGCCATGATCGGGGACGCCGTCGAGTCCGTGGCGGCCGCCTATCCTGTGGACCGAGCCATTTCGCAGGGCAGTCTGGAGACGGCGATCCTGGGTGCCTGCTTTGTGGTGGGCCTGGACCGCCAGACCTATAACCCCGAACGGAGCCGTGACCAAAGTGTTGCAGCTATCATGGCCATTATGCGCGGCTACGTCCTGAAGTAACTCCGCCCTCAGGGATGATTGATCCCATGCGCCACATAGGTATCAGCGGGAAGTTCGCCTTGATCACGGCCGTCGCCGCCCTGGGCATGCTGGTGCTTACGGCCATCACGCTCGAGGAAGCCGTGACGGTCACCTTCCTGGGGCTAGCAGCTGTGGCCTACGTCGCCGCGGTGGCTGAACTGTTGGGGCGTCGCCGGCACCTTGCCCTGCTGGCCACCGGCGTGGGCAGCAGCCTGACCATTGCCTTTTTCCTGGCTTTCCTTAGTACATGGGAGCTTGGGTTCGCGGATCAGTCGACGATCGTGGGTACACCGCTCCCCACCGACGATCCGGACAACTACTTCTTCTGGGCCGCCGCGTCAGCCGTTGCCACGGTGCTGGTTCTGTCCCTGGGTGTGGTGTGGCCTTCGGGAAAACGGCTCGCGGCCGGGGGACGTCTGGTGGCTGGGGGACACAAACCCTCGCCAGCGAGCCGCCGGCCGGCAACCCGGGGTGCGGCCGCACGGAAGCCAGCGGGCCGGGGCGCGGCAACCCGGAGTGCTGCCGCCACTGGCAGTGCCGCCCAGCACGGTACCAGTTCCGGCTCAACCGCTCAGCGCGCCTCCGGCTCGCGCGCACCGGCCCGGCTGCCGGCGGCGGCACGGGTACCAGCAGTGGGAGCCAAGCCGCCGTCGTCGTCCGCTGCACCGGTCCGTAAGACGGCACCCAAACCAGCACCCAAGTCCGGCGCCAAGACGGCATCCCGGCGCTGACGCTGCTTCCCGCCACCGGCGACCACCGCCGTCGCCACCCCTCCCAGCAGGAGCGCCCCGCCAGCCAGTTCAGCCGGCGTCGGCACCTCCGCGAGGATCAGCCATGCGGCGCTCATCCCCACCACGGGGACCAGCAACGTGAAGGGAACCACGGCCGACGACGGATACCGGGCAAGCAGCCTGTTCCAGATTCCGTACCCCACCAGCGATCCGAAAATGGCGGTGTACAGCGCACTGACCATGGTGACCGGCTGAAGGTCGGCCAGCGTGCCGAGCACGGCATCCGGGCCGTCCACCAGGAATGAAAGTCCGGCGAGGGGCAGCGGCACCACGGCACCGGACCAGACCACCAGTCCCAGCCCTGACGCGGCCTTGGCCTGGCGGGCGATGACGTTTCCGGCAGCCCAGGACAGCGCCGCGCCCAGCACGATGATCAGCGGCAGTGTGGGCGCCACGGCACTGCGGCCCACGGCCACCACGGCCAGGCCGGCAACGCCGAGAACAACGCCGAACAACTGGCTTCGGCTGGGCCGCTCCCCCAGGAAACCGGCCGACAGGAGAACCGTCAGCAGCACCTGCGCCTGCAGGACCAAGGAGGCGAGGCCGGCCGGCATGCCCAGGGCCATGGCCAAATACAGGAGGCCAAACTGGCCGGCACTCATAAAGAGCCCGACGCCGATAATCGCCTTCCAGCTGACGTCCGGCTTCCGGATGAAGAAGACTAAGGGGAACACCACCAGGACGAACCGCATGGCCACGAACAGCAGTGGCGGCACCTCACGGCTGTCCGTGTGCAGTCCCATGTCGATGGCCACGAAGTTCAGGCCCCAGAGAACGGCGACCAGCAGTGCCAGGAGGGAGTGTCGGAGGTTCACCGTTCAACTCTGACAGACTGCCCCTTCGATGTACCAAAGCCGAACACAGGCTGGACGCGGGGTCAGCGAAGCGGCGCAGCTCCGGGTCAGTGGCGCGGAACCTTGAATTTGGTGATCCGGGCGTCCTGGCCGTCCAGTTCGGCCCAGGACTTTTCAGTTTCCAGGACGGTGAGTGCACTCGTGGGATAGCGCGTTGCGGCGTCCATGTAGGCGTCGTGGTTTGAGTCCCGCGACGCCAGGTGCATCGCCAGGTCCTGGACTCCGGGCATGTGCGAGATGAGCATCAGGGTGGTGACAGTGTCCGGCACATGGTTGACCACGGTGAGCATCCGCAGTGCGGAGGCGGCGTACAGACCGTCCTCAAGTTTCGGCGTCGGGGCCTTATCCCCCAGTTCGGAGCACACCCAGGTGCACGTCTGGCGGGTGCGCAGCGCACTGGAGCAGAGGATGAAGTCCGGCAGGATGCCGTGTTTGACCAGCCATTTCCCGGCAAGGGGCGCTTCGCGGTGCCCGCGTTCCTCCAGCGGCCGTTCGTGATCCGCCACGTCGCCGGGCCAGTCAGCCTTGGCATGGCGCATGATCACCAGGCGTTTAATGTGGTGGTCGTTCATCTCCCAAGCCTAATGCCCACGCGCCCGGAGCCCCGGCGCCGTCGAGCACCGCCACGGTGACCAGTCGTCACGGACCCTAACGGGCAGGCGCTTTCGTGCGTCGCTAAAGGCCTAGATCGAGTATTCCGGAGCGGCCCAGACCACTACTTCGGGGTGCTCGTAGAAGCGGTAGCCCTGGCCGCGGACCGTGCGCACAGTGTTGGCCAGACGGCCAAGCTTTGAGCGGAGGCGGCGGATGTGGACGTCGATGGTGCGCTCGTTGGGGACTTCCTCGGCGTTGCGCCACAGGCCCTCGAGCAGCTCATCGCGGCCAACGGTGCGAGTGCCGTTTTCCACAAGGTAGTTGAGGAGCTCGAATTCCTTGAAGGTCAGGTTCAATGATTCGCCGTCGAGGTGGACTTCACGGCGGGCCAGGTCAATGAGGACGCCGGACGGACGGGGCTCGGCGGACTGCTGGAGCCGGGCGGTCTCGGTGCGCTTCTGGGCATTGACGGTGGGGTCACCGAACGTGGAGCGGACGACGTCGAGCGCGGAACCCGGGGTGCCGGTCGGGGCCATGGCCACGGCAGCGTAGCTTTCGGCACCGGTCACCAGGGACTGTGCGTAGGCTCGGATTTCCTGGGCGAGCTTGGCGATGGAGGTTCCGGCAGCCGCTGCGGTTTCCTCATCGATGCCCATGTAGAGCACAAAGCCGCGGGCCGCGTTGTCGTTGGCGACGGGCCGCACGGCGTTGGCCCCTGCCACAACTGGCGTCGGCGCGGTGAGCGGCGCGGCCTCGTTGGGCTGGACGGCGCGGAGCTGGCCGTAGGAGTTGGGGTTGTAGCCCTGAGGTACGTAGCCGGGGGCGGGAAAGCTGGTTCCGGGGGCGGCCGGGGCGAACCCCGAACGGGTACCAAAACCTTGGCGGAGACCCGGGGCCTGGCTGGGCTTACCTGCGTTACGGACGGAGATGTGGACGTATCCGGATGCAACTGACATGAATGCTTACCTCAATGTGAATGGCCGTTACGACGGCTCGAATGCTGGGTTTCCCGCACTGAAAATCTGGGAGGGGCACCCGAATCCGGACTGGGGGCGAATGCCTAAGAACTTGGTGGGATCTGAAGGTCAGGCGTGCATTCGACAACAGCGCATGTCGGCAGCAGCGGATGTGCTGGGCCAATATTCTGCGGCTGCAGGTGCCGTTGAGTTCTTGTTCACAATTGAAAGTGTGCAACGTAACAATGAGAACTTGCAAGTAACAAAGGCCCTAATGTTCCGCATTGTGAGACAAGCGGTCCAACTGTGTTGTAGATCACAATTCTGTCAGGACCACAAAATAACAGTCGTTATCTGCGAAAGAAGCCAAAGGGCACCCTCCTCGCGAACATTGTTCGGCAGGTACCCCAGTCCATCTGGTGAAATTCATAAAGGCATGGATTACTGAAATCGCCTATGCCGTTTTGCTCCCTGTCCAACCGCGAAGGCGCCCGGCGGCTGAAAATGCCCCTGCGACTGCCTGTTGCGGATTTGGAGAGTGATTCGTGCCACCGCGGTGACGCTTTCCGCATAGGACCGCCCAGCGGCGCCCCGGTCCGTCCAGCTCGCTAGGCTGGGATTCACAGCTTGCGCACAGGAACGCCGCAGGGTGAACTAACCCACAGATCAGAGAGTTGTCCCATGGCTACTTCGCACTCCATGACCAACAACCTGCCGCAGCTGACGCACCCCGACGGCTCCCCTATCCGCGCTCTCGTAGTCGACGACGAACCCAGCCTTTCCGAACTCATGAGCATGGGGCTGCGGATGGCCGGCTGGTCTGTTGCCGTAGCCGCGGACGGCCCGGAGGCCGTCAAGCTTGCCAAGGAGTTCCGTCCGGACGTGCTGGTACTGGACGTGATGCTGCCAGGGTTCGACGGCGTCGAGGTGCTGGGCAGGATCCGCGCCTTTGCGCCGGAGGTACCTGCGCTCTTCCTGACCGCGAAGGACGCTGTCCACGACCGGATCGCGGGCCTGGCCGCCGGAGGGGACGACTACGTCACCAAGCCCTTCAGCATGGAAGAGGTCCTGCTGCGGCTGCACCGCCTGGTCCAGAGGTCCGGAGTTGCCGCCATGGACACCGCCGAACTGGTGGTGGGTGATCTTGTACTCAACATCGATACGCGGGAAGTCACCAGGGCCGGGGACGAACTCCAGCTCACGGCAACACAGTTCGAGCTTCTCCGCTACCTCATGGAAAACCCCAAACGCGTGATCAGCAAGGCCCAGATCCTGGACCGGGTCTGGAATTATGACTTCGGCGGGCAGGCCAACATTGTGGAGCTTTACATTTCCTACCTGCGCAAAAAGGTGGACGCCGCGCAGCCGCCCATGATCCACACCGTGCGCGGCGCTGGATACGTCATCAAGCCGGCGGAGTAGCAGCTCCATGTCCACTCCGCCACCAACAACCACGGCACCGGCCCGCAGCTGGCTGAAACCGTCCACCTGGCATCTGCGCACCCGCCTGATCCTGCTGGCCATGGCACTGCTGGTGGCCATCTGCGGCGCGGTCGGGCTGTTCAGCTATGCGTCTATGGGCTCTTTTCTGACCAGGCAGCTGGATGACCAGCTGAGCCAGGCTGCGAAACGTTCGAATGATCCTGGCCGCCAGCCCTTGGGTGGCTTCAACGGCAGGCCCGATCCCCTGGACTCCCGTGGGCAGAGTGTGGGGACGCTCAATGCACGCATCCTGAACGGCCAGATCATCAGTGGCGGATACCTGGACTCGGACACCACGCGCCTGGCCCTCGACGCCAAAGACAAGGAAACCCTGCTCGAGCTGACGCACAACGGCAACCCCGTGGACCGCTCCCTGTCCAACGGGGATTACCGGATTCTGGCTGTCCAAACCAGATACGGCGATCTCCTGGTCACCGGACTTCCGCTGGCGGCCAAGGAGGGCACCCTGGCTTCGCTGGTGTGGACTTTCGTGTTCGTTTCCCTGGGCGGACTGTTGCTGATCGGGCTGGCCGGCACGGTTCTGATCCGGCGCACCATGAAGCCCCTCGAGCAGCTCTCTGAAGTAGCCACCCAGGTGGCCAGACTCCCGCTGGACGCTGGCGAGGTGGCACTCGCCGTGCGGATCCCGCCGTCGAACGCCAATCCCGGAACTGAAGTGGGCAGTGTGGGCCACGCCCTGAATCTAATGTTGGACAACGTCGCCAATGCCCTCCAAGCGCGGCAGCGGAGCGAGACCAAGGTGCGGCAGTTCGTAGCCGATGCCTCCCATGAACTGCGCACACCGCTGACCGCCATCCGGGGCTACACAGAGCTGATGCGCATGACCGAGAACTTCACACCGGATGGCAGGAAATCGCTCGCACGGGTGCAGAGCCAGTCCGAACGCATGACCACGCTGGTGGAGGATCTGCTGCTGCTGGCCCGGCTCGACGAGGGGCAGCCCCTGAAACTCAGCGAGGTTGATCTCACCCAGCTCGTCATCGAAACGGTCAGCGATGAAAAGGTGATCGCGCCGGATCACCACTGGCACTTAGAACTTCCGTACGAGCCGCTCTCCGTCAACGGCGACGCGTCCCAGCTGCGCCAGGTACTGGTGAACCTCCTTTCCAACGCACGCAAACACACCACACCAGGGACCACCGTGGTCAGCAGCGTGCGGAAGTCCGCCGATGGCAATGCCGAAATTTCGGTGACGGACGACGGCGGGGGCATCCCGCCGGACTTCGTGGACCACGTTTTCTCGCGGTTTGCCCGCGCAGACGCCGCCCGCAAGGGCACAGCGCCGGAGTCCGGGCCGGGGGCTTCCGAGGGCACCAGTGGACTGGGCTTGTCCATCGTTCAGTCGATTATTGAGGCGCATGGCGGCACCGTGGAGGTGAAGTCGCGCCCCGGACGCACGGAGTTCGTGCTGCGCCTACCCGCCGGGGCCGCTGCGCTGCAAGGCAACGCGCCGTCGCCGTGATTCCTGTTACCAAAATGTGACTTCAGTGCTGAGCTCCTGTACCGTCGATAGAGTGCGGATCCCATTCGGGCCGCATATCCGGATGACGCCAAGCTCTGCCGCTTACCGGATTCCGCTTGACCAGGCAGAGGCGGGGGACCCAGAGTCCCGGGCGTAATGCCCTTGGGGTAAAGCCAGCACTGAATTTCCGTGTGGCCGGATGCCCTCATCCGAACCCGACAGCTAACTCCGCAGGTGTGAGAGGCGATCCATCATGTCTAAATCCAAGGTACAAACACGCCCAGTCGGCGGCGGCACCACGCTTCGCAACAAGTTTCCGTCCCTGGGGAAGCGCGTAGCCGTGCTCACCGCGGCGAGCGCCATGCTCATCGGGTTGGGCGCAGCGGGCCACGCGTCCGAGTCCAACACGATGACAGCAGCCAGCGACACGCAGCAGTTGTCCACTGCGGAAGCCGACTCGAAGCTGAGCATGGAAAAGGCCGAGATGCTGGCGAATCCCGTACCGGCACCTGCAGCGCCCGAGATCAGCGTTGCCCCGCAGGCAGCCGAACCAGCACCTGCGCCGGCTCCCGCACCGGCTCCTGCACCGGAACCCGAGCCAGCCCCCGCTCCCGCTCCGGCACCCGAGCCCGCGCCGGTTGTGGCCGTTAACGATCCCGCCGGAGCCCAGGCTTATGCTGCGGGCCAACTGGCCAGCCGCGGCTGGTCCGCTGACCAGATGCCATGCCTGCAGACGCTGTGGACCAAGGAATCTGACTGGACCACCACCGCCACCAACGCAAGCAGCGGCGCGTACGGCATCGTCCAATCACTGCCCGCCGAGAAGATGGCGAGCGCCGGCGCTGACTACCTCACCAACTACCGCACGCAGATCAACTGGGGCCTGAACTACATCCAGGAGCGCTACCAGTCACCGTGCGGTGCGCTGAACTTCCACCTGTCGCACAACTGGTACTAAGCACGATTCTCCGGAATCCCAACAGCCACAGCAGGCCCTGAATCCCCCGGTTCAGGGCCTGCTGTCCTGCATCCCCGGCTTACTCAGCAGGTTGTCCTCGGGATCCGCGCTTCCCTGGCTTCGGGCGCCGCGGCATACTGGGGCCATGAAATTCACCACCACGGTTCTGGGCAGCGGCAACAAGGCGGGCATTGAAGTTCCCGAGGAGGTCGTCGCGGCGCTCGGTGCAGGCAAGCGTCCGCCGGTGGTGGTGACCATCAACGGCAGGAGTTACCGGAGCAGCATTGCCGTCATGGGCGGGCAGAACCTGGTTGGCGTGAGCGCCGCCAACCGTGAATTCACCGGAGTGGCGTCCGGCGACACCGTCGAGGTGGACGTGGAACTGGACACGCAGCCGCGCATCATTGAGGTCCCTGACGACCTGGCCGCAGCCCTGGCCGCCGAACCGGATGCCCAGGCGTTCTATGCCACGCTGAATTACAGCACCCAGCGGCGGTACGTGGAGCCCATCGCCGATGCCAGGACAGCGGAAACCCGCGCCCGCCGGATCGCGAAGGTTGTAGCCGATCTCAAAGCCGGGAAGAAATGATTTGTTGGCCCTCGCCGTCCGCCTCCAGGGAAGCGTCTACCCAGCCGTAGTCCGGGATATATAGGACTCCGTCAAGCAGTTGACCGGCGTTGGGGCCTATGGCTACCGTCCGAATGCCCGCAGCGCACTCGTTTCCATGTCGAAGAGGGCTGCCCGGCAGGAAAGCGCACGGGCGGCAAAGGGCTGGGTTGTTCATCTCTCCATTTTGCCCTAGGCCTCACGGCCAGGGATGTTACTGCACAGCCCACTTGTTGCCGTCGGGATCCCCGAAAGACACGAAATGGCCCCAGTCCTGAACGTCCACTTCACTCACGGCGACACCCTTGTTTTGGAGGCGGTCATGGGCGGCACGGATGTCGCTGACCACGAGCTGCGGGCTGGGTGCCGTACCTGGCGGCGCGTCTGTGAGTCCCTCGCCGATGCAGATTGCGCACGCGGAGCCGGGGTGTCAGCTGGACAAAGCGGATGGACTCGCTGGGCCGCTCATCGAAGTCCGCATTGAAGCCAACCCTGTCCGTCACCGGCGGGTACTCGCAGTCGGAACCATCGAGCCCGGCACGCGCAGCCGGGGCTGCCGCCCGCACCTACCCTCCTAAACCGCACCGCACCGTGCCGTGCCTTCTGAGGGTCCGCTGCTTTAGCCAGCGATGCCGTACAGCCGGTCCCCTGCGTCGCCGAGTCCCGGCACAATGTAGGACTTCTCGTTGAGCTTCTCGTCGATGGAGGCCAGGACGATGGTCACGTTCGCGTCAGCAAGCTCTTCTTCCAGTTTCGCCAACCCTTCCGGCGCAGCCAGAAGGCAGATGCAGGTCACGTCCGAGGCGCCTCGTTTGAAGAGGAACTTGATGGCTTCGCGCAAGGTGCCGCCGGTGGCCAGCATCGGGTCCAGCACAAAGATCTGCCGGTCCGTGAGGTTCTCCGGGAGACGTTCGGCGTAAGTGATGATGTCCAGGGTTTCCTCGTCGCGGGCCATGCCCAGGAATCCCACTTCAGCTGTGGGGACGAGCTTGGTCATGCCCTCCAGCATGCCCAGGCCCGCGCGGAGGATGGGCACCACCAGGGGTGTGGGCTTGGTGAAGGCGGTTCCCACTGTGGTGCTCACCGGGGTCTCGATGGTCACAGGCTGCGTGCGGACGTCGCGGGTGGCCTCATACGCGAGCAGTGTCACTAACTCTTCCGTCAGCATCCGGAAGACCGGTGACGGTGTGTTCTTGTCCCGCAGGACGGTGAGCTTATGGGCGACCAGCGGGTGGTCCACAACGAGAGTGCGCATGCGTCAAAACTACCATCCGGGCGGGGAGCCCCTGCCAGGAGTCAGCTCGGCTGCTCGTCCCGGATGGCGGGGTGCTCGAACGTTGGCGGCGGCCCTCCGTGCTCCCGTTTCCGCAGCACATGGAACAGCCGATGTGCCAGGATCACTATGCCCACCCAGGCGAACCCCAGGAACCAGCCGGCCATCACGTCCGTCAGCCAGTGGTGACCCAGGAAGACTCGGCTCAGGCCCATGGCGATGATGAACACCAAACCTGCGGCGATCGCCGTGAGGCGGGCCCAAGTTATCTCGAATTGCAGGCACATGATGTACACAATTACGCCGATCACCACAGTGGTGTTCAACGTGTGACCGCTGGGAAAAGAGGGCGACGTCTCGTAAGGCGGGACCGCGTCGGCATGGTCGGGACGGGTGCGGCCAACCAAACGCTTGCCCACTGTGGTGGCCAGGGTGGACACGGCCGCCGCGCCGCCCACCAGGATGATGGGCCGCCAGGTCCTGCTCAGCACGGTGAGCCAGGCGGTCAGGATGCTTGCCAGGATGGGCATGCCGATTCCGCCGCCAATATTAGTAAAGGCTGTGACGCCCGCGTCCAGTGCGGGGGCCCGCAGGCTCTCGGAAAGCTCCAAAGCGGGCTGGTCCAGGGACGTCAGCCCTGCGTCGTCCACCACGCTGTCATAGACCTCGGCACCCAGCAGCGCCATGATCACCACCAGCACGCCGCCCACCAGCATGGTGACCCACAACGCGGCATACGGTCTGAACCACTGGCCGGCACGGGCCCTGAATGTATCGACGTCCACGAGTTCCTCCTGGCATCGGCGGGTGGCAAGGATGGATATCCCTCGAAACTATCATTGAGCCATGGTCCCCGGCGATAAGAAACACAGTGAGTGGATGGGTCTTGCCCTCGACGAAGCCCGGCGTGCACTGGCCACCGAGGACGTGCCCATCGGTGCCGTTGTCATAGGGCCCGACGGCGGCTTGCTGGGTTCCGGACGGAACCAGCGGGAGGAACTGGGTGACCCCACCGCCCACGCGGAGGTGGTCGCCATCCGCCGGGCAGCGGACCGGCTGCGTGCGCTGTCGAAACTGGATGGCGGCACCGGCGACGGCTGGAGGCTGGAAGATTGCACACTGGTTGTCACGCTGGAGCCGTGCGCCATGTGCGCAGGAGCGGTGGTGCTGGCCAGGATTCCCCGAGTGGTTTTCGGCGCCTGGGACGAGAAAGCCGGGGCGGCCGGCTCAGTGTTCGATGTCCTCCGCGAGCGCCGGCTCAATCATTGGGTGGAGGTCTACGGCGGCGTCAGGGAGGACGAGTGCCGGGCCCTGCTGAGGGATTTCTTTGCCGCCCACCGCGGCAAGCTCTAGGTATCGTGGCAAGTTCTAGGCAACAGATAGCGCTTCGCCCGAGAGCCCGGGTCGGTTGTGGCATGTTTGGTCATGCCTGATGGGGCACCTGCGGGAACGCACCGAGGACCGCCGCTACGTTGCGCGCGGTGGATTCCCAGTGGGGCATATGTTTCCGGGCATCAAGCGCTGCGGCTCGCCAATCCGTTCGGAAAGTGCGGTCCGATAGCCACTCCCGGATCGTCCCTGCGAGAATCTCCGGCTCGCCGCTTTCGCTGCCGGCAAGGACGACGGCGCTTCCCGGCAGGACCGGCCGGGCGCCCATGCCCAGTGCTTCCACAGCCCCGGTGCCGGCACGGACGATGACCGGGATTCCCCGGGCCAGCGATTCCGTAACCACCAAACCAAACGCTTCGGCTTTGGAGACAAGCACGCTCAGGTCGGCCCGGTTCCATTCGTCCGTCAGGGCGTGTCCGGCGAGCTGACCGGTTAGCCGGATCCGGCCGTCCAATCCGTGCGAGGATATGGAAGCCTGGAGTTGCGCCGCGTAGGCGGGGTCGGCGTCGTCCGTGCCCACCAGGGATGCCGTCCATGCCAGGTCCTGGAGCTTGGCGAGCGCTTCCACCAGGAGTATCTGGGACTTGTTGGGCAGCAGCGCGGCTACCGAAATAATGTGTACTGGGTCCGAACCCGCCGAAACCGGCGCAGGATCCGTGCCGGGCAGGGCCACCCGGCTGGTCGCAAAGCCGTGTAGTTCCCTGACGTGGTCAGCGGCTGACGTGCTGGAGCAGATCACGCCAGCGGCTGCCTGCAGGGACCGCTGCTCGCCGTCGGTATGGCTGGGGAACGGCATATGGAGCAGCACCCATGCGCTGCGCCCCGCAGCGGCGGCAGCCTCCAGCTCTTCAGGGGCACCGCACGCGATGAGCCCGTCCACCACCGTGACCGCGGCCGACTTGATCTCCGCCTCCGGTTCGCCTGCTCCCAGCAGACTGCCCAGCCGCCGTCGGTCACTCATCCCGGCATCCGGCCACTCCCCCTCCACCGAGAGAACCTCGACGTCGACACCCAAAGTCCTCAACCCCTCGACGAGGCGTGCGTTATAAACGTTGCCGCCTGAGATGTGGCGGACGTTGCCGGGAACCAGGAACCTGACGCGCATGGTCAGGCGGACAGGTCCAGGGAACAGGAAGCCCAGGCGTCAGGATTTTCGCGCAGGGTGACGTCGATACCTGCGAGCTCGCGGCCGTCAGCGTCGTCCTCGACCTGCCCTGCCACGGCCTGGGCGATATATTCGGCCAGCGCCTCGGTGGTGCTCAGCCTGCCGAAGAAGTCCGGGTGCTCGTCGAGGTTGGTGTAATTGAGCCCCGCCAGGACACCTTCAATGATGCCGCCGGCGGCTCCGATATCCAGCACTATCGCATCCTCGTTCAAAGCACGACGCCGGAACGTCACCTCCGCCACGAAGGTGGCCCCGTGCAGGGCCTGGGCGGGGCCGAAGACCTCGCGCGGGAGGCTGTGGGCGATCATGAAATGTCGGCGGATAGTCAGGCTGAACACGGGCTACGTCCTGTCTCCGGGGGCTGGATCACTGTACTTTTCAGCGTTGGGGTATTCGATCACGTGACACAAGGCTTCGAGTTGTCCGGTGGCCAGGTTCTGCACCACGTCCGGCAGGTCTGAGAAGGGAGATGCGCCCGTGAGGAAGGCGTCGAAGACGGGGTCCTTGAGGAGGGATACTGCAAGGTTCAGGCGGTCGGCGGTCGTTCGCCGATGCCGTCGTGCCCGAGCCACAACGCCCACCTGACTGGCCCTGATGGAGAGCCGGCGGGCATGGAAGTCCTCGCCGAGCGGCAAGGTGACGCCGCGGTTGGCGTACCAGGACATTTCGATGACATCGGCCTCGTCGCCGGCCAGTTGCAGGCTGCGTTCCAGACCCTCCTGCGACGCCGAGCAGTGGAATACGACGTCGCAGTCCGCTTCGGCATCATCCGGGTGGGCAAATTCCACGCCGAGCCTGTCCGCCAGCTGCTTCCGTTCCAGGTCCAGGTCCACGAGCTGCAGGCGGGCCAAAGGGAATGTGCGCAGGAGTGTGGCCACCATGCCTCCCACCAGCCCGGCACCGACGACGGCGATCCTGTCCCCGAGCCTCGGTCCGGCTTCCCACAGTGCATTGACGGCTGTCTCCACGGTCCCGGTGAGCACGGCGCGGCGGGCGGGGACGCCGTCGGGAATTCTGGTCAGTGCGGCGGTGTCGATGACGTAGCGGTCTTGGTGGGGACTCAGGCAGAAGACCTTTTGGCCCATCCAGTCTTCCGGGCCCTGTTCAACGATGCCGACAGATAGGTAGCCGAACTTCACTGGAGACGGGAACGATCCCTCCTGGTGTGGCGCACGCATTGCCTCAGCCACCCGAGGCGGGACGGAGCCGGTGTGAACCACAATTTCCGTGCCTTTGCTGATGCCGGAGTAAAGCGTACGTACCAGTGCTTCGCCCGCTCCCGGGGGATGCAACAGCTCGTCCCGGAGTTCACCGTGTTCCGGGCCGGTGGTCCAATACGCCGTTGCCTGAGCTGCCTGAGGGGTTGGTTCATCTGGAGTAGCCATCTTGCTGATGAATCTAGTCCGCTGGAGGTGGCTGGCGGAACCGCGCAACGCTGCTGGCAATGGCGCCACTCGTTAAGGAGTTTCCACCGGATAGGCAGATGATCCCTGGCCGTTGGCATTCGGGATAGCCGTCCGAGGCAGGGCTGGCCAGGGTTCGAGATCCCGGTGGTCCCGCCGTTGGCGCAGGCCAGGTCATGGTCCGCTTCGTTGTCCAGGGACTGGTTATTACAGCCCGGGAAGGGGCATCTCCCGTCCCCCAGCCTGAGCCAGCGTCGTGGGGCTTTGGTGACCCGGTAGCTGGCCCGCCCGATCTCCAGGGGTGCACCGTCACGCGGGTCCATCAGGGCCCGGTGGAAGGAGTCCGCGCCGTCGGCGACCAGCCGCCGGGCCATCGACGGCGGGATCGGACCGTACCCGTCCAACATCGCCGGCTCCTCCCTCGCACCCAGCAAAGCCATCACTGGGACCGTGATCAGCACCTGCGCGCGCGGCGACGGAACACCAGCGCCGGAGCCACCAGGACCGCCGTCGGAACCACCTATAGTCGGAGCTGCCTGGTTCGGGTTCTCTCCGGTGATGGCGTTAACGTCGATGGTGCAGTTACCCCCGAGGAGCCAGGTTGCTCGCGCGAGGGCTTCCGCAGCACGCGAGTAGCCCGCCGCAAGATGGACTCTCAGTGCCGACGTCTTTGCGTCAATCCGGGAAGTCTCAGCTAACCCGTCCAGGAAATCATCCGCCAACATCCGCAGCGGATCAGCTTCGCCACCAGACCCGTTCCGGCAGATCCTGTGCCCCGCAAAGCTACAGCAAGCGCAGTGGCAGAAGCAGCCAAAGCCTCCGCAACCTCCACCGCAGCTCTTCGTTCCATAACTAAATCATCCAGCGAGAGTCCGGCACACGATGTCAGGAAAAACTCGTATGTGGATAACTTTGCGACCGAGGCGCCTGATGTCCTCAATGGCAACCCCGGTACGTGAAACCGAGCCCAATCACCAGCCGTTTTGGGGATGTGAGCCTTGCTCCGGTACCCTAGTCAGGTTGGTGACGTGTCCGAGCGGCCGAAGGTGCAACACTCGAAATGTTGTTTGGTGTCAAAGCCAACGTGGGTTCAAATCCCACCGTCACCGCCGATGAGAAAGGTCCTGCTTCCCTTGTAAACAAAGGGAAGCAGGACCTTTTGCTTTGCCTGGGGCAGGCTCATTGGCAAAGAATTGGCAAAACTTAACTTCTGTGCCCCTGCCAGCCAGCAACTTTCCCCTTCAGCTCGGCCTTCAAACCCCGCGTCCCACGCGCAGCGTCATACACCCGTTACGGACTTACCCGCACAGGGGCGGTCACCCTAACTGAGTTGGAAACGCTCCGATCAGCGAAAAGCATCAAGGGAGAAACTCTCCGAATATGCAAATGAGCCGATTAAGAGTACGGCTATTTCGGGGGTTCTGGGGGCTAGCAGCATCTTCGATAGTCGCAGGGCAGGGCTGTTTTCTGCTGTCATCCGCTTTCGTCGGTAGAATCTGCGGAATAGATGCCGGATTCGGCGACAGTCTCACGGGGCTGGACGAAGGTCGCGGGCACTGTCCGCTCTCATCTGAAAGGCAACAGGGATGACCGTGAGTCTTTGAAGACTGACTGCCACGTTTGTGGGTTCCTTCAATGACCACGTGTTCGAGGTCAATGCGGCCGAGCGGCTCTCGCCCAGTTTGGGACGGTTGGCCTGAGTACCCATCGGCGGCCAGGGATCGCCTCGAACTCGGCGTCGGTCCGGATCTGCCATTTGTTAACTGGTGCGCGGATAAAGACCGTAGTCGGCCCTTCATCGATCTAGTAGATGAACAAAGCGGCTTACGTCTGCCCCACCCACACAGAACCCGCACGCCGTCGTTTCCGTCAGAAAGCATTGGCGTCACTCGCCGATCATATATACTTCCCGCGAGAATTCGACGCGATTTAGGGGGTGCTTGGTGGCAAAAAACACCGGCGAAGGCAAGCGGATTGGTCAGCTGAAGGACCGATATCAGCAGAAAAACGAGCGGAGCGGTCTCTTCGACAAGTATGACGGCCTCGGGAACTTCATAGCGTCGAAAGTGACGCCCGGTCCCTGGAAGAGCGTCGAGACACGGAACCCGAAGAAGCCGCCGCGGGGCTGAGCGGCCACACCGCGCCGGGGAACCACGAGGACCGTACGGGCTTACTGCCGACCTCCCCCTTCACTCAAAGCACTAGTACGCGACATGTCACGCGTGTTCGCGTCCACTTGTCACCTTTGGGAGCCAGCCCGACTCCACGCCGTTAAAAGTTCTGAGCCATCGGCCTCCGGCAAGTTGAACTGGTACCCGGAAGTCAGAACTGAGTTCTCAGCACACCTTCCTGGGACCAGTGGACCAGGACGGTCCCAGGCGGCTTTTTGCAGGTCAAAACCCGCCCGGCCGGGTTTAGCATGATCCGGGGCTCCGCGGAAGGCGCCTGCAGGCCGGGAGGAGCCGCATGGGACACGACAATTTCAGCACGGAACGGTGGCCGCCGGCGCCTGGTTTCTCGGAAGCTCAACTGAACGATGTTCCGCTGATCACAGTGCGGCCGGCAGTGATCCCGACCGTCGTCGGGTCCGTCCTTATGTTTCTCGCGCCGCAGCGCATGTCCTACCACTACTACGAGCTTCTCAGGTGGGCCGCGCCCGCGGCAGCGATCTGGATCATCGTAATCGCCAAAGGCCAGCACAGGACTTTCTGGGTCGTGGTCATGGCCGCTGTGGCCGTGGTGTTCAACCCCTCGTTCCGTTCACGATGCCGCGTGAAAACTGGGGTGCCGTGAATATCTACAGCCTCTTGCTCTTTCTGGGCGCCGGTTACAAACTGCGGGCCTCGCGGCCGGGCGCCGCCACGACCACGTCATAGCACTGGTGCAGTTATCTCTGGAGGCCCCACGTTGGGCACGTTCCTCCCCACGTCCAAGCGACTCCAAAAACACTTCGCCAGCCTTGAGCTGACCAAGCCAGGACACCGGGCCGAGGAGTCCGAGATCATCGACGCCGAAGTTACCATGCCACGGAGCTAATGATCTCAGGACGTCACCCATCCCTTCCAGATCGTGTTCCACATCCGGGTCGGGCGCTCGCGTCCCGCAAGGGCGGCTGGAATTAATGCCCCAGGTCCAGCAAAGGGATCACTTCACTCCGATGCGGCCGGATCTGGCATTAGTTAACTTATGCGCAGACGAAAGCGGTAATGCGTTGCCCGTGCGCACATAGGACCCGCACGCCGTTGTTCCCCCACAACGCATAGCGACGCCCGGCAATCATATATGCTTCCCGCGAGAATGGGACACGATTTAGGGGGTGCTCGGTGCCAAGAAACACCCGCGAAGGTAAGCGGATCGGTCAGCTGAAGGACCGTTATCAGGAGAGCGTGATACGGAGGATAGAAGATGACCGCCGACGTTAGCATCACAAGCCATCACCGCGACGGAGCGCAGAACGCTGCTCTCGACGGCGGCGAGCCTCGCGTCACGGTCTGGAAGGTCCGGGATCTGCTTGCCAACGCGCGCATCCGCATCCCCGACTACCAGCGGCCCTACGCTTGGAGTGCACGCAATGTGGCCGAGCTCGTCGATGACATCAGCCACTTCACGGGGACGGGCGACTACCGCATAGGTACCGTGATCCTACATGCACGCCGAGCTGAGGAAGGCGCGGTGCTCGACATCGTCGATGGGCAGCAACGCCTCACGACGCTGCATATCCTCGCTCGAGCGCTTCGAGATACGGGGCATGACCCGAGGGCGCGAGAACTGGCGCCCCTCACGCTCTCTCCTTTCGGCGCGGAACAAACTGCGCAGCGGGTCCGCGATAATGCGCAGCACCTGCGAGATAGCATCCGCACGTGGAGCGCCGAACATGTGCGCAACTTCGCGGAGGCCCTCTTCTCCCGATGCGAGGTCGTCGTGGTCACGTTGGCGAACCTTGATGAGGCTTTCCAGATGTTCGACTCCCAGAACTCGCGTGGACGGCCCCTCTACCCCACCGACCTGCTGAAGGCGTTCCACCTTCGTGAAATCGGCAGCGGTCTGCACGACGCGGCGGCCAAGCGAGAGCTGATCGAGTCGTGGGAGGAGATCCCCGCAGCCCATGTGAACGCACTCTTCAGCGAGTACCTCTTCAAAATTCGTCGATGGTCGAGCGGTCGTGAAGTGCCTAAGGCGGGATTCACAAACGATTCGATCGGCATGTTCAAAGGCATTCGGGAGCGAGATGTCGCGAACCTCGAGAACCGATGGGCAAGGCCGTTCGTCTACGCCAAGAACTTCACCGACGATTACCGCTCCGAAAATGCCACACTGGTTCAATTCGGCATGCTCGAACCCATCGAATACCCGCATCAGATCGATCAACCGGTCCTAAACGGCGAGACTTTCTTTCGCATGGTGGCGCACTACTACGCGCTCGGCGTGCGACTCGGCCTCTTGTCCTTCAGCGACGACGGTCTGCCCACGGAGCTGCACGACTCACGGGGCGATGCGCGTTCGGCCGTACTCGAAGCCATCGACCAGCATAGTAGACCAGGAGGCGACCAATCGCGGTATGGCTATGTTCGCGGTCTGCTAGACGCCCTGCTGCTGTACTACACCGACAGGTTCGGGAACCAGGATAGGGAGGCCTTCGCCGGGCTCGCAGGGCGCTTCGTGATGGTTCCTCGCGCGCGACTTTTCGCTGTGCGCCGAGAGTCGATCAATGACCACGCCCTCGGAACGAAAAGGGAAGATGGATCGCTCAACTTGTTCCAGGAAATCCGCGACGCACGCACCAGTCGCGAAGTCCTCAACCGTGCGATTCCTCGCCCGAAGCCGTATGGCAGCGACGAGTCACGATACAACAAGCGCGACGTGGCCGCGATCGCCGCTCTCTGGACAGTCCGTTCGGAGCCCGTCGCATGACCGGGCAGCCGCAGTTCGTGACCGTGCGCGAGCTCTTCGACGGCACGAGAGAGTTCCGCGTGCCAATCTATCAACGCGCTTACGCATGGGGGAAACCCGAGATCGAGACTCTCATCCGTGATGTCGTGAGCGTGCTCAAACGCCCGTCGTACTACATCGGTTCTCTCGTTTTGCACGAGGCTCGGGACGTCGAGTCAAATCGCCCGGTGTTTGAGGTCATCGACGGACAGCAACGGCTAACCACACTCTTCATCACGATGACGCACCCCGCGCTTCGTAAAAGGCTGGGCGAGTTGCCGGAGCCATTCGAAATTACGGATCGGTTGCTCTCGTTCGAAGAACGCAAACGATCGAATCTCGACTTGGGCGCCCTCGCCCGTAAGACCCCCGCGGGGCCTGTACTGCTGCAGGAGGACGGCATCAGGGCAGGCGCCGACGCGGTCATGAACCTGCTCGGCGACGAGAAGCGCCTTTTACGCGCGCTCCGGGATCAAGGCATGCATGAGCACGCACAATCCGAGTCCGTCGTCGATCGTGTGCTGTCATTCCTGCTTGACAAGGTTCGGATCGTCTTAACCGAGCTACCCCCTCATACTGACCTCAACCACTACTTCGAGGTGATGAATACTCGAGGAGAACAACTCGAGAAACACGAGATCGTCAAGGCGCACCTGCTTGGAGTCATCGGCGATGATGTCCAGGGCAGGGCCCTGTTCGCGTCGATCTGGGATGCATGCTCGGATTTCTCGCGGCACGTGCAGGCGCGCTTCAGTCCGGCCGATAGGTCCCGGCTGTTTGGCGACCCTGTCCAGATCGGTGACGCCGGTTGGAGCACGTTCCTCCCTGGCAACATCAAGGAGTTCGCAGCCGCCGTCCAACAACACGGCAACGAACCGGGCCACATAGCTGTCGATCTGGACTCTGTCCTCGGCACCTTGGACGGATCCTCCAGCGTCGCAGACCCTTCCAAGTTCGACGACGGTGATGCGGGCCGATATGGGGCCATCATCGACTTCCCGAACTTCCTGCTGCACGTGCTTCGGCTCCATACCAGTGGAAGCGCGAGCGACACGCAGGGGGTCGCGCTTGACGACAAGCGGCTCGTAGTGCAATTCGAACGCAGCATCACGACGGCGCAGGGGGCGCTGAAATTCGCATTCAGGCTGCTTCGAACGAAATTCCTGTTCGACAACTTCGTCATCAAGCCGCTCGACGGGCCCGGGGGCAGCGATGGATCGAACTGGGTGATTCACCACCTGCACCACACGCAACCCGAGATGCGCCGTTCGGCAAAGCTGTCGCCTCGGAACCCGTTCGAGCAGAACCAGCAGGTGCTCATGGCACAAGCAATGTTCCAGGTCACGCATCAGGGCAGGGTCTACAAGGAGTTCCTCTACAATTTGCTCTCGTACCTCGACGGCGAGTGGGCGCACTTTCGAACCATCGACGGCAGCGACTTCATCCGCCACATCCATCGGATGGCTGAGGCTGATCTCGGCGCCCTCGACCTGCGCACAGGAGACGGACTCGACAGCGGCACGGGCGTCCCGCACTTCGCACTGAACCTGCTCGACTACAAGCTGTGGTTGATGCAGCAAAGTCGCCAGGTCCCCGCCGGCCTGCCATCGGTGAACACCACAGGATTCCGGTTCGCATACCGCACATCAATCGAGCACTTCCTCGCGACGAACTTCGCCGAGAGCGACGAGCAACGCTCCGTCGTGAACGACTTGGGAAACCTGTGCCTGATGACGAGGACGGAGAACTCTCGGCGCTCGGACCACACACCGGATTGGAAGGTGGAGAAATACGGCGAGGCCGATCAGAGCCTGAAGCTCCACTACATGTGCGCGCTGCAGCGAATCGACAAGGCGTGGGGGCCCGAGCAGATCACTCGGCAAGGAGCACTCATGCGGGAGGTGCTCTTCACTCCGCTACCTGTGTAGCCCACGGTCGGGTACGAAGCGCAAACTTCTCGAGGGCGAACAAGAGAACGGGGAGCAGGACTGCCAGTCCGGTTGCCGCGAAGAGGATCCCTAAGCCGGAGCAGTCCCAGCGTCCGAAAAATATCCTGTGATTCGGAGCGGTAATTCACAGCGTTGTTCAAGTTCCGCAGCTGATCCTGCGCTTCCTTTTCGGGCTTGCCGGTCGGGTCGGGGCATTGCCTGAAGCATGTGGGAGACTCCTCGGCCAAGAAGGATAACAGTGAAGTTCTGGTATGCAATGCAGGGCGACAACTTCAAAGTCTCGATGAAACAAAAAGCTCTGTGGACGTGGCCTTGGGCTGGAAAGAGAGCACTCAAAGTAACACGCAGCATCATCTTCGAGATGCGGGCGGGAGATGTTGTGTTCCATCATTCAAAAGGCCAACTACGTGCCGTCAGCATGGTCACCGCTAGCCACATCAACTTCGAAAGGCCGCCGGGCTACTTGCGTCGGCAAGGTGAAACCGATTCTAGATGGCTTGTTAGAGTTGGTCCCATCGCGACAGGCCTAACTCTCCCGTACACGAAGCTGCGCAAGTACATCAAGCCCGGCCGTCCGGGACCGTTGAACAACGCGACCAATATGTATTTGGGTTTCCTACACGTCTCACAGAGTCGGACGGGCTTTCCCTACTCGGCGCTTTGAACGTAACGCTGCCCGTCTCCGACGATAGTCTGCTTGGTCGTTCGCCGGACTATTTGGACTGATGAAGAGACTGACGGTGAGGCGCTGGGCGCAGTTCGCACAGAGCAAGGACCCCTGAGGGAACACCTCCTCCAAGGACGTCTGGTAGCTCCATGCTCGGTCTGCGGTAGGGAGTTGCCATCGGGCCTGCTTGTCGCCGGACACATCAAGCCCCGGAGGCACTGCAGCGAGGATGAGCGACGCGACTTCCGCTACGCTGCCATGCTTGTCTGCAGCCTCGGCTGTGACGCGCTCTTTGAATGGGGTTACATCATCGTCGATGCCCACGGCAAGGTTCTGCCCGGAGTACCTGCCGCTACTCAGTCCCTTGCAGATGCCGTCATTCAGTTAGCCGGTCGCACGTGCACGGCGCATAATGAGCACACTGTCAATGGCTTCAACGAACACCGGCGGATGAAGCTCATAGGCATCCGCTAATTCCCGTGCTGCGCAGGTCTCTCCCCGGCGCAGCTAGGTACAAATGGTTCGGGGCACTCGATCACTCCGGGTTAGCTATGCGGCATCTTCCTGCTTGATGTCCCAAACTCGCTCACGAGCTGCCCTGAAATCGAATCTTCCCCCCAAACATCACCGCTGTGGCTTCCTCAAAAGGCCATTCGGTCAGCATGCAGTAACAAGCAGAGAGGATTCCCCAGTCAGATCCTCCGAGTTAGGATGCAGCAAAGTACGAGCCAGAAGCGCTCCCAACCCGCGAGCCTAACCCAGAGAGGACACAGTGGACCGTAACGAGAAGCTGAGGCAGAAGGAATACATCAGCCGGCATGTAAATGTATTGAATACCCGCCTCAAGGACTGGGAAGTTAGCTTCCTGGTGGACTTCATCGAGAGATACGACGCCGACTACCGAGGCCACAGCGAAACTCTCCGGCCGGTTGAAACGAAGGGCTTTGATAGAGGCGACACGTACAGGCGCCTGAGCACCATCAGCTATACCTTTACCGACGACATCGGCATTCACGAGGTCGATGAGGTCCATTATGATGATGGCCAAAACGACACATTCCCGAGCAACATCACGGACGCACGGGGCATCATTGCATGGTTCTGGAAGCGGCGCCCAGCTGAAGTACAGCGGTTCGCCGTGTAGCTACGGGCCGGGTGTGGCTGCCTCGACTACGGAACAATTTCCGCGGATACAACCCTCAGCCAGCCATCCGTGGTCTCGCCCTTCATGGTGGCCTCACCCATTTCCACTACCATGCGGACCTTTTCACCGTCGCGCCAGCCGGCAGTTTTCTTCTTGTCTACGAACACGGACAGATCCTGGGCTCCCCCTTGAGCCTTGAGCATCACTACGAACTCCCCGTTCACACCTGTCATCCAATACTTGGACTCGAACAGCTCACCGGTCAGCTCAAATCGGTCCCCGATCTTCATACCGCCCATCTTGGCTGAGTTGAGCTTGTCCAGCAGCTCATCGACGGTAATCGGTGTAGCCACAGGAGCAGCTGTGACAGTCAACGCTGACGGCGTGCTTGCCTCAGTTGGCGTCACTTGGGACGTAGTCGGCGTAGCTTGGGACGCAGTTGGAGTCGAGGCAGCCTCGGCAGAGCTGGTTGGCTCTTCTCTGCCCCCGAGCGCACTCATAACGAGTGACAGGGTGATAAGCAGACCGACCAGGCCGCCGCCGATCCCGAGCAATTTCCATGACATCGGGGGTTTCAGGCGCCTGAAGGTTAGCTCCGACCGCACCGTGCCCTGGGTCTGGGAGAGGAACTCCCAACCCTCTTGCTCCAACCTTGTTCTGGTCCTGGCCTCCATACCTCGAATGGTCTTCACTGTCTTGGTTATGTACTGCACTCCCGTAGTTGTCGCCACTCTGTTCCCCCTTGACCTAGGACGTCCGCATTCGAACTCCATCTGAGAGCTTAGAGTGGCTCAACTCAGTCTCCAATTCGTGTAAGCGGCATCGGATTGAAGCTGATTGATGTAGTTATCCGCGTCTCGGCTAAATTCCCCGTAAATGCCCAAGTTCTCTATGTTGCGCATAGCGAATTTCCCCTGTTGCTCTACGAGTCGTAGCTGCCCCTAGTTCGTGCTTCACGTCTTCACAGATGTCCTGGACGTGACGCAGAAGTTTTCCTGCCGCGTACAAAGCCTCGCCTAGCCTATCGACTGTGCCGTGGGAGCCCGTGTAGTCGGCTCATCGGTTTACGCAACCGAACAGAATCAGGGTCCTATTGCCCACAAAACCGAAGGACTTGCTCAAGATTCTAGAACTTCATAGAGCGCCGCCTGTACTCATTGGGGCAGCACACTCGGTCTCCGCAGAATGGCGATTACTAGCCTGTCCCCCGCGTCTGCAGAGCAGAGAAGAGGGGCTCCGCTAGCTGGCGGTGCCCCTCTTCTCCAGCTATGCATGGAAACTCAGGGCGTTAGCGCACGCGCGTCACGGAACCAGCCTGAGGAAGTCCTTGAACGTACGTCCGATCAGAAATGAGTAGCTTTTGGCGGTGACAGGACGTCTATCCTCTACTCTTACTGAACTTCCGCTTTTTCCTCACGGTCGATACCCTTGGCGGCAATCTTCATGTCCTCTATTAGGGGCTTCAAGTTTCGAGCCATCAGGTACAGATCTTTCTCCGGAGGTGCAGTAGCGGAACCATTGATGTACTCGGCTGCGCGATCAATGATGTACAGGGCATTTTCTGTCATATCGTTGCCCTCCATTCCGCGTCCGTTTAGCGTTGAGCGGAACTGCTCAATTGCTGGGCGCAATGTGCTCATAGAGGCTAGTGCAACCGCATGGTCGGAACCGGAACCGGTGGCCACCGCCAGCACTTTGTCCACGTGGAATCCAGTATCAGCTGGGAAAAGGCTCGAAACAGAGTTTGTCGAAGTCATGTTATTGAAAGTCCTTTTAGGGTTACAGGAGCAGGTACGTGCTCAGTAACCCTACTATCCGTAAATGCAAAAAAGTTCAAGAAAGTCTCAGAAACAGCTCACTGCCCTGTACTCGAATCGTAAGCGGCGCTTTGCGGTCATGCCGTCATCACCAGGAGGGACAGCGTCTACGATCGCGGGCCAAAGCTGGTTCTTGAGCAAGTCCAGCGGACATGCCAGCCGATTGCGCCCTGAGCATTCAGAAAGGTAGTCCGGCTATAGACCTGACCTCAGTGTCTCCGACAGACGCTGTACGCTGCCATAAAACGCCTTTGCCGCTTGGCGCAGCGTGCAGCGTCTCGCGCGGGACTGAGGCCTGAAGCAAACCTTAGCCTTCCGCAGCGAGCTGGGAACGAACTCGGACACCGACGGGGAAGTTGAGTCCGGTGCCCTATTCATTGCTCATCCGGCGGGCTCAGTGCCGCTTCTGAACGCAGCTCCGGATGTCGGCATGTCCGCGGCGCCGCATATCCTGTGAGGATGGACTTCACTTCCCTCCACCGCGCCATTGGTGCCGCCCCACAACCGTTGACGGATGAGTTGCTAAATGACGCAGTGGAAGCCGGCTCTGTCGAGATGCATGACCTTGACTGGAAGTCTCAGTTGCCACCGGTGAAGGGCTTGCCCCAGACGGACTTCCCCAAAGACGTGGCTGCCATGGCCAACAATGGTGGCGGGTTGATCGTCTACGGTGTGAACGAAACCCAGAAAGCCGCGACTGATCGCGTTGATGTGGGGGACATCGATGAGGGTTACGAAAGAGCCTTGCGTAGCGCTGCCATCACAGCAATCTCTCCGCCGGTATTTGGCCTAAAAGTCCACCGCCTTGGCACGAAGGCTGACCAGAACCGTGCCGTCGTCGTCCAGATAGCCGCCAGTGTTGACGGGCCTCACCTCATCTACAGGAACGAACTCTTCGGCGCTCCTATTCGTAACGACTCCGATACGGTCTGGATGAAAGAACGACAGATCGAAGCGATGTACCGGGCACGGTTCGATGAACGACGGCATGCGACCGACGCCTTGGATGCGCTGTTCAACCATGCAGCATCTGGGCGGAACACCGGTGACAGGGCATGGTTCATCGCCGTTGCTCACCCCCGCGTGCCCAAATTCCTGGAACGCCTGGACCGTGACGAGGCTCGTCTCACTCTGGAGAAGACTGAACGGCTGGCTCTGAGCTTTGCGGGTCCGACAGGCGTCCATCCCCTGCAGAATGTCGATCGACTCAACCCCCGCCCGGGCCTCCGGTGCTGGGTCGCTGCCAACACCGCAACGGGTGAGCGCGAATTGTGGAAGGAGGCATGGGCCAGCATTCACCACGATGGATCCGTAACTCTGGCCGCAGCAGTTGGGGGCCACCGGATGAGCATGAACGGCTACTTCGGTGGACATCAGGTGGAAGCCCGCGCCATTGAATGTGCTGTCGCTGATCTCATGGCACTAACGAGGACTACTGCAGAGTCGACGGGCAACGATGAGTACGACGTTCGAGTCGGGATCGAGTGGACCGGAGCGGAGCCTCTTAGGATTCTCACCATCGACGGCTCGAAATTCGTCTACGACGGGGTGTCCACTCCGTTGCACCGCTTCGTTCCCGTGGAGACAAGCGTGAGCGCCCGGGAATCGGATAGTGGATTCTACCGGGCTGTCTATGATCTGGCACGCGATTGCGTCAACCAAGGCGGCATATCGAACCTTCAACTAATTTCATCCCCCGACTGACCGTGGCGGACTACGGCAGTACGAGGTAAGCCCGCAATAGGCGGGCAGCAACCGTCACCGCTGGCCCATCCCGTCGTCCCCTGGACATCAACCCCCGGAACTGGTGCCGAGCCAGGGGGAACTTACTCTACGCCGCCGGTTCGTTCGGCCCGCTAATCCCTGCCCGGGACCTGCGGCACGATCCGCTGCAGGAGCGCATCGTGTGCCTTTTGCAGGGTCTCTGCCCGCGCCTCGGCCTCTGGCAGCCTGACCCCAGCCTCCGCTGAGTCGGCGCGGGCCTGGAGTTCGGCCGTTCTTGGCTGCTGCAACTGCGCCACCAGTTCCGCGGCCTGGTTTTCCAGCGAGGCCTTCCTGGCCCTGAGCTCGTTGACGGCTGCGTCCTTCTCGGCTGTGACCTTGTCCAGGTCAGCGACGAGTTCGGAGATCTCCACGCCCAGATCCTTCTTCTCCTGGACCAGACCCCTTCCGTTGCCACGTGCCGCTCGTCGGCGGCTGCGGACGCTTCGGCCCAGCAGGCTCCCGCCAGGCGCGCTGGCTGCTCCAGCAGCACGGCCGGCGTCGCGGCTGGTTTCCCGCGGCCTGCTTCTCCTCCATCCACTCCCTCAGGTAGCGGGTAGCGTCGCCGTTGCTGACCTCGGCGGCTGCGCGAACCGTCGAGACGGTAGGTCGGCGCTCAGCACTGATATGGGACGTCACGGAGGAATTGAGCCACACAACTGTTGGCGGTCCAGACCAACCTGTGGCGGGAGCCGTGGGTCCAACGAAAGCAGATTGCGCGGCGATGGGTAGAGATACCGACCGATTCGACGCAATTCTCGCGGAACCTGCGCGGCAACACATGCGTGGAGACCCACAGTGACGCGGGGCCGGGCGATAGCCTTGTGGTTAGCATGATTTGGCTATAGCAAGCTGGCCTCGCCCTGTTTGCGAGACTCTGGAGGGCGTGCCATGGAGTGGGCAATCGTATTCAAAGCTCTGGGACCGCTCGCCGGTCGCGCTGTAGCTGCTGCCGCGCCAAGTCTCTTTAGGTCATGGCAGGTCGCCTTCGAAACGAAAAAAAGAGCAAAGAAATCGGGAATCCGCGTCAAGTATTTCGCGCTTCGCAGCTTCATAGACGATCGGCGGATTTTCGAGCTCTTCGACAAACCGTCGTCCGAGGGCATGGATGCCGTGGCTCCAGCACTTCGAAACTGCATCCGACAGCACAGTCAAGGTGAACCGGAAACTGTAACCGCGTTGCTCGCCATCATGGCGACTGCCTACGTGCACAGTCTGCCGCCATCCCAGGCGTCACGCTTTGAGGGTGAAACCACACGAAGGCATGTCACCAGCGAGGTGTCGAAGCTCCATGAGCGCAACGCCGAGACCCGAGACTTCGAAGCCAAGTGCGACCAACTGAATCCCTTTCGAGCAGAAGAGGCGCGGCGGATCCTTCCACAGTGGTCCGCACTTCCGCGGGCGGTCGCAGCGATTGTCACGGCTAACGACCGAACGCAGCTCTTTGAAGACTGGCTGGCCAACAGGCCGGGGTGGCTGGTAGACGCCCCGGCGTCCGCGCTGTGCTGGCTATCCTCAGCTGCCCAGGACTATGGTGCATCGCACGCTGCCCAGGAGCTTCTCGGCGAAGCCATCGCTGCCGGCGCCTCCCCCCGTTCGTACTGGAAGGCCAAGGCTGCCCTCGCGTCACCCCTCTCCCAGGACGAGGCCGAGGAGCAGCTAGGGCAGGCCCGAGATCATCCGCTCGGGGCCGCATTGTGGGCTGACCTTCACGGAGACCAAAACGCAGCCATCGACCAAATCCGGACATGGGAACCGACGTCGCAAGAAGATCAGGCGACGAAGAAACTAATCCTGGCGCAGCTACTTTCCTCAACCAACGACATGGACCGCGCCATCGATGCGGCCGTCGAAGGGTACGACCAGCATGGCAGTCCGGGCTGCGCTCTTTACGCTGCCAAGTTGCTTGTCGGCAGAGGATCTCTCCGACAGCACCCGAACTTTATGAGGGACCTTGCCAGAGGGCTCGAACTTGCAGGCGCTGTGCGGACGTCCCGGCGCGCTTGGGGAGGCGACAGCTCCGAAGCCGTTCTGACGATGATCAGCGCCTACAGGCTCCTGGGTTCTCCAGAGCAGGCCTGGAGAACGGGAACAGCAGCGCCTGAAGGATCGGCAACGACGAGCGAATCGGCCGACGTCCGGGTGCTAACGGAGACCGCACGTACAGCAGCGGAGCTCGGAATGGCCCAGCGGGCCAACGACCTGATTCCCCTTATCCCGGCAGGCTCCGCAAAGGACCAAGTGGAAGCGCTTCTAGCTGAGGCAGAGTCTGGTTTTGAATCGGCTATCCCCAGGTGGACTAAAGTTCTGACATCAACTTCGGATCCCATGGACGCCCTTAACATCGGATTGCGGCTTGCCCATCACGGGCAAGCCGTTGATTGGCCGGCGTGGATCACGAAAGATTATTCCTCAGATGCCGCGGACATCGACCTTATTTCCGCGCTCTTTCGTGAGGTTCCTGGCGCTCTACCCAAGGCACGGGCAAGGGCAGCCACGTCTCGCCAGGTCTTTCACGGATTAATGTCCTTCCACGTTTCCCGTGAGGAATACTCCGCGGCCGCCGACGTGGCTGAGACCGGAGGAGGTCGATGGAACGACCCTGAGGCGTGGCTGAGGGCTGCGGAGATCCACCTGAAGGCTGAAGACCGGGATCGTGCAATGGAGGCCGCCGAGCAGGCCATCCGGGTCGGCGGAAGGGCGTGGCTGCGGGAAAGAAACGCTCGGATGATTCTCATCGAGATCCGAAGTGCAAAGGGTCAGTGGGACAAGGCACTCATCGAGGCCACTCGGCTCCTTGAATCTGAGCCTGACGAAGACTCAGCAAAATGGGCGTTTCTGACGTGCCAGTTCATGACCTCGGACTATCAAGGAGCCTGGGACAGCTTCGTCCGACTGGGAGCACCCAGCCCACGGACGCCTGATGACTCCAGGATCTGGATGCAGTTGCACTCCCGATACGCCCCTGGCCCGGAATACCTTGACCAGGCCGTGCTTCTCGCCGAACGGTGGCCGGAAAACGAGCGCCTGCGGGCCGGGATCGTGATCTCCATGATGCATTCCGATGCGAAACCAAAAACAGACGACCAGGTAAGGCAGTATAAGGGACTCCTTGCCAACTTCATCGCTGACTTTCCGGACAGCTCACATATCCGGGCTGTGAGTGTAGACGAGAACAACCCCTTCGAATCAATCAAGGCGATGCTGCCCGAACCGGCAGGCCGGGACGAGGCTCTGCAACCCATTCTCAAGGGTGAGTTGCCGCTGGGGCTGGCAACTCACTTGTCCGGCAAGAGCTATGCGGAAGTTTGTCTAGTCCGAGGTGCCGGCAAGGTCTTCGCGGGTAACCCGATTAATCTCGACAATGAGGTCGACGTTGTCATCCAAAATTTGGATAAGCGGGTGGTCATTGACACGACGGTGCTCAGCACATTCGCGCTTCTCGGAGCAGACTTAGCTAGGGAGTGGCTGGGACTATTTTCGTCCGGGGTCATACCTACCGAAGCAATCCACGATGCGCAGAGTGCCGTGCTTAGTCTTTCCGCCATGAGCACCGCTACGATCGGGATAGACAAAGCCTCGGGTGGGCCCAGGATTCACGAGATCTCCGAGAAGGAAGCAGCGTCCCGCCTGGAGCGCGCCATTACCCTGCTGGCTATTGGCAGGGAGCTGGTCACCGTCCCACACGCCGAAATCACCGAACTTCCCCGGTTGAAGTCCACGGCGCACGAATTTCAGTGGATGCTGTCGCTGGATCTGGCCAAGATGCTCGATCTTCCCTTCTGGTGCGATGACCGGGTGCTTCGTAACGTCGCTGAATCGACGGGGGTGCAGTCGTTCGGAACTCCGGCGCTACTGGAAGCATTGCGCAGGAAAGGCCTGGTAGGCGTGAGTACCGTCGAGGCATACGAAGCGACGCTTGTGCACCACTATTACACTGGCATCCGTTTTGATCCTTCTGTAATGGATCTTGCCGCCGAACTGGACTCATGGCGTCCGTTGGGTACAGCAGCAGCCATTTCGGAATCGGGACCCACGACGTCCCCGGAACAGCAGATCAGATTCGTTCTCCGGGCACTGCGGCACTGCGCCGGCGATCCGGAAGCGGTGCAGATCTGGGTTGGGTCTATTGCGTCATGGTTAAATGCTGTCTCCCCGGATACAGCTACGGCAGCTAGCAACCTCCGCTTCTGGTTTTCGACCCTCCTACAACAAGAATGGATCAACTCAAGCTCGCTGCCCCATGTACTCGCAGGTCTGCGTTCGGCAGGGTCGGAGAAAACCGATCTCGCTGTTCTCGTGCCTGAAGTACTTGGTCAGTTGTACGCAGACGTGGCGGAGCAAACCAATCACGTAGTAGCCGCTGAGTACGTCCGAGAGCTAACCCGGCTGGCCCCTGCCGAAGACAGGTCGGGAGTTCTTCAGCGCATCATTGCTCTCTAAGTCAGGTTTAGTCGCTATATCTCAGGGCGATTCAAGGGGTCAGCGCAAGACTGGAGCAGCTCAGGTACCTTGGCGGACCGCCGAGCCTAGGTTACCTTCCCTCGGCTGTGGTTTAACAGCCAAACGAAGTTGACAGTCACACCCCGCGAATCTGGAACCAAGCGGTCTTAAGGAATGACGAGTAACGAGGAGGGTTGGGCGTCGAACTAGCCAGCCGGTCTGGCGAGTCCAACTCCACACCATAACTGACATAGTGGGTATCCGGTTATCTCAGGTAGGCTCGGCAGATGGCCAGACCAGACTTCCCGCGGACGATCCTGGAGTTTCAGGCCAGGTTCGGCGATGAACAGGCCTGTTTGGACTACATGTTCGCGTGTCGCTGGCCCGAGGGCTACCTTTGTCCTCGCTGCAAGGGGCAGGTTGCGTGGCCCGTTGCCTCACGGCGGCTGTGGGAGTGTGCTGCCTGTCGCTACCAGGTCTCGCTGACCGCGGGAACGGTGCTCCACAAGACCCACACAAAACTGCATTTGTGGTTCTGGGCGGCCTACCTGATGACGACGGGAACAACGGGGATCTCCGCGCGACAGTTGCAACGCCAACTCGGACTGACCCGGTATGAGACGGCCTGGACGATGCTGCACAAGCTTCGCCGCGCGATGGTCAACCCCGAACGCACTCTGCTGACCGGTGAGGTCGAGGTCGACGAGTGTGAGGTCGGTGGCCGCGAGACCGGGCGCCGGGGCGGTAGGAACCTCACAGCCAAAGCCGTGCAGGTGGTAGTCGCGGTAGAGGCGCGTGGTCAGGGTTCCGGACGGGTGCGGATGAGGATCATCCCGAACGCATCAGGCGACACGTTGAGCACGTTCGTCAAGGAGACCGTGGCTCCGGGCGCCATCGTCCACACCGACGGGTGGATGGGATACACGCCGCTGACCCGAAAGGGCTACGACCATCGCCCACGCTCCCAGCGGGCCGCCAAAAAGGCCGGGGACCCGGATCCGGTACTTCCCCGTGTGCACCGGGCTATCAGCAACTTCAAAACCTGGTTAAGCGGCACCCACCGCTCCGTGGGTAGTGAACACCTGCAGGTCTACCTCGACGAGTTCACGTTCCGCTACAACCGGCGCAGCACCCCGATGGCAGCCTTCCAATCGCTGCTCGGCCTCGGGGCACAGCAGGCCCCGGCCACCTACCGCCAAATCGTCTCCCACGGCGCGGATCCGGACCCCACCACCTGAGCTAACCGGATACCCACTACTGACATTATGGTGTGGGTTTAGGCGTTTGAAATAATCGATCGCGGCGGGCCATCTGACACGCCTGGCTTGTAGCCTTCGAAGAAGGTCAACCTAAAGAAAGGCCTACAGCATGTCATTCGACCCCGGAACCCGGATGGTGAACAACAACCACGATTGTGACGGCACGGTGAATATGCTGCGCGGACAACGAGTCATGTTCACGGGCAAAACGTTCTATCGGGGAGAACACCGACAGCGAAAAGACCTTGAGAGGGATATTCGTCTGAAAGGCGGATTCCCACAGCACGGGACACGCAACCAGAGCGCCACCCTACTCATTCTCGGTGGGCTACATCCGGATGTCGTTATCGATAGCAGGAATACGCGCAGCCAGACCTTGGTGTTTGTCGACACGCAAGCTGAACGAGGCAATCACATTTGTATCGTGGATGATGCTGGCTACGAATTGCTGATCAATGATCGTCCGGCCCCTTGCATTCAACACAGCCGGCCAACACGCTTCAGCCGGTGACCTACCGCACGCAGGCGTACTACGGCCATGACACCGCCAAGACTCAGAAGCGCTGTGTCGCGACCGAGAGTTGCTGCGTTCCTGACGGACACGCACGTCAATCGACCCTGACGCTGGACCTAGCAGCCACTGAAAGAAGGTTGAATGGAGGCTAAGACATGCCGGTTCACCATCAGTGGCGGACCGGCGGGGAACATTCAAGAGAAACTGGGTACGACTTGAGCAAGCACGCATCATTCATCTGGGGAATCGCCGACATGTTGCGGGGCAACTTCAAGGCGCACCAGTACGGCGACTTCATCCTGCCTTTCACGGTGTTGCGTCGCCTGGATTCCGTCCTCGCTGAAACCAAGCCCCAGGTCCTCTTGGCCGTCGCCGACGCAACCGCCAAGAACCTCCCGATCCGCCCCGCCCTGCTCAAGGCCAAGGCCGGACACACCCATTCCTTCTACAACACCAGCCGCTACGACCTCTCCACCTTGGTCGGAGACGCGGAGAACCTCCGCGAAAACCTCCTCGCCTACATCAACGCGTTCTCCGAGAACGTGCGCGATATCTTTGTGAAGTACAAGATTGAAGACCGCATCGAAGAGCTCGGGGACAATAACCTGCTGTTGCTGGTTGTGCAGCGCTTCGCTGACGTCGACCTGCACCCGGGGCATGTCTCCAACGCCCAGATGGGCCACATCTTCGAGGAACTCATCCGCAAGTTCGCCGAAGCCTCCAACGAAACCGCCGGTGAGCACTTCACCCCGCGCGAAGTCATCGAACTCATGGTGGACCTTTTGTTTGAGAACGACGATGCGGCCCTGCGAGACGGGGACATCGTCCGCTCCGTGTACGACCCGACCGCCGGCACAGGCGGCATGCTCTCCGTGGCCGAAGACCACCTCACCGTAATGAATCCCAAGGCCCGGCTCACCCTTGCCGGCCAAGAACTCAACGCCCAGTCCTACGCGATCTGCAAGGCCGACATGGTCATCAAGGGCCAGTCCGTGGACGCCATCGTCAACGACGACACTCTTCTCTATGACGGGCACGCCGGCAGCACGTTCAACTACTGCCTTTCCAATCCGCCCTTCGGCGTGGACTGGAAAAAGCAGGAAAAGACCGTCCGAGAAGAACATGCAGAGAAGGGTTTTGCCGGCCGCTTCGGCCCGGGCCTGCCCCGTGTCTCAGATGGCTCAATGCTCTTCCTGCTGCACTTGATCTCCAAGATGCGCGAACCGGCCAAGGATTCCGCCGGCGGACGTGCGGCCATTGTCCTGAATGGTTCCCCTTTGTTTACCGGTGGCGCCGGATCCGGTGAATCCAACATCCGTAAATGGATCCTGGAGCGCGACTACCTCGAAGCCATTATCGCCTTGCCGACCGACATGTTCTACAACACAGGCATCAGCACCTACGTTTGGGTGCTCTCCAAGGAAAAGTCCCCGGAGCGCCGCAACAAAGTGCAACTGGTTGACGGTTCCAGGCTGTTCCGCAAGATGCGCAAGGGTCTGGGTTCCAAGCGCAACGAACTCGGCCCCGAGGACATCAAGGCCATCGTGAACCTCTACGGCGACTTCGCGGTCACAGACCAGTCGAAGATCTTTGACACCACAGATTTCTTATATCGCACCGTAACCATCGAACGCCCCCTGAAGCTGAACTTTGCCACAACGCCCGACCGCATCGATGTGACTCTGGCAGCCAAGGCCTTCGAAAAACTCACAGCCGTGACCCTGACCGGCCTGCGCACCGCACTGGAATCCATAGACCCAACCGTGCTCTGGAAGAACCGCGAGGGGTTCACTAAGGCCCTGAGGAAGCAGCTGAAGACCGCCGGAGTCGAACTCAGTGCACCCCAGTTGAAGGCGCTCATTGGCGGTCTGTCAGAGCGCGACGACACTGCCGACGCCTGTGCCGGAGCCAAGGGCAAGATCGAGCCTGACGCCGACCTGCGCGACACCGAAAACGTCCCCTGGAACCAGGACATCCACGCCTACATCGAACGCGAGGTGAAACCCTTCGTGCCCGATGCATGGATCGACGAGGGGAAGACCAAGGACGGCTGCGAAATCCCCTTTACTCGTCACTTTTACCAGTACGTGCCACCTCGGCCGCTGGAAGAGATCGACTCGGACCTCGACGCAGTGCTCGGCCGCATCCGTGCACGACTCGAGCAGGTTAAAGCATGACACTGAAACCCTACCCGCAGTATAAAGTGAGTCATTCCCCGCTTCTTGGAGATCTACCAAGTCACTGGGAAGTTGCCAGGCTGCGATCCGCTCTCAGCATCAAGAAGGAGATTGTCGGAGATTCATGGTCGGATCACCTACTGCTGTCCCTGACACTGCGGGGCGTCATTCCGCGCGATATGGAGAATATCTTTGGTAAGCTCCCTGCAGATTTCACCACGTACCAGCGCGTACAACGCGGCGATCTAATCTTTTGTCTCTTCGATGTGGAAGAAACGCCGCGGACGGTAGGGTGGGTACCCCAAGACGGAATGCTAACTGGCGCCTATACCGCAGCAAGCTCAACTCCGAATTTTGATTCAAATTACGTTGCCTACCACTTTCTTTCATACGACCAACGTAAATCGCTGCGCGGGTATTACGCGGGTCTGCGAAACACCATCCGTTCCGCGGATTTCGCAAACATACCGATCTCTTTTCCGCCCTTCGAAGAGCAGCAAATGATCGTTGACTATCTGGATCGTGAGCTGGCTGAGATTGATGCGTTCATCGCCGATCAGGAAGAACTCATCGCGCTTCTCGGAGAACGCCGTACAGCAACTGTCACGCGAGCAGTCACCAAAGGTCTCCATGCGGACGCCCCGTTGAAGGAGAGCGGATTTAGCTGGCTTGGAGGCATCCCTTCCCACTGGGAAACTCGCAAAATTAAAGCTTTTGTTTCTACCCCGATCACTGACGGACCACATGAAACTCCTGAGATCCTTCCATCTGGGGTTCCTTTCGTGTCCGCAGAGGCAGTCTCTTCTGGAACTATCAACTTTGATAAAGTCCGGGGTTTTATTTCAGCGGCAGATAATCTCCGTTTTTCTCAGAAGTACGTACCCCGGCGAAACGATATCTACATGATCAAGTCCGGGGCGACGACCGGAGTTTGTGCCATTGTGGATACTGATATCCAGTTCAATATTTGGTCGCCACTCGCGGCAATCCGCTGTAATGAACAGACATCGCCTCGTTTCGTGCTCCACGCTTTAAGGTCCATGAATTTTCAAGAATCGGTGCGACTCTTTTGGAATTACGGTACACAGCAAAACATCGGAATGCAGGTACTCGAAAACCTTCCGATTCCCTACCCAGATCTAGTAGAGCAAGCCTCCATAGCTGAGTATCTTGACCTGGAATGTTCCGAAATCGATGCTGCGATTGCCGATGCGCGTGAGGCCATTGCGTTATCGAAGGAGCGCCGTGCCGCGGTGATCAGTGCTGCGGTGACAGGGAAGATCGATGTCCGCCGCGCCCTGGCGCCGGCTTCAAACGATTTGGAGGCTGAGTCTGTTGGCGTTGCATAACGAGATCGAGTTCGAGAACAGCATCTGCGACCACTTGGCCGCCCACGGCTGGCTCTACTCCCCCACCGATGATGGCTACGACGCGGAGCGGGCCCTCTACCCGGACGACGTGTTCGGCTGGCTGGAGGACACCTCACCGGAGGAGCTGGCCAAGGTCCTGAAGCCCGGGCTGAACCCGACGATGCTGGCCAAGGCCAAGCTCCGGGTGCTGGACCGCCTGGCATCTGTGATGGGCACCGATCCTTTCAATGGAGGGGGCACGCTAAACGCGCTCAAGAAACCTGTCGGCGTGACCCCGGCAACGCTGCGGTTGTTCCAGCCCAAGCCCGCCGACGGGCTGAATCCTGCCACAGTGGAACGCTACGGGGTCAACAGGTTGAGGGTGATGCGCCAGGTCCACTACTCCCAGGCGAACAACAAGTCCCTGGATTTGGTGTTCTTCCTCAACGGGATACCGGTGGCCACGGTCGAGCTGAAGACGGATCTGACCCAGGACGCCGAGGCCGCGCTGAAGCAGTACCGGCAGGACCGCAACCCCAAGGGCGAACCGCTGCTGTCCTATGGCCGCGGGGCTCTGGTGCATTTTGTGGTGTCCAACCAGGAAGTGCACATGACCACGAAGCTGGAGGGCCCATCAACCCGGTTCCTGCCGTTCAACGTGGGCAAGAACAATGGGGCCGGCAATGCCGAGCGGGAAGGAACTTCCCCGACCGCCTACTTCTGGGAAGAGCTCCTGGAGTCCGAGGCGTGGTTGGCCGTGATGGGCAAGTTCATCCATTACCGCTTCGAGGAAGACAGTGATCCGATCACCGGAAAGAAGTCCTTCAAGGCCTCAACCCGGTTCCCGCGCTACCACCAGTGGCGCGCCGTCAACGCCCTGACGAGCGCAGCCCTGGCCGAGGGGCCCGGGCACAACTATCTGATCCAGCACTCGGCCGGCTCCGGGAAGACCGACTCGATCGCGTGGACCGCCTATCGGCTGGCTTCCCTGCACCGCGCCAACGGGTCCAAGGTCTTTGACGGAGTCATCGTCATCAGCGACCGCACGGTGCTGGACGGGCAGCTGCAAAAGGCCATCGAGCAGTTGGAGACCGTCGCCGGCGTGTTCGCCCCGATCACCCGCGGCTCCGAAGGCTCCAAGTCAAAGCAACTGGCCGAGGCGCTGCTCAAGGGCCGGCAGATCATCGGCGTGACCTTGCAGACCTTTCCCCACGCGCTGGAGGAAATCCGGGCCAACAAGGGCCTGGCTGGGCGCACCTATGCGATCATCGCCGACGAGGCCCACTCCTCCCAATCCGGTGAGGCGGCCACCTCTCTGAAGAAGGTCCTCACCACCATAGGGCTGGAGGAGGGCGAGGACATCAGCACCGAGGACGTGCTGGCCGCTGAAATGGCAGCCCGTGCCGGGGCCACCATGAACATGTCGTTCTTCGCCTTCACCGCCACCCCCAAAGCCAAGACGATCGACCTGTTCGGTCGCCCCGATGCGAACGGGAACCTGCAGGTCTTTGACCTGTATTCGATGAAGCAGGCCATCGAGGAAGGCTTCATCCTCGACGTGCTGCAGAACTACACCACCTACGAGATGGCCGCCCGGATCGCTCAGGCCGACCAGGACGCCGCGGAGCTTGAGGTGGATCGCGACCAGGGCGCCAAGGCGCTGATGCAATGGGTCAGACTGCACCCGCACAACATCGCCCAGAAGGTCGCGATCATCGTGGAGCATTTCCGCGAAAACGTCGCCCATCACTTGGCCGGCCGGGCCAAGGCTATGGTTGTGACCTCATCGCGAAAGGAAGCTGTCCGCTACAAACTCGCCATCGACAAGTACCTGCAGCTCAAGGGGTACCAGATGGACGTAGCCGCCCTGGTCGCGTTCTCCGGCGAAGTGACAGATCCCGTATCCGGACACAACGGGTTCACCGAGCACACCATGAACGCCGGGCTCAAGGGCCGGAGCTTGACCAAGGCCTTTGGCAGCGACGATTACCAGATCATGCTGGTGGCCAACAAGTTCCAGACCGGGTTCGACCAGCCGCTGCTGGTAGGCATGTATGTCGACAAGAGGCTCTCAGGTATCGCCGCGGTGCAGACCCTCTCACGGCTGAACCGGGTGATACCGGGCAAGGACAAGACCTACGTGCTGGATTTCGCCAACGACCCGGGCACCATTCTCGAGGCCTTCCAGACCTACTACGAGGACGCGTCCATCCAGGAGGCCTCCAACCCAGACATCATCCACGACATGATCATGAAGCTGGATGCCGCGGGGATCTACAACGACCGTGACGTGGAGCTGGTGGCCGCGAAGTGGGTCGCCCAGCGCAACCACAACGGCCTGGTTTCGCACCTGCAGCCGGCCATCGACGTGTTCCACGACCGCCACAAGAATGCAACGCTTAACCACAACACGCTGGAACTTGAGCAGCTCGAGGAGTTCCGGAAAACCGCGGGGACCTTCAACAAGTCCTACGACTTTTTTTCGCAGATCATCGACTATGGAAATACCCGCATCGAGAAACTTGCGATCTACCTCAAGCTGCTTTCCAAGGCCCTGCAGACCAGCGCCACGGGCAACAACCTCGATCTCTCCGACGTCGTGCTCACCCATTACGCCCTGAAAAAGCAGGAAGCCCAGGACCTGAAACTTATCGATGGTGAAGGCAAGGGACTCAAGGGGCTCACGGCCGTGGGCTCCGGCGTGGTGCGGGAGAAGACCGTCGGCACCTTTGGGGGGCTGATCGAGCAGATCAACAAACTCTTCGAAGGCACCGGGATCAGCGACGAAGACCAACTAAACGTCTTTGAATCCGTCCTGCGCCATGCCGAATCCCATGAGCAGCTGCAGCGCGAGGCGGTTGCCAACGGCGCCACGGACTTCAGCTCCTCCCCGACCCTGACCGAGACCGTAGAGGAAATTATTTACACCGCGGGCGATGGCCACCAGAAGGCCACCAACGTGCTGCTGGAACTGGGCGGCCCGGAGAAGATCGTCGAGGTCCTCCTCGCGGCCGGGCTGCAGGAACGGCTGCGGGAACGGGCCCAAATCGACGCCATGGCCAACGACTAGATATTCCAAGATGGAATTTGTCTTACACAAATCCTCCGGCCGTAACGCTCGAGGGGTGTTGACTGGGTCTAAACTCGGACTTTTTGACTGCCTCTGGGAGCTTGCCGGCCCTTTGGTTTCCGGACTAAGGCGCATTCTTGATCAAAGCTGTTGTGCCCAAATCAGATTGGCATTGTCACGAGTGGGCACTGGTGGTTTCGGATGCGTTGGCGTTTGAGCCAGCTGTCCAGGACAAACACATCGTCGCTGGCAGGCTAGTACACACTGGGACGGCAACCACGCTTCACCTCGAGTGCAGCGCACGGCTCCGCTCGTCTGTCCCACCGGTCAGCGTTCTCGGACCATCCCTGCCATGCTTCGGGCCCGGGTCTGAGTCATTGGGGTGCTTGGAGAGACCAACGATGCCAGTGTATTGAACCGCCGGTCTCATCGTGACGGATCTGCCTCCGTGCAGGTATTAGACAATCATGCGCGTCTCCCTGTGGCAGGTCCGGGCGATGCGCGCCGGCTCGGCACCCTCAAGAGACAGCTGCATTCATTCATGACCTGGCTCCACCAACATCTACGCTAGTAAGTTGTGCCCGCCGTGGATGCGACCGCCCCAGTTAGAGTTTGGTTCTTGTTTTCCTGCGACAAACGCACTCGAGACCAGTTGCCGAAACAGGCGCACTGGTGCGTAAGCGACGGGCGGACCGACATGCCCGCAAGAGATCCGGAGTACTCATGTCTGAGGGGCTGCTGAATTCGTCCCCTGCGTGCTGGCGCCAGAGAAAGCTCCGGAATCGAGAGACGGAGCGGCCGCGGCTGCCCCTGCCGGAGCCGCCGGAGTCGGCGCGGTTGCCGGAGCCGGCGGAGTTGGCGGAGTTGGGATCATTTTAAAGTCACGCTTTGCGAACCAAAATGGTGGTTTGCGCTCCGGGCCAATCGACACTGCGGGGGTCTCATCCGGGTGTTTTTCCGCAACATGCTTTGTGTAGTTGTATCCGACTAGCAAGGAGAACAGCAGGACAAGGGCAGCTCCGCCATACAGCCAAGACAGGGGATCAGGGAAATTAGTGAAATGCAGCACCCAGACAACAAACGCGGTTAGCACGGCAACCGAGAGTGCGAACGTCACAACCACCTCGACTTTTTCAACCTGTTCTTTTGCCTTCCGACTACCCGCAATAGGCCCCGTCGCTTTAGGCACCACTTTCAGGAGAGATTTGATGACCGCACTCACCACAACTAAAAAAAGGAGTACGTGACCAGGGGCCCCGATGGCTTCCAAAATTTCTTTCATTTTTCCTCACATTCGTATGCGATCTACAGTAATCATGGCGTGGTTAGAAAGTGCGACAAATCCGTGACTCATACTGAGTCGACACACGACGGCACAGAGGCAAGAAGAACCCGCGAGTGCTGTCGCCCGCCCCAGCCGTAATTGGCCAAGCGACTTCTTTCAAGAACAAGCCCCAGAAATGTCGAGAGGGACGCGGCCAACGCCCATGATTCCTCCGTTAGCAGCGAAAATGTCGAAATTCCCCACCGTTTCATCTCGGAAGCGAACTCCAATTAGGGGAGTTTTCGCTCGTTGCCTTCGAACCTCGGATAGTCTACCGAGCTACACCTGTGGAAGCGCGACAGTCCACTGTATCGACCAGAAGATCATCATCAGCTCCGCCTAGTGACCAATGAATCACGTGACTTTACGGTCGAGCAATTGGCGGCCCCCATCATGGACAGGTGCATCGCCGACGGCGACGTCTTAGGTTCAACTGTCCGGCGAGGGCGGCGTTTAGCCGCGAAGCGAAGATCTCGCGAGGCAGAGTGCCAAATACCTGATCCTTATGTGTCAGGTTCTACGTCCTGCGGCTAGTCACTTCACTGATTCGATAGTACGGCCTGACGATCGACGGCAGCTTGGCCAGTTGCTGCACCATTGAGGAAGTTTCACGGTTCAGCTGCTCGTCGAGGGTGACTTTCAGCCGTGCAGCGAGGATTTCGCGGTGCAACGTGGCGAACACCTGCTCCTTGCGCGCCGGGTCGTCTCCTCGGGGGTCCCCATGAGGTTCGTCCTCGTTGCTTCCCTTCTCTCCGGATACCGGCGGATCGTTTGCTGTGCCAGGCCGGCTTGATACTCGTTCAGAAGAGTCCCCGATCAGCGGTCCACTCTCCTCCTGCCGGGCGACGTCCCGGAGTTGCTCCAGGAGACGCCGGATCTCTTCGTCCCGCATTTTCGTGCAGGACCCTTCCCAGACAGCATCGAACAGCAACTTTTCCTCGGAGCCGGCCAGATCACTCCTGGCCAGAACCCCGAGGATCCCGACGCCGTAGGAGTACATCGTGTCGTTGGTCGAGGCAGTGGCATTCAGGGCCCACTGTGCGCGCCTCCACCATTCGGTCATGGCGTCACTGTCACGCGTCCGCCACAGATTTCTCGCGTCACTTGCCACGTTGGGCTTGGAAGCACTCTCTTGACGTCTCAGGTTCCGCAGTCCGACCACGGTGACCACGATGGCCGTAGCCAGAAGAACGATGGGCGCGAATGCTGCGCCGTATGTCCACCACCCTGGATCGCGTGATGAAAGCCCCTCCAGGGCAGCAACAACCCTGTCGGTAATCTCCTGCATCTGCTGATCATTCATCGCACCCCACCCCATATTCACTCCGTCCAGGAAGTGCCGGCGCTTCCTCATCAAGAACTCTGGCTATTGCCCGGAAGGCTTCAGGATCCAGCAGACCGAGGGCTTGGGCGGCGTAATGTCGCACCTCCGCGTGCCTACTCATCCGGGCTTGTTCAAGGTTGGCTTTGACTTGATGGGGCAGTTCCCCGTCCTCTTGGAACAGGTATTGCGGAGCTATATCGAAAACAGTGGCGAGAGCAAGCAGTGCCTCTTCCGGGACCGCCTGTTCTTTGCCGCTCTTGAGCAGGGACCACCGGGTCCGTGAGATGTAGTAGCCGGCCTCTTCGTGAGCGGCATCACGTATCGCAGGGTAGTCAAACGGCTGACCAGATTCGGTCCTGATGGTGTCCAGCAGAAGATTTATCTTGCTGGCCAGTGTTTGCGCCCGCCGCAGCCCCGCAGCACGCTGTCGGGAAAGATCAACCTCGTTCACCTATGACTCCAAGTCTTGGCGGCAGAAACGGCAGACGACTCCCGGCGCACTGTCGGACCCTGGGCAGGGCCGCGGCATGGCTTTCACGTCTGCTCTTCAATCCCGATTTTCCGTTTCCAGGATCTGCTGTTGCTCTCTGGCCCTAAGTCGTTCTGTGACCAGCTGGGGCGGCGTGGAGTGCCCCCGAAGACCCTCTGCGTATGTGACAGAGAAGTCAGGGTAGTTCCATAGGGCCTGGACCGCCAGCGTAAGGATTTGTCTCGGGGACAATGGTGAACCGGCGGGCGACGTCCACGAAGGCAGGTCCTCGCCTTCATCGTCGGGCAATGGTGCAATACCGCTTCCGTCACCGATCTTTCGGCATGCTCGCTCCAGGACTCGCAGTTCTTCGGTGACCAGACGCAGCGCCTCTCCTACGGCCATGTCGGAGTCACGAAGGTCGAGACGCACATTACACCTACAAGCATGTTGCGGACCCGTTCTAACTGTCCCGCCGCACCGGCAAGGGATTGGATCAGTTCCGGGAAAGTGCACTCGATCGCTGCAGGCAACGCTTTGGATAGTTCTGGTTCCTCGGGGAATTCCCAGCGTCGGACGTGCTTGTAGATGCGGGTCACTTCGCAGGAGAGATCACCTTCCCGGTCCTGGTTCTGAACCTCGGCGATGAAGTTCATCACCGTTTCGTCCTCCGCTGCGGCCATCTCCCGCATGAGGAGATTGAGAAGTTCCTCGCGTGGGAACAAGCCTTTCCGGTATTCATCAAGGGAATTTTTCATATATAGGAAGCCGGTGTCCGGAATTTCTTGCATAATCAAACCATAGCCATTTCGGAGCGCCGCTTCAGCAATCCAATTCATTACAGATTCGCGAGAAAAATATGCAGATCGTGTGATTTTATGGTCGTTTACCAGCGGAAAATCCCGTTCTAGCCATGACTCTATGGGGCTGATGCGATCCAGGCCTATTGGCTGGTAAACCAAAAGAATCGCGCAAAATATGGCGCCTTTATATTTCGACTTTTTGATCGATCCCGCGGGTGTGTCGCACGCGCGTGAAATCGAGCGCCCACCTGGTTGACGCGGCCGCCAACGGCTACAAGTTCAGGACGCCTGAGGCCCAGAAATGGTCAGCAGCGGGTCACTGGTGGTCACATAGTGGCCATAACTGGGACTTCCCCCACCGCTATCCCGCGTCCCGCTCACAATTGGCCCACTTCGGGGCTGACGTTGGAGACTATCTGACCAGCCAGTCCGAAGCGGACCAACCGTGGGCGGATCTCGGCCAGAATGTGCCCGAATGGTCCGAACTGATCCCGGGTATCGAGGCCTAACTGCCACCTCGCTCTCCAGGTCCCGGTGACTCTGCAATCCCTTCTGAATCAGTGACGATCGTGAATTTAGTTTCGTTTCGTTAGTTTCGTTTCGTTAGTTTCGTTCCATGCGTTGGTTACGTAAGTGAGTTGGTGAAGTTCAGATCCCTGAGTTCTCATACGCGCGCATGTAGAAAATTAAGGTCTAGAACATCACTAACGTCACCAGTCTCTCCTTGAGCACTCGGTCAATTTGGCTAACCCGGCCGGAGCCGGCAGTTCCTGACTCTAAGTACCTCGGGTGGGGGTGTTTGGTTGCCGTGGAGTATCGGAGTAACGAGGGAAAGCTGGGAAAGTGTGCACGGCGGCCCACTTCCCAACCTCTTTATTAGCGTCTGGGTTCCGGATATTTCCCGCAGCCCCAGGATCATTCACACCTGCGTGCGACAGGTGCGGGCCTTGCTACAGGGAGCGGTCGTCTTTATCACCAGGTTTCCCTTCGTCTTCGATCAGAGCCAAGGCGCGCTTGTGCTCTGGCATCCTGACAACCGACACACGCTTCACAGCTGGAGTACGTGCCACAGTCGGCTCTCTCAGGCGTTCTGGAGCCACGGCAGGTTCTCGTGCATAGTCAGGCGGCTCCGGCGCTGAAACAGGCTCAGGGCATTCGTCATCGTCATCCAGCACCAAATTAAGACCGACAATCACATCATCCCTCCATGAACTATCGGGCTCCGGGGCCACCGGCGGGACTATGACGCTCTCTTGAACCACACCAGGCTCAGGAACGACCAGCAGCGGCCCTGTACGTCCCTGTGGGGCTCTGGCTCTCACTGGCTTCGCAGCTACAACCGGCTGCTGCCATGCCTTGACCTTGGCGCCCTGGTTGCGTTCCACCATGGGCACCGTGGCTTCGCGGCCGAAGGACACCCCCAGTCCTCGGACTCCCAGCGATCGTGCCTGGCGCGCCTTTCCGTCGGCGTCGATAAACCCGTAGGAGAAGTGCTTCTCCTTGCCACGCTCCCGCAGCTCGACGCGGCGAGCAGCGAGCCGGTCCCGGAAATCATCCACTGACACGGCCCGCTGCTGCTCCTCGGAGATGATCAGCTTGAGGTCGTCACGCCAGACATATTCACCCTGCTCGCGCTTGGCACGATCATCCTTGGTCACCTTTTCTGACGGCGCTGCCATGAGCGCCTTGTTGTCGTAGGCCGTCAAACCCAGGCTTTGCATAAACTCCATATCGGCCAGCAATTCGTCGTTGACGTGCGCCAGACGGTGCCGGTTTCCCATCGCCGATGAGAACGCGCGCCCAGCGGGGCGCTCCTCACGTACCTCGATCAAGCCATCAGGACTATCCCCTTTCATCAGTGCAAGCTTGTCGCGGAATGAGTTATTACGCGGCTTCCGCCGGTAGACCAGTTCGGCGTCGCGGTCTGAGACATTGGAGACGACGATGTGGTTGTGCAGCAGACCAGACTTACCGTCGCGCTGCGTTACGACAAGCACTTGATGGCCGGGGAAAGTACGTCGTGCGAGCTCCAGTCCGAGCTCATGAACACGCTCCGCGGATGCCAGTTCATTCATGTCGAATTCTTCCCGGCTGAATGACTGAACGACGGAGTAGGCCTGTCGCATGATGCTCTGCTGGCTGCGCACGGCCCGAGTGATCGCGAACGCTTTCGCCGCGATCGGAGCGAAGCAGCCGATCCCCGACGCGAACACATAGCGGCGGTCTCCACTGCCGTCATGCGCCGCGCCATTGAGTACGTAGTTGCACAACCGCGAGGAACTCGTGGTTGCGGTGATGGACGTTACTGCCATGAGTCATCCTCCAAAAGCTCAGCAAGCCCGAGCCGGCTCATGATCTGCCCAGGCTTCTTTTCGAGCGCCCACTGGGCACTCGAAAATTCCCGCTGACAGGCGCGGAGCGCCTCGCCTGCTTCCGCATCCACGGCTGCACCGGCGTTAACCCTTCTTGCAATTTGGTTGAGCAATACACCCTGCCTGTCGAGCGACCGAGACAACAGCCCAAACGCACGCACAGCGTCGTCCAGATCCGCGCGCAATTCCTCGATAACCGGCGAGGCATTAGCCTCTGCCGCACCGCCGTCGGCGCGCCTAAGCATGAGCCTGGCCGCCTTGGATGCAGTCACGCCAAGCGTGTCTGCGACGTGCTCGACCAACTTCCTATCCGTGTCCGTCAGCCGCAAAGACATGACGTGTTCCGCCCGCTCCTTCGGTATCTTCGTTTCCTTCGTCATCTCATCTCCCTTGTATCGGTTTCCACCCGTCACGTGTCCAGTTGCTCCTCACTGTCCCTTCGGTAATTGGGGTGAGTAGCAACTGGACTGGCAAGCATCGATTTTGTAGTCATTTCGCTTCGCTCATTCCTACTAAATCGGCTTGCCAGGGGCCGGGGCTTCGCCCCGCCCCTGGACCCCAACCCCTTCTACGCGACAGCGAAATCAGCGATCAGTGCGTCGAAGATCGCGTTGCGATTCTTCGCTGACCAATCGCTGCCCAGACGCTCCGCCGCGACCCTGCGCAGCACCATGAGCTCCTGCTCTTCGCGAAGCTTGAGCTTGCGTTTCCGCAACAGTTCTTCGGCCTCGGCTACACGCTTCGCGGTGGAACGCACAGATTGCTTTTCGCGACGCTTTGCGGGACGCGTGCCACTCTCCTCAATAGGTTCCGTGCGTCCAGCCGCCGACGCGATGGTGGTGTTCTCGAATGTGTCCATGATGTGCCTCCTTGGCAGTGTTTGGAGTTGTTGATGTGTCTCTCCTTGGGAGAAATCGGAACCCTGCTGATCACGCTGCGACAACGGCGCCATCCGCACCTAGGACCACACTGCTGGCCCGTAGCAAGCGGTCGTATTTGTCGCCACTAAAGCCGCGCTGATCTGCAATCCAAGTCAGAGCGGCTGTCAGAGTTATCCCCGTCCTTACCCTGAGTTTCATATCTAAGAGGTCCGGTGTTGTTCGGCCTGCTTCGATGTGCGCCATCCTGCAATCCTCGGCAAGCCGCTTCAGGGTAATGATGTGATTTGCGTACAAGAGCGGGTCCGCTTCACGCACCTCCCACAGCGCCAAATCCCCGCTGAGTACTCCTAGGTGCGTGGGTCAGAAATGACAGGCCCTAATTCTTAAAACGCCGACAGAATAACCATGTCCTCGTAGGGGCGGCTGGGAGAATCGTGGGCA